>NZ_LN831302.1:627651-941477 GCF_001488575.1 Halobacterium hubeiense
AGGAAGATGTGGACGAACTCGCCGAGGTAGAACAGCACGAAGTACACCGAGGAGTACTCGGTCTGGTAGCCACCGACGATTTCGGTCGGCGCTTCGGGCGTGTCGAAGGGGTTGCGGCCCACCTCCGCGAGGTTCGCCACCATGAACAGCACGAACGCGAACGGGTTGACGAACGCGAACCACGCCGGAATCCGGAGCCCGGCGATGGTCGTCAGTTCCGCGCTCTGGGCGGCGACGATTTCGCTCATCTGCAGCGACCCCGTGAACAGCACGACGGAGGCCGCGGTGACGACGAGCGGAATCTCGTAGGCGATGTTCTGTGCGACGGCCCGCAGGCCGCCGAGCAGGCTGTACTTGTTGTTCGACGCGTACCCGCCCATCAGGAGCCCGAGGCTCGCGATGGAGGCGACGGCGAACACGAACACCAGCCCCGTCTCGGGGTCGGCGAGGTGGATGCCGTTGCCCATCGGAATCACGGCGAAGCCGAGAATCGCCGAGCCCGCGAGCACGACCGGCGCGATGTCGTAGGCGGGCCGGTCGGAGCCCTCGGGGATGATGAGCTCCTTCGACAGCAGGCGGACCGCGTCGACGATGATGGTCCCCAGCCCCATCGGGCCGATGCGGTTGACGGAGACGCGGTCCGTGAACGCCGCGGTAATCTTCCGTTTCGCCCACGGGCCGGCGAACGCCGTCATCGTCAGCATGATGGTGCCGACGAGCGCCGCGCCGAGCAGCATCGACAACAGCTCCCCGGCGAAGCCGCCGATGCCGAGGATGTCGCTGATGGTGTCGGGGAGTGGCGTCGCCGTCGCCATCTACCTGTCCACCTCCCCGAGAATCACGTCGAGGCTGCCGAGCGTGGCGATGAGGTCCGGGATGTACTCGCCGGTGGACATCTCCTGGAGCGCGGAGAGGTTCGAGAACGCCGGGCTGCGAATCTTGAAGCGGCCGGGCTTCTCGGTGCCGTCCGCGCGGATGTAGATGCCGAGTTCGCCCTTCGCGCCCTCGACGGTGCGGTAGGTCTCCTTGCCGGCTTCCGGCTTGAGGGTGCGCGGGACGTTGGCCTGAATCTCGCGCTCGTCCTCCGGCCAGTCCTCCAGCAGGTCGACGCACTGCTCGATGATGCGGGCGGACTGCTCGATTTCGCGCATCCGCACGAGGAGGCGCGCGAAGTTGTCGCCGCCGTCCTCGGTGACGACGTCCCACTCCAGCTCGTCGTAGTAGCCGTAGGGGTCGTCGCGGCGGACGTCGTAGTCGATGCCGGAGCCGCGGGCGACCGGGCCCGTGACGCCGTAGTCTTTTGCGACCTCGGGGTCGAGGTAGCCGGTGTCGACGCACCGCGACTGGAAGATCTCGTTCTCCGTGATGAGGTCGTGGTACTCGTCGAGCTTCGCCGGGAGGTCGTCGAGGAAGTCCCGGACGTTCTCGAAGTACTCCTCGCGGGGCTCGGGGATGTCCCAGACGACCCCGCCCAGTCGGAGGTAGTTGAACATCATGCGCTGGCCGGTGAGGTCCTCCAGGAGGTTCTGGACGATCTCCCGGTCCCGCATGCCGTACATGAAGATGGCGGTGAAGTCGCCGTAGAGGTCCAGTGCGAACGTCGCAGTGGCGAGCAGGTGGCAGGCGATGCGGCACATCTCCGCGCCCATCGTCCGGATGACCTGCGCGTACTCGGGGACCTCGATGTCCGCGAGGTCCTCGGCGGCGCGGGCGTACGCCCACTCGTTGATGATGCCGCCCGGGCCGTAGTCCCAGCGGTCGGGGTACGGCATAATCTGGTAGCGGTACGTCCCCTTCTGGGCCATCTGCTCCTCACAGCGGTGGAGGTAGCCGATGTCGGGGTTGACGTCCGCGACCTGCTCGCCGTCCAGCACCGTCTCGACGTGGAGGACGCCGTGCGTGGCGGGGTGGTGGGGACCGATGTTGAGGTACATCGTGTCCGAGTCCTCGCCGCCGCGGGCGTGGTCCTCCAGCGGGTTGGCGTTCTCCTCGAACGTGACAATCTGGGGCTTGTCCTGGTTGTAGTCCAGACCCAGGGGGTGGCCCTGCCACGTGTCGGGGAGGAGGATGCGTTCGAGGTTCGGATGGTCGTCGTACTCGATGCCGACGAGGTCGTAGGCCTCCCGCTCGTGCCAGTCGGCGGTGCGGAACACGGGCGCCGCGCTCTCGCTGACCGGCTCCTCGCGGGAGGTCGGCACGACGACGCTGACCTCGTTGGTCGGGTCGTCGTACTGCTTGAGGTGGTAGATGCTCTCGAAGCGGTCCTCGTGTTCCTCCGCGGTGACACACGAGAGGTGGTCGAAGCCGGCCTCCTCTCGAAGCGTCTGGAGGACGTCCTGGACGGCGTCCGCGCGGACGACGTACGCGTCGGCGTTGAGGTGCTGTTCGCGGTCGAGGACGTGGTCGCCGAGCAGCTCCTCGATGGCGTCACCGTCGACGTCGCCGGACTCGGTCGTCGGCGGTTCGGCGTTCCGTTCGTCGTACGTGCTCATGGCGAATCAGCCCAGTTGTAGCGCATGACGAGCGTCTCCTCGTCGATGTCGTCTGCGAGCTTCTGGACCATCTCGTCGCGGTCGAGGTCCCCGAACTGTTCGAGCTCGTAGGGCTTGACCGTGACCGGCGAGGACTCGCCGTTGGCGATGCGTTCCTGGAGCTTCGCGACGCCGTAGACGAGCGCTTCGGGGCGGGGCGGGCAGCCGGGGATGTGGATGTCCACGGGGATGACCTCCTCGGCGCCCTTCACGACGTTGTACCCCTCCTGGAAGGGGCCGCCGGAGGCCGTGCAGTTGCCCATGCCGACGACGAACTTCGGCTCGGGCATCTGGTCGTAGACGCGCTTCATGCGCGGGGCGAACTTCGAGACGATAGTCCCCGGCACGATCATCACGTCGGCCTGCCGCGGGGACGCCCGCGGGACGCCGGCGTGGAAGCGGTCGAGGTCGTGTTTGACCGAGTACGTGTGCATCATTTCGATGCTGCAGCAAGCGATACCGAACTGCAGCATGAACATGCTCGACCCCCGGACCCAGTTCATGAACTTGTCGAACTTCGTGAGGATGAACGGCGTCGAGCCGAACGCCTCCCGGAGTTTCGAGTTGAACCGGTTGTCGACGCCCTCCCCCATTCGGGCCTCGCGGGTGTCGGTCAGCGGTTCGCTGGCTCCCGTAATACTGTCGCGTGGTTGGTCACTGCTCATGTGGTTTTCCTCCGTGCCGCGGTGTTCGCACCCACCGAACGACGCCCTTGCGCCACGCCCACGCGAGGCCGACGACGAGCACGCCGATGAAGACGAGCATCGGCAGCAGCGCGCGCGTCAGGCCGGCGGACTGGACGGCGTCCTGGTAGATGACGGTCCACGGGAAGATGAGAACGGTCTCGATGTCGAACACGAGGAACAGCAGCGCGACCATGTAGTACTGGATGTTGAACTGGACGCGCGCGTCCCCCGTCGGAACCTCGCCACTCTCGTAGGTGGCTCGCTTCCCTTGTTCAGGTACGGTCGGGCGCAACAACGAGGACACCGTCATCATCGTTACCGGGATGAGGATGCCCACGAGCGCCAACATACCGATGGCGATCCATGGATTCATAGGAGTGTCTCCGTGACGAGCGGGAGTTTGGACCCCACGCCCATAAACGTTGATTTATGCCCGCACGGCCGCACGCGGCAGAATTTTGGCGTTTCAGGGCGACTGCGGCGTTCGGGCGTCGGGGAGGTGACTGGTCAGTCCCGGCTCGCCCGGAAGCCCGGCGTCCCGCGTTCGTGCAGTTCGCGGGACACGTCCGCGACCCCCTCGCTCTGGTCGGCGTGGAGGTCGCGGAGTCGCTGCGCGAGCTCGTCGTCGCCGGTCGCGAGGAACTGCGCGGCCGACAGCCCCGCATTGTAGGACTTGCCGGCGTCCACGGCCGTGATGGGGGCGCCCGTCGGCATCCCGATGACCGAGTCCACGGACTTCTCCTGCACTGGGACGCCGACGACCGGAATCGGGTACGCCAGCGACGCGGTCATGTTCGGGAGGTCCGCGGACTTCCCGCCGGCGCCCGCGATGATGACGTCGAGCCCGCGGTCGGCGGCGGTCTCCGCGTACGCGTACATCAGGTCCGGCGTCCGGTGCGCGGAGACGACCCACGACTCGAAGGAGTACCCCTCCGGTGGGTCGTCGTAGTCCGTGACTTCTGCGAACCCGAGGTCGACGAGCGCGTCGTGGGCGCCCGCCATCACGTCGAGGTCGCTGTCGCTGCCCATGATAATCCCGACGTCGGGCGTCTGCTCGCTGGGGCGGTCCCGTGCGGCTTCCGATTCGAACAGCTCGACGAGGTCTGTGACTGTGGTCATTGGTTGAACGAGAGAGCGTCGCGGGCGGCGCGAGCGCGCATCAGGAGTTCGCCGCGGTCGTCGCCGACGACCGTCAGGTGGCCCATCTTCCGGAGCGGGCGGACGTCGCGCTTGCCGTACCAGTGGAGGGCGATGCGGTCGTCCCGCAGCGCGCTCGTCACGCCCGCCAGTTCGGCGGGGCGCTCCTCGGCGTCGGGGTCGCCGAGCACGTTCGCCATCACGGTCGGCTGGCGGAGCGTCGTGTCCCCGAGCGGGAGCCCGCAGAGCGCGCGGGCGAACTGCTCGAACTGCGAGGTGTGACAGCCCTCGATGGTGTAGTGCCCGGAGTTGTGCGGGCGGGGCGCCACCTCGTTGACGAGAATTCGGCCGTCGGCCTCGAACAGTTCGACGCCGAAGACGCCGCGGCCGTCCAGCGCGTCCAGCACGTTCTCGGCGACCGCAGTCGCGTCCTCGCGGACGCGCTCGCTGGTGCGCGCCGGCACGACCGACTCCCGGAGAATCTCTGCCTCGTGGATGTTCTCCGCGACCGGGAACGCCGCCGTCTCGCCGTCGCCGCTGGCCGCGATGACCGACAGCTCGCGGTCGAAGTCCACGAGCTCCTCGGCGACCAGCCCGTCGAGGCCGTCGAAGGTCTCGCGGGCCTCCGCGACCGTCTCCACGGGCGCGTTCCCGCGGCCGTCGTAGCCGCCGGTGCGCTGTTTCAGCATCAGCGGTCGGCCGAACTCCTCGAAGGCGGCTTCGAGATCGTCGGCGTCGTTGACCGCGCGGAACGACGGGACGGGGACGCCGGCGTCCGCGAACGCTCGGTTCTGCACGAGCTTGTCCTGAATCGTCTCCAGCGTCCCCGGCGAGGGGTGGACGGGCACGTCGTGTTCGTCGCCGACGTCCGCGAGCGCTTCGGGGTCCGCGAGCTCGATTTCGTACGTGAGCACGTCCGCGCGCTCGGCGAGCTCGCGGATGGCGTCGCGGTCGTCGAACTCGCCGACGATTTGGTCGGCGGCGGGCGGGCACGCCGGGCAGTCCGGCGTCGGGTCGAGGACGACCACCTCGACGCCCAGCGGGCTCGCGGCCTCCGCGAGCATCCGGCCGAGCTGGCCGCCGCCGACGACCCCGACTGTCGCTCCGGGAACGGGTACCGTCATCACCCGTGACTTCCGCCTACTCCTGCATAAGAATTGCCGAACCGGCCGACGAAGTATCCACGCCCGTGGTTATTCAGGCTCGGCGAAGCCCGGTGCCTCCGTGTCCACGAAGACCACGATTACCGTGTCCGTCGCCGTGAGTTCGTACGTCCACCCCTCGTACTCGGCGCCGAGGTGCTCGCGGACGCCCCGGTAGTTCTTCGCCTCGGTCACGACGACCGGCGCGTCGGTGGTCGCCACGCTGCCGGTGACGTTCCCCGCTGTCGGTTCGGTCAGCCGCGTCGTGGAGTCGGTCACCGCGTCCGCGCGCTCGGTGTACCACGGCAGCGGCAGCCGATTGAACCAGTTCGTCCCCGCGACGCTGTCCGGGTCGGAGGCGTCGTACTCGCCGGTGACGTGGAAGTGACTGCCGTAGTAGAGCACGTCCGTCCCGTCGTTCTCGGGGGCGATGCGCTCGATTCGATCCAGCGTCGCACGCATGTCGCTGCCGGGTTGGCCGTACTGGACGAGCGCGTTCTCGTCGTCCTGCGGCATCAGGTACGACGTCTCCGCGGTGACGGCGCCCATCTGTCCGACCGCTGCGAGCAACACGAGCGCGGCGAGGGCGACGCCGACGCGGTCGTCGCTCCGGTAGGCCGACCGGCCGCGGTCTACGACCACGCGCACGCCGACGGCCGCGGGAATCGCCAGCGGAACCACCGCGTGGACGACCGACCAGTGCCCGGAGATGTCCGTAATCGCGGGGTAGACGACGACCGACGCGACCGCCCAGTAGCCCGCGAACAGCACGAGGTCACGGGGCTCGTCGGCGACGTAGCGCTCCGCGAGGAAGCCGACGACCGCGGCGGCGACGAGCATCAGCGACGCCGCGCCGAGCGTCCGCAGCGCGTCCGCGAGGAACGCGACGTAGCTGTGCTGGCGGGAGGCGCTGCCGCTGACGCCCCACGTGCTCCAAAACTCCGTCCACGCGCCGGCCGTGCCGGCGGCGACGACGCCCGGCAGTTGTGTCGGGTTCGCGAGCGCGGTGTAGAACTCCGGGCGGGGCGCGTAGAAGACGACGACCACGACGAAGAACGCGAGTACGCCGCCCGCGATGGCGCGGCGCCACGCGAACAGTCCGCTGCCGACGCGCCGGAGGTTCTCGTGGAGCACGCGCTCGAAGGATTCGTCGCGCTTGCGCGCCGTGAACAGCTGTTCGTCCAACAGGAGCGCGCTCGCGCCGACGAACATCGCGACGTAGACGAGCGCGTTCTCCTTGGTCGTGAACGCCAGCCCGAGCACCGCGCCGGCGGCGACGAGGTAGCCGCCGCGGCGGGTGTCGAGCGCGCGCACCGCGAGGCCGAGCGCGGCGAAGCTGAACGCGGCGACGAGCACGTCACTGCGCATGAACCGCGAGTAGTAGACGAGCACGGGGTTGAGCGCGAGCAGGCCGGCCAGCGCTGCGACCTCCACGTCGTCGAGGCGCGCGCGGAACAGCCACGCCGTCGCCGGGAGGAGCGCGCCGACGACCGCGACCGGTGCGCGAGCCACGGCGTCACTGCTGCCGAAGACGCCGAACAACGACTCGTTGACGTGGAAGAGGAACGGCCCGTGGACGATGGCGCGGTACGCCCACTCGCCGCTCGCGGCGTACTGGAGCACCCAGTAGCCGACGCGGGCCTCGTCCCAGTGGAAGATGCGGTCGCCGAGCGCGACGAACCGTAGCGCGAGCGCGGCCAGCACGGCGAGGCCGACTGCCAGCGCCGTGGTGCGGCGGCGTCCGAAGGAGGGCATTTCGTTCGCCAAACGGAACGGGGTGCATACAAACTTGTGGGTTCGCGGGAACTGTCCGTAACGGTAGGCCTTTATCCGCGCCGGGAGACCCCACGAGTATGGTAGAGCTCGGGCTCGTCGTTGCGGAGTTCAACCGCAGCGTCACCGAACAGATGGAGACGGCGGCCGTCGAGACCGCCGACGACGCGGGCGCCGACGTCGTGGAGTTGGTCCGCGTGCCGGGCGCGTACGACGCGCCGCTGGCCGCCGACCGGCTCGCGCGCCGCGACGACGTCGACGCCGTCGCGGTCGTCGGCGCCATCGTCACGGGCGACACCGACCACGACGACGTCATCGCTCACGCGACCGCACAGAAGCTCACCGACGTCAGCCTCGACCGCGACACGCCGGTGGCGTTCGGCGTCGCGGGGCCGGGGATGTCGGGGGCGGAAGCCCGCGAACGCGTGCAGAAGGGCGCAGAGGCAGTAGACAGCGCGATTCACCTCGCGGAGGAACTCTAAGATGGACTTCACCGACAGGGTACGACGAGTCGAACCGAGCGCGACGCTCGCGGTCAGCAACCTCGCGAACGAACTGGAGGCCGAGGGCAAGGACGTCATCGACCTCTCGGTCGGCGAACCGGACTTCGACACGCCGCAGAACGTCAAGGACGCCGCCGAGGACGCCCTCGAAGCCGGCGAGACCGGCTACACGTCCTCGAACGGCATCCCGGAGCTGCGGGAGGCCATCGCGGCGAAGCTCCGCGGCGACGGCATCGACTACGAGGCGGGCAACGTCATCGTGACGCCGGGCGCCAAGCAGGCGCTGTTCGAGACGTTCCAGGCGCTGGTCGACGACGGCGACGAGGTCGTCCTGCTGGACCCCGCGTGGGTGTCCTACGAGGCGATGGCGAAGATCGCGGGCGCCGACCTCTCCCGCGTGGACCTCTCGCCGCACGACTTCCAGCTGGAGCCGGCGCTGGACGAACTCGCCGCCACGATTTCCGACGACACCGAGCTGCTGGTCGTGAACTCGCCGAGCAACCCCACGGGCTCGGTGTACTCGCGGGAGGCCATGGAGGGCGTCCGCGACCTCGCCGTCGAGCACGACGTCACGGTCATCTCCGACGAAATCTACCAGCACATCAACTACGGCCGCGAGCACGTCAGCCTCGCCGCCCTCGACGGGATGTTCGAGCGCACCGTCACCATCAACGGCTTCTCGAAGGCGTACGCGATGACCGGCTGGCGTCTGGGCTACCTCGCGGGACCCGAGGAGCTCATCGACCAGGCGGGGAAGGTGCACTCGCACTCCGTCTCGTCGGCGACGAACTTCGTCCAGCACGGCGGCGTCGAAGCCATCGAGAACACCGACGGGGCCGTCGAGGAGATGGTCGAGGCGTTCGAGTCCCGGAAAGACCGCCTGCTGGAGCTGTTCGCCGAGCACGGCACGGACGTCCCCGAGCCGGACGGCGCGTTCTACGTGATGGTGCCCGTGGACGAGGACGACCAGCAGTGGTGTCAGGACGCCCTGAAGGACGCCCACGTCGCGACCGTCCCCGGGAGCGCGTTCGGTACGCCGGGCTACGCGCGCATCTCCTACGCGGCGAGTACGGAGCGCCTCGAAGAAGCCGTCGATCGCCTCGCCGAAGAAGGCTACCTGTAACGCGACTGCCGTTCTTCTACCGTCCGCCGGCGGCGACGCCGGCGAACGCGACGACTGCTAACTTGACGCCGGTGGCGACGCTGGTGGCGACGACGGCCGCGACGTCGAAGACGATACTCTGCGTGCTACCGCCGGTGAACGCGACCACGCCGACGGACACGGCCAGCGCGGTCGTCGCCGCGGCCGCGAACGTCGCTGCCGCGAGCGTGGCGTCGTCGCGCTCGCTCGCGTGCGTCCCCGCCCAGTAGGCGACCCCGAACAGGAGTCCGTAGACGAGCACGAACGCGGCGAACCGGCCGCCCAGCGTGGCCCGCGTCAACAGTTGCGGCGTCACGTCGATAGGGAGTTCGACGACGAGGAGCGTGACGTACCGCCGCAGGGTGACCGCGACGGCGACGACGGCGGCGACGGCGACGGTGACGAACGTTCTCGTGGAGGGCATGACGTCTGCGAGCGCGCCCGCCGCCCACTTCAGGATTTCGCGGGTTCTCGCGCGCCGCTACGGCCAGCTCCCGCTGCCCTCGTAGGCGTCGACGACGCGCTGGACGGCGACGACGTACGCGGCCGTGCGGAGGTTCGGGAGGTCGTTGGCCTCGTAGGCGTCGATTATCGCGTCGAAGGCGTTCGTGATGACCGCCTCCAGCTCCTCGTTGACGCGCTGTTCGGTCCACTGGAAGCGCTGGCGGTTCTGCACCCACTCGAAGTACGAGACGGTGACGCCGCCCGCGTTCGCGAGGATGTCCGGCACGACGTGGACGTTCTTCTCCGTGAGCACGTCGTCGGCGTCGGGCGTGAGCGGGCCGTTCGCGGCCTCCACGACCACGTCGGCCTGCACGTCGCGCGCGAGGTTGCCGTCGATGGCGTTCTCCAGCGCGGCTGGCACCAGCAGGTCCACGTCCAGCGTGAGCAGGTCGTCGTTGCCGAACTCCTCGGTGGCGCCGTCGTAGCCGGCGACGCTGCCGGTCTCGCGCTTGAACTCCTTGACGTGGCGCGTGTCGAACCCCTCGGGGTTGTAGATGGCGCCCGAGGAGTCCGAGACGGCGACGACGTGCGCGCCGAGGTCTTCGAGCAGTCGCGCGGCGATGGAGCCGGCGTTTCCGTACCCCTGTACGGCGACGGTGGCCTCCGCCATCTCCTCGTCGAGGTAGTCGAAGACCTCGCGGGCGGCGAACATCGTCGAGCGCCCGGTCGCCTCGACGCGGCCCCTGCTCCCGCCGTTCTCGAGGGCTTTCCCCGTGATGACGCCGGGCACGGTCGTGTTCTCCAGTTTCTCGTAGGTGTCTTTGATCCAGTTCATCTCCCGCTGGCCGGTGTTGACGTCCGGCGCGGGCACGTCCTTGTCCACGCCGATGAACGGCCGAATCTCCTTGGCGAACGACCGCGTGATGCGTTCGAGTTCGCTCTCCGAGTACTCGCTGGGGTCCAGGGCGATGCCGCCCTTCCCGCCGCCGTAGGGAATGTCCACGACCGCCGTCTTGTACGCCATCCACCCGGAGAGCGCCTTCACCTCGTCGCGGGTGACGCCGGGGTGGTAGCGGATGCCGCCCTTGTAGGGGCCGCGGTCGCCGTTGAACTGCGAGCGGTACGCGTCGAACGTCTCGATGGTGCCGTCGTCCATCTCCACGGAGAGCGTGAGTTCGAGCACGCGCTCGGGCTGCTTGAGTCGGTCGAGGACGTCCGCTCGGACGTCGAGGTACTCGCCCGCGTCGTCGAGTTGCTCTTGGAGGCTCTCGAAGGGATTAGCGTCCGCCATACTCCGACCGACTCCAGCGCTCAGCAAAAGCGTGGCGGAACCCCCGCCGACCCGCTCGCTACGCGTCGCCGCTGCCGGCGGCCCGCGCCCGTTCGAGGATGCGTTCGGCCTGCGAGACCAGCGGCGCGTCTACCATCTCGCCGTCCACGCGGTACACGCCGTGGCCTGCCTCGTCGGCCTCTTGCTTGGCGTCGAGGACGCGCTCGGCCCACTCGACGTCCGCCTCGGCGGGCGTGAACGCGTCGTTGATGGGGGCGACCTGTCCGGGGTGAATCGCGAGCTTCCCGTCGAACCCCAGCTGGGCGGCGAACTCCGTCTCCTCGGCGAGCCCTTCCGTGTCCTCGATGTCCGTGTAGACGGTGTCGATGGCGTCCACGCCTGCGGCACTCGCCGCGAGCACGACCTGCTCGCGCGCGTGCAGGACTTCCACGCCGTCGTCGGTCCGGGTCGCGCCGAGGTCCGCCGCGAGGTCCTCGGCGCCGAACACGAGCGCGTCCGTCGGCCCGGCGTCCGCGATTTCCTCGGCGTGCAGGACGCCGCGCGCGGACTCCACGAGCGCCAGCACGGGCACGTCGAACGCGCGCTCGTCGAGTAGCCGGCCGAGCGTCGTCACCTCGTCGGCGGACCGCGCTTTCGGGAGGACGACGGCGTCGAGGCGCGGGTTCTCACCGGCGAGCACCGTCTCCACGTCGTCGCCCGCGCCCGCCCCGATGGGGTTCACGCGCACGCACACCTCGCAGTCCGGGTCGAAGTCGGGGTCCGCGAGCACCGACTGGACGGCGGTCCGCGCCTCGGTCTTCCGCGCGGGGACGACCGCGTCTTCGAGGTCGAAGACGACGGTATCGGCGCCAGTCTCGGGCGCCTTCCGCAGTAACTCCGGCTGGTCGCCCGGCGAAAACAGAACGCTGCGTCGAGCCATGCCGGGGGGTCGCCCCGGCTGCTTGTATGTCTATCGGCGCACGAGCAACGCGGCCGCGGCGGCGAGCGCGACGACCGCCGCGACGGTCCCGAATCCGGGCGACGCCGACGGCGTCGATTCCTCGGTGGTTGCCGGCGGTTCCGCGGTCGCGGTCTCCGTCGGCTCCGCGGTCGCCGTGCTCGTCGACTCGGCCGTCTCGGTCGCAGTGGCCGTCGCCGTGTTCGCCGCGTCGATGTGGAGGTCCGCACTCACCTCCTCACCGCCACTCTGCGGGTTGACGTCGATGCCCACCGAGTAGTCGCCCGCGTCGGGGTTCTGGACGTCCTCGTAGACGACGATTATCTGGTCGCCCTCCTGTAGCTCGTAGTCGCCGTCCAGCCCGAGCGTCAGCGTCTCGCCGTCGTTGCTCCCGCTGACCTCGCCCAGCGAGGCCGCCAGCGAGCGGTCGATGGTGGCGTTCGAGTCGTTGTTCCCGCGGTCGACGCCGATCTTCACGACGTCGCCCTGCCCGACGTTGCTCACGTCGGTCCCGGTCCCGCTGTAATTGATTTCCAGCCCGTTCCACGACGAGTCACCGATCTCGTTCCCGACGAGCGTGCCCACGGTGTGGGCCGCCGTCGCGCCCGCCTCGTTCGGCACCGAGCTAACCGACGGCTCGGTCTCGCTCACCGCGCCCGCCGGGTTCGGGTCGGGGGAGCTGATGTCGCCGTCACCACCGCTCGTCGTCGTGGGTGATTCGGTGGTGGATGATTCGGTGGTGGGTGATTCAGTAGTGGGTGATTCGGTGGTAGGTGATTCGGTGGTGGGTGATTCGGTGGTGGGTGATTCGGTGGTGGGTGATTCAGTAGTGGATGACTCGGTGGTGGTGGACGATTCAGTGGTGCTTGTCGTCGTTTCTTCCGAGATTGAGAGCGTTCCGGTTGCCGCTGGGGTACTACTCTGTTCGTTTATGTAGACATCAATTTCGTAGTCGCCCACGTCCGGATTCTGTACATCGTTGTACGACACGACAACTTGGTCTCCTTGAGCGAGATTGTAGTTGCCGAAGAGGTTAATCCCGAGCGTTTCATTGTTGTTTGAGACGGAGACGTCGTCTATGTCGTCGAAGGCGCTAATGTTATCGCCGCCGTCGGCGGGGTTGATGTAGATTTCCGTGATGTCCCCCGAGCCGACTTCGCCCACATCAGCTCCGGTTCCACTGTAGTCGACTTGCAGTCCATTCCAAGAACTACCGCCGTCATCGCTGTCTGCGGTGGCTTTCACGGTGTGCTCCGTCGTTTCGCCTGGGCTATCTGAACTGGCCGAAATCGATCCTCCCGTCGCAGCAGTCGTTGCTCCGGCGAACATGGCTGCCGAGACGACCACGGCCACCAACACCCCCGCACGCACATAGTCACGTGGCATACCTCGATGGACTGCCGCCTACTGAAAAAGGGTGGTGGCCGAAACGGCTCGTAAAAGCCTGACGGCCGCGTTTTCGGCGGTTTTAAGGATTGGGGCCGAGCGGGTTCGACCATGGCGGGACGCTACTACGAGGGCTTCGAGGTCGGCGAGACCATCGAACACGAGAAGCGCCGCACTGTCTCCGAGGCGGACAACCAGCAGTTCTGCGACCTCACGATGAACCAGCAGCCGCTGCACCTCGACGAGGAGTTCGCCGCCGACACGCAGTTCGGCGAGCGCGTCGTCAACGGCCTCTACACGCTCAGCCTCGCAGTCGGGCTCACAATCCCGGACACCACCGACGGTACCATCGTCGCGAACCTCTCCTACGACGACGTCGAACATCCCGCGCCGGTGTTCCACGGCGACACGATTCGCGCGCAGTCCACGGTGACGGACAAGCGCGAGACCAGCGACGGCGAGCGCGGCGTCGTCACCTTCCACGTCGAGGCGTTCGCCGTGAACCGCGACGACGAACTGGTCTGCGAGTTCGACCGCACCGCACTCTCGCTGAAGCGCGAGCACGCCGCGGACTGACCGTGACTGTCCGCGACCGCGCGCGACGACTCGGGGCTCGCGCGCCCGACCCGGGGACGCTCGCGCGCTGGGGACTCGGCGCGATGCTGCTCGCGGCGGGCGTCCACAAGCTCCTCGACCCCGCCGCGTGGGCCGTCTACGTCACCGGCTGGCTCGCGCCGTGGCTCGTCGTCTCGCCGGTGGCGTTCATGCTCGCGAACGGCGTGCTCGAGATCGGGTTCGCCGCGCTGCTGTTCGCGGACCGCTACATCGCGTTCGCGGCGCTGGTCGCGTCCGTCTCGCTGGCGGCGACTATCGCCTACCTCGCCGTCGTCTGGGCGACGACCGGGCAGTTCGGGGACGTGATTGCGCGCGACGTCGGTCTCGTCGCCCTCGCGCTCGCGGTGCTCGTGGACGCGCTGCACCGGGAGTGAGCGGCGACCGTGCCGCCCGACCGGGGAAACTGCCTTAGTAAGAGGGTGCGTCGGGTGTCGTATGTCTTCTTCCGAGAAGCCCACAGTCGAGGACGTGATGTCCACGCCGCTGGAGACGATTAGCCCGGATGCGACCGTCAGGGAGGCCGCCGAGCGGATGCGCGCGAAAGACATCAGCGCGCTCGTCGTGACGACGACGCCGCGCGCCATCGTCAGCAGCACGGACGTCCTCGACGCCGTCGCCGAAGGCGAGGACGTCGCCGAGTTGACGGTCCGGGACGTGATGACGACCGACGTCGAGACCGCCGCGCCCGACCTCTACATGGAGGAGGTCGCCGCGATGATGACGACGTACGGCATCAAGCACCTCCCGGTTGTGGACGACGACTACGTCGGGATGATTTCCTCGACGGACGTCACCGCGCACCTCTCGTAGGCCGCCGGGGCCTCAGAGAATCGTGCCGTGCTTCTTCGAGGGCCGGTCTTTCTCGACGTCCTCGTAGAAGTCGAAGCGCGCCGCCAGCTCCGTGCGAAGCTCGGAGGGCGGGACGATTTCGTCGATGACCGTCTCGCTTGCCATCCGGTGGACGTCGATGTCCTCGCGGTACTCCTCGCGGAGCTCCTGCTCGCGCTCGGCGCGCTCCTCGGGGTCGTCGATGTCGTTCAGCTTGTTCGCGTAGACGGCGTTGATGGCGGCTTCCGGGCCCATGATGCCGATTTCGCCGGAGGGGAGCGCGATGGTGGATTCGGGGTCGTAGGCCGGTCCCGACATGGCGTAGATGCCGGCGCCGTAGGCCTTCCGCACGACCACCGACTGCTTGGGGACGGTGGCCTCGCTGGTGGCGTAAATCATCTTCTTGCCCTTCTCCAGAATCGCGTCCTGCTCGACCTGCGAGCCCGCCATGAAGCCGGGCGTGTCGCAGAGGTAGAGCAGCGGAACGTTGTAGGCGTCGGACTTCCAGACGAACTCCGCGGCTTTCTCGGCGGCGTCCGGGAAGATGGCGCCCGCGCGCTCGGCGGGCTGGTTCGCGACGATGCCCACGGTGCGGCCGTCGATGCGCGCGTACCCCGTGAGAATCTCCTTGCCGTACTCGGGCTTGAGTTCGAAGAATGAGTCGCCGTCCACGACGCGCTCGATGAGCTCGTGCATGTCGTACGCGCGGTTCGGGGACTCGGGAATCAGGCCGTCGATGCCCTCGGTGGGTTTCGCGGGCGGCTCGGCGGGCTGGCTCGGCGGTTTCTCGTCGCTGTTGTCCGGGAGGTACCCAATTAGGTCGGAGACGAGTTCGCGGGCGTGCTCCTCGTCGCGGGCGACGAGGTCCGCGCTCCCGGACTGACGGGCGTGCACCTCGGGGCCGCCGAGGTCCTGCATCTCGATTTCCTCGCCGGTCACCATCTTCACCATCCGCGGGCTCGCGATGGCCATCGCGGACATCCCCTCGACCATCACGGTGAAGTCCGCGAATACGGGCGTATAGGCGGCGCCGGCGATGCAGGGGCCGTACAGCACGCAGATCTGGGGGACGCGCCCGGAGAGCCGCGAGTGGTTGAAGTAGTACTTCCCGATGCCCTCGCGGTTCGCGAAGAACCCGGACTGCTGGTCGATGCGACCGCCGGAGGAGTCCATCAGGTAGAGTACCGGCTGCCCGGTCTTGAGTGCGCGCTGCTGCATCCGGAGGAACTTCTCGACGCCGCGCTCGGCCATCGACCCCGCCTTCACGGTGAAGTCGTTGGCCATGAAGTGGACGTCCCGCCCCTCGAAGTCCGCCGCCCCCGTGATGAGGCCGTCCGCGGGGAGGCGCGTGTCGGGGTCTGCCTCCTCGACGTCCGGGCTGTTCGGGTGCCACGAGTCGAAGTTCGCGAACCTCCCGTCCTCGAACAGGAGGTCGCCGTTGCCGTCCCCGCCCTCGTCGCCGAACCAGAGGTCGAGGCGGTCGCGCACGAACAGCTTGTCCTGCTCGCTCAGGCGCGCCTTGTACTTCTCGGGGCCGCCGTCGAGGATGTCCGCGATTTCCTCGCGCAGTCTCTCCTCGCGCTCGGTCGGCCCGAGTTCCCGCTCCGGTTCGGCGTCCTCCTCGGCGGCGGGCTCGGGCGCTTCGTGGACGGCCGCGGGCTCGTCGTCGTCGCCGAGGTACACCTCGACCTCGTCGGCGACGTGTTCGGCGAGCGCGGCGGCGACCGCGCGTGCTTCCTCTTCGGTCGCGCCGGCGCCGATTCGCACCTTCATGGTCTTTCGTGAGTTGCACGGTGGCAAACCGTTTTCTCTTCGCCGCCCGCCGAATCGGCCACAAAGATTACGTCCTCAGACAGAAAACAAATCCCGCATGGGTCCCGTCGAACTGCTGTTGGCGCTGCTCCTGGTCGTCGTGTTCGCGGCGTTCGCGTACCTGCTCCCGCAGGTGTACGAGACGCTGCACTCGTAGCGCCAGCGCGGCCGCGGACCACCGGCGGCTAAGTTCCTCGCAGTCCATCCGCCGGTATGAGCGACTCGCTGGCGGTCGTCGGCGCGGGCGCTGCGGGCGCCGCCGCCGCGTACCGGCTCCGCGACGCCGACCGCGACGCGACGGTGTTCGAGAAGTCCCGCGGCGTCACCGGCCGCGCGGCGACCCGGCGGCGCAACGGCTGTCGCTACGACCACGGCGCGAACTACGTCACTCCCGGCGACGGCCCGGTCGCGGACCTCGTGCGCGACCTCGGCGACGACGGCCGTCACGACATCGCCGAGCCGGTCTGGATGTTCGACGGCGCCGGGACCGTCGCGCCGGGCCGCGACAGCGGCGAGCCGAAGTGGACGTGGGCGGCCGGCATCACGCAACTCGGGAAGCGCCTGCTCGCGCGCACCGACGCGACGGTCCGCCGGGAGACGCGCGTCCGCTCGCTCGCTCGGACGGCCGACGGCGGCTGGGCGCTCACGGACGCCGACGGGGAGACGTACGGGCCGTTCGGCGACGTCCTGCTGACGCCGCCGGCGCCCCAGACCGCCGACCTGCTCGCGGCGACGGACTGGGACGACGAGCGCCTCGCGGCCGCCCGGGACGCCGCGGCCGCAGTGCCGTACCGGAGCGTCGTCACCGCGGTCCTCCACTACCCGTTCGAACTCGACCGCGAGTGGTACGCGCTCGTCAACACGGACGACGACCACGACGTCGGCTGGCTCGCCCGCGAGTCCTGCAAGCCCGGACACGTCCCGGACGGCGAGAGCCTCCTCGTCGTCCAGATGGCGCCAGACTGGTCGGCGACACACTACGACGACCCGGACGGCGATCAGGTCGCGGCCGCCGCCGACCGGGTCGCCGCGCTGCTCGACGACGACCGCCTCCTCGACCCGGACTGGACGGACACGCAGGGCTGGCGGTACGCGCTCCCCGACGCCGCCGCCGAGCGCGAGCCACTGTCGGCGGTCGCAGACGCAGGCCTCCACTTCGCGGGCGACTGGGTCGCCGGCGAGGGCCGCGTCCACGCGGCCGTCGAGTCCGGGCTCGACGCCGCCGACCGGATTCGGTAACGGCGTCGCCGCGGGGCCGCGGTCGCACGCGCCCGGGCTCGACGCGACCACCACTATATTCAAGTGCGTTACAGCAAGACAGAGAGACGTGTCTCGGTGCTCAGTCCCGCGTTCCGTCGTGGTCGCCGTCGTCGTCGCGCTCGCGGCGGCGAGCCCGGCGACGGCGCTCGCGGCCGGCACCGCCGACGCCGCCACGGTCGATTCGGGCGTCCTCTCGGTCGAGGTGACCGGGCCGGGCGCCGCGACCGAACGGGGCGGCGTCTACTACGTGTGGGCCGACGAACCCGCGACCGTGCGGGTGACCGTCGGCGACTACCTCGGCGACTCCGCGACGTACTACGCCGACTACGACGTCCGGCTGACCGAGAGCCGCGAGGCCAGCTACAGCGAGCAGGTCGACAGCTCGCTGGCCGTGACGACGGTGACGCTCGGCGAGCTGGCGACGACCGACGCCGACCTCACGCTCGAACCGCGCGAGGCGGAACTCGAACCCGGCCGGCACACGCTGTACGCGACGATGTACAGCGCGAAGGCAAGCGGGAACTCCCGCCGCGACGACCGAGCAATCACGGTCCACGTCATCAACAAGGGCGGCGACCTCGACGCCGACGGCCTCTCGAACGCGAACGAGCTCTCACTGGGGACCGACTTCCGCGACGACGACACGGACGGCGACGACCTCGAAGACGGCTCCGAGGTCCACCAGTTCGGCACCGACCCGACCGACCCCGACACGGACGACGACGGCGTCCGCGACGACCGGGAGGTCCGCGAGGGGACCGACTACGGGAGCGCGGACACCGACGCCGACAGCCTCGACGACCGCTCGGAGCTCGCGGGCAACACGTCCGCTATCGACGCCGACGCCGACCTCGACGGCCTCCCGGACGCGCTCGAAGTCCAGCTCGGCACCGACCCCAACGACCGCGACACGGACGGCGACGGCCTCACTGACCTGACCGAGTACCGCGACACGGGCACGGACCCGCTCGACGCGGACACGGACGGCGACGGCCTCGACGACGGCATCGAACTGCGGCGCTACGACTCGAACCCGACCGCGGTGGACTCGGACGCCGACGGGATTCCGGACGGCGAGGAAGTGCTGCGCGGCACGGACCCCACGGTCCCGAACGACGCGGCGAACGCGGCCGTCGCCGACGAGGTCGTGCCGTTCGACTGGTCGGTGTACTACCCGGTGGCTCACCTCCAGCGCGCACTCACATGACGCCGCGAACACTCCTCCTCGCCGCGCTCGTGGTGCTCGGCGCGGCCACTACCGGCGTCGCCGCGAGCGCCGTCGGGCCGGCCGCGCCTGCGGACGCGACAGCCGAGGCCGCGACGCCCGCAGCGGCACCGACGTACGTCGAAGGCAACGTGACAGAGAACACGACGTGGACGGCCGAGAACGGCCCGTACTACGTCGGTCGCGACCTCACGGTCACGGGGAACGCGACGCTCACCGTCGAACCCGGTACGCGCGTCAACGTCGGCGAGGAGGTCACGATTACCGTCGAGGGGAGCCTCGTCGCCGCCGGGACCGGCCTCGACCCGATTCAGTTCACGACCGCCGACTCCGCCTCGGACGCCGGCACCTGGCAGACCATCGAGTACGCCGGCGACGGCGACTCGACGCTCCGGCTGGAGCACGCCGTCGTCGAGCACGGCACGACCGCGATTACGGCCACGTCCAGCAAGGGGTCGATTCGGCTCGCCAACGCGACGGTCCGCGAGCACGTCCGAGACGGGCTCGCCGTGACGACCCGAGCGGGCGCGCCGTCGCTCCGGATTGCGGACAGCCGGTTCACCGACGTCGGGCGCGCCGGCGTCACTGTCGCGGTCCCCGAGACCGACCCCTACGCCGACGCGGCGCGGAACCTCCGCATCGACGGGACGACGTTCGCGGACACCGGCGCCAGCGGCGTTCGCGTGCGCGCTCGAAAGATTTCGAACGTCCGGCTGACCGACGTTACCGTCGCCGGCGTCTCCGAAGCCGGCGTCGCGTTCGAGACCGAATCGACGGACGCGCGCCCGAAGACCACCAACGACCACGCCGTCGAGGACGTGCGGCTGAGGCGGGTCGCAGTCGAGAACGTCGGCGGAGACGGCGTCGCGTTCCGCGGCGGCGCGTTAGACGACGTTGACGTGCTGGACAGCGAGGTCCGGGGAGCGTCCGGGAGCGGGTTCCACGTGGACGCGGCGACCGACGCCGACGACGTGCGGTTCGCGCGCAACACCGTCGTCGACGCTCGGAACGGCCTCCGGGTCGCGCTCCGGCGGACGGCCGGCGGTATCCAGCACGTCTCGCTCGCCGTCGAGCGAAACGAGTTCTCCCAGAACGACCGCTACGGCCTCGACGCGACCGCGGAGTACGTCTTCGTGGACGGGTTCGACGTGCGGAACAACACGCTCGCCGAGAACGGCGACGGCGGCGCGGCGTTCGGCACCCAGCAGGTCGATAACACCGTGTTTGCGGACAACGTCGTGCGCGAGAACGGCGGTTCGGGTATCTCCGTGTCTGCGATCCGCGTGCGCGGCGTGACCGTCCGCCGGAACCGCCTCGTCGGCAACGCCGATGACGGGCTCTCCGTTCGCGCGAGCGACCTGCTCGGCGGGGTGCGCGTGGGATTCAACGACGCGCTCGACAACGGCGAGTTCGGCGTCGAGGTCGCCGGCGAGCGAGCCGGTGCGACCACCGCGATTCACAACAACACGGTCGCGGCGAACGCGAACGGCGTGCGCGTCGCCGGCCCGACGCCGGCGCGGCTCGCGAACAACTCCGTGGTGTTGAACACCGCCGACCGGGAGCGCGCGGACGGCGGCCGCGACGCCGCCGCCGCGACCGGCGTGGTCGTCGAGAACGCGCCGAACGTCGAACTCCGCCACAACGACGTCTACGGCCACATCGTCGGGCTGCGGAGCAGCCTCGACGGCGGCGAGGTCGTCGTCGCCGAGCGCAACTACTGGGGCGCCGCCTCGGGGCCGTACCACGAGACGCTCAATCCGGGCGGCGCGGGCGACGCGGTCGTGACCGACGCCGGGAAGGCCGACCCGGTGCCGTTCGCGAGTGAGCCGTTCGGGCCGCGCTACGAGCGCCCGACTGCGGTGCTCGCGGCCAACGAGACGACCGTTACGCCCGGCGAACCCGTCGAGTTCTCGGGGCGGCAGTCCACTGACGACGGCACAATCACGCGCTACGACTTCGCCGTCGCCGGCCAGCGCCACGCCGGCGCGGCTGCGACGTACGCGACCTCGTTCGCGGAGCCGGGGACGTACGAGGTCTCGCTGGTCGTCGAGGACGAACTCGGCGTCGCCAGCCTCAACGACGCGACCGTGAACGTCACCGTCGAGCCCGCCGCGCGGACGACCCAGCCGACGACCGCGGCGACGACGACCGCGACGACAACCGCGCCCGAGCCCAGCGAGGGCGACGACTCGCTGCTGGCGAGCCTGCTCTCGCTGTGGGGCGGGCTGGGGGCGCTGTGCTACGCGGTCGCGCTCGCGCTCGGCGCCTACGGGACGTGGCTCTCCATCGGCGGCCGCGACCCGCCGGTCAGCGGGACGACGATTCACGCGCTCGCCGCTGCTGGCGTCCTCGTCTGGGCGGTCGCCGGCTTCCTCGGGGACGGCGCGCTGCTCACGTTCGCCGGCGGCGGCGCTGTCGCGTGGGGTGGCCTGACAGGAATCGTCCTCGCGCTCGCGACGCGGTAGCTACTCGGCGTCGTTGAGGCGCCACGTGAAAATCGCCCGCAGCACGACGACGAGGCTGTTCGACTCGCCGCTCCCCCAGATGGCCGTCTCCGACTCCGGGGTCGAGGGCCGGCCGTTCTCGCCGTCCACGAGCACGCTCACGAGCGTCGTCTCGCCGTCGACCATCATGAGCCGGCCCGCGGGCGTGTCCGACCACATCCACAGCGACTCGAACAGCTCGGCGTCGGGCACCTCCCGCTGGATGCGGTCTTGGACGTCCGGCGACACGCCCGCCAGCTCGATGGCCACGCCGCGGCCCGCGGCGGCTTCGAGGGCGTCCACGACGTCCTCGGTGAGCAGCTCCCCGACGGTCATGTAGACGATGCGGTCCTCGGCGTTCTCGACGAACTCCAGCACGCGGTCGGTCACCGTCTCCCGGCCCGAGACCGTCCAGACGCCGCGCTGCTCGTCGCGGCGCTCTATCGGTTCGATCTCGTCCAGCGCTTCCGTGAGAACGGCCGTGCGGTGTCGCCACTCGCGTTCGACTTTCCCGCCGGTCGTCTCCGCGGAGATGGCCCAGAACTCCTTGGGCGTGGACTGCTGGACGTCGACGAGCCCGTGGCCGCGGAGCTCGTCGACGGCGTCGTAGACCCGCGTCCGGGGCACGTCCGCGACCCGGCTGACGTCCTTGGCGGTCCCGGTGCCGAGCCCGACGAGCGCGACGAACGTGCGCGCGGCGTACGTGCTCAGGCCGAACTGTTCGAGCTGTTCGATAGCGACAGCGCGCGCGTCGTCGGATGTATCAGGACTCATGACGGTGCGTGTCCGCTCCGGAAACCCCGCTACGGAGGTAGCAGGGCTGGCACGCGGGGTTGTGGTTGGGACACAAGAGGGCCACGTGCTACTCGATGGGTAGGTAGCCGGCCGTATAATGATTTTGTGATTAATTGGGTGAATACCGTAGCCGCGGAGGAGTGATTCGAGACGCCGTTTACTACCGGCCAGTGATTCTTCACTGTAAATATCACAAACTGGGCGCGGTGCTGTGGCGGAGCAGCGGCCTAACGGCCTGCTAGCTCGCCTCTGACACGCACCGGCGAAACCGTAATCCTGGTAGTAACAACGCATATCCGTCGCGCACTGCTATCCCTCCGCTACCCCCGGGTTCTCCGGGCTGCGGGTTGGGACACATGACTACGAACGAGAACGCCGAGGAGGCCGTCGACGTCCTCCAAGAACTCGGCTTGAAAGAGTACGAAGCGAAGTGCTTCGTCGGGCTGACGCGGATTCCGACGGGCACGGCGAAAAAGCTCAGCGAGGTCACGGACGTGCCGCGAACCCGGATTTACGACGCGATTCGGGTCCTGGAAGCACAGGGGCTGGTCGAAGTCCAGCACTCCAGCCCCCAGCAGTTCCGTGCCGTCCCCCTGTCGGAGGCCACCGAGACGCTGCGCGACCAGTACGAGTCCCGCGTCGAACAGCTCCGGGACGCGCTGGAAGCCGTCGAGAGCGTCGACAGCGAGACGGAGCCCTCGGTCCAGGAGGTGTGGACGCTCACTGGACAGACCGCGATTGCGAACCGCGCGAACCAGCTCGTCGCCGACGCCGACCGCGAAGTGGTGCTCGTGGTCGGCGACGACTCCCTGCTGACCGACGAGCTCGTCGCCCAGTTGAACGCCATCCCGGAGGGCGCCGACCTCGCCATCGGCGCCGTCTCGGCGTCCGCGCAGGCCGAGATTCAGGCCGCCGTCCCGGACGCGACCACGTTCATCTCTGGGCTGGAGTGGCTCCGCAGCGACCCCGACGCCGAACACGACGTCGCCATCGGCCGACTGCTCCTCGTGGACCGGTCGGCGTTCCTCGTGAGTTCCATCATGCCGGACACGCACACTGAGCAAGCCATCTTCGGCACCGGCGTCGGGAACGGGCTCGTCGTCCTCGCGCGCCGACTCATGGCGCAGGGGCTCGTGCCGAGCCGCGACCCCGGACAGGTCGGCGAGTAGCGTTCTACTCCCGGGCCCCGAGTTACAGGTCGGTCTGGACGTCGACGATGGTCTTCGCCGTCTCGAAGATATCGTCGGCGGCCAGGAACGCCTCCACGGAGTCGAACTCCGCGGGCTCGGTCGGAATCTGGAGTTCGAGCTCGTCGTCGTCGAGCCCGCCCGTGATTCGCGCCAGCGACTGCGTCCCGCCCGCCTGCACGTGAATCACCGCGTTCACGGTGTCGTCGTCGACCTGCACGTGTTGGATCTCCAGCGGGCCGTCCTGCCCGCCGTCCGCGTAGTGTATCACCGCGGGCACCGCGTCCATCTGCACGAGCTTCGTACCGAGTGTCGCCATACTAGACACGGGCCGCACGGCCGGAAAAGCCGCGCGACTCGCGCCCCGCCTCCGAGCCCGGCTGCGTGGCTCGCCGCTCGCCCGCCGCCCCCCGAACGCCACCTGCTCGTCCGTCAGACAACCGGCTGCCGCCTGTCGGATTCGACGCCCGCCACCGCAGTGGTTTTATTGCAGTCGATGGCAATCCGCGTGTAAGCGCTGACCAACTGTGTCACGCGTGTAACGAAAACTATGAAAGTCAGCTTCGAGATTCCGGACTTCGACGAACGCGGCGTGTCGCCGGTCATCGGCGTCATCCTGATGGTCGCGATTACAGTCATCCTGGCTGCCGTCATCGCCAGCTTCGTACTCGGCTTCGGCGACTCCGTCAGCGAAAACGTACAGGCCGGCGCCGACGTCAGTCAGACCAACGACGGGAACGCAAGTGTGACGTGGATTAGTGAAGGAAATGCGGTTAACCTCAGTGTCTCCACGACTAGCACCGACACTAATGCCACTAGTGGCGTGAATCTCGCTGAAGTTGGGGACAGCGTGAAGGTATACAACACTGCGTCCGGCCCAATCTCTACCACGATTACGGTTACCGCGTACGGTGAGGGTGGTTCTCAGACTGTCGTCACTCAGGAAGAAGTCACACTCACGAACAGCACTGCGTAACGAATCTGCGGCACCGTTTTGCGGATTTATCGACCCGTTAGCCGTAGCATCCAACAAACGGGCCGAGACATATCTCTCAATCTTGTTTCAACTCTCGCGTTCGCTCCTCGGAAAATGATGGGCGCTGCAGGATTTGAACCCGCGGCGTCTTGGTCCGAAGCCAAGTGCTCTGTCCAAGCTGAGCTAAGCGCCCGGCACGCCAACGTAGACGGAGGTCGGTTTTAAACCCCGTGATTCGGGGTGGTGCGGGTTCGGTCGTATCGCCTCCTTTATTCGGGGTGGTCCGCGTAGGCGTGGGTATGAGCGTGGCGGGGACAGTTCGAGGGCTGGTGGAGCTCACGCGGCCGGTGAACACGGTCGCGGCGGGCGCGTTGACGTTCATCGGGGCGTTCGTCGCTGGCGGGGCGTTCGCGGAGCCGGTGGCGACGGCGGCCGCGGTGGGGGCGACGTGGTTCGCGACGGCGGCGGGGATGGCGATTAACGACTACTTCGACCGGGAAATCGACCGCATCAACAACCCGGAGCGCGCGATTCCGCGGGGGGCGGTGTCGGCCCGGGGCGCGCTGGCGTTCAGCCTCGCGCTGTTCGCGGGTGCGGTGGCGCTGGCGCTGTTGTTGCCGCCGCTGGCGCTGGGCATCGCGGCGGTGAACCTCCTCGGGCTGGTGACGTACACGGAGTACTTCAAGGGGCTGCCGGGCGCGGGGAACGCGCTGGTGGCGTACCTCGTGGGGAGCACGTTCTTGTTCGGCGCGGCCGCGGTCGGCGACCCGCTGGCGGGCGGCGTGCTCGCGGTGCTGGCGGCGCTGTCGACGTTCACGCGCGAGGTCATCAAAGACGTCGAGGACGTGGCGGGGGACCGCGAGGAGGGACTGCGAACGCTCCCCATCGTGATGGGGGAGCGGCGTGCGCTCGTCCTCGGGACAGTCCTGTTGATCGTCGCGGTGCTGGCGAGTCCGGTGCCGTACCTCGCGGGGACGTTCGGCGTCTGGTACCTGGTCGTCGTGGTGCCGGCGGACGCGGTGATGCTGGCGGCGGCGTACCGGAGCTTCGACGACCCGGAGGCGGGCCAGCAACTCCTGAAGGCCGGGACGTTCGTCGCCGCTGTGGCGTTCGTCGCGGGTCGGCTGGCCGCCCCGTGAGGCGGCCAATCAAAAGGAATTTAAGCGAATCAGCATATCTTTCGGGCAGATGAGAACGGGGGAGTACCACTCGTCGCCGTGCAACTCCCCGGTCGCAGTAGGGACGCGAGGGGGAGCATAATGTACGAGCTTGGCGCGGCCTTCTCGGACGTGGACGTCGAGCCGGGAACGAATGTCCTCGTGGAGGGGCCGCCGATGAGCGGCAAGCGCGACCTCGGGTTCGAGGTTCTCGCGACCGGTGCCCGCGACGGTGAGGGGTCTATCGTCGTGTCGACGAAGGACAGCGCCGAGCGCGTCATCGAGGACTTCGCCGAGCACGTCGGCGACACCGAGCCGCTGCTGGGCGTCGTCGACTGCGTCACGAAACAGCAGGGGATGGGGACGGCGACCGAGTCAGAGCTCGTCCGGTACGCGTCCTCGCCGGTGGACCTGACGGGCATCGGTATCGAGCTCTCCGAGCTGCTGCGCGCGCTCTACCAGCAGCGCGGCGTCACCCGCAACCGCATCCTCCTGCACTCGCTGTCGACGCTGCTGATGTACTCGGACCTCCAGACGGTGTTCCGGTTCCTGCACGTGTTCACGGGGCGCGTGCAGTCCGCGGACGCCCTCGGCGTGTTCGTCGTCGACTCCAGCGCCCACGACGAGCAGACGGTGAGCACGCTCAAGCAGCTGTTCGACGGCATCGTCACGCTCCGCGAGCGCGAGGACGGCGGCTTCGAGGCGCGGCTCGTCGGCATCGAGGACGGCACCGGCTGGCGCGACCTGTAGCTTTTTCGCCGCGGCCGCCCAACGAGCGCGTATGCCCGTCGAATCCGACGCGGAACTCGCCGAGATTCTGGAGTACGACCACGTCGCCGTCGTCGGGTGTTCCTCGACGCCGGGGAAGGACGCCCACGACGTGCCGCAGTACCTGCTGGACCACGGCTACGACGTGATTCCCGTGAACCCGTACGCCGACGAAATCTTCGGCCGGGCGGCGTACGACTCGCTGGCCGACGTCGACGAGCAGGTGGACGTGGTGGACGTGTTCCGGCCCAGCGAGGAGGTCGCGGGCATCGTCGACGAAGCGATCGCGCGCGACGACGTGCAGGTCGTGTGGACGCAACTGGGCATTAAGGACGACGACGCCGCCCGGCGCGCCG
The DNA here is from genome assembly GCF_001488575.1 of Halobacterium hubeiense. Taxonomy (NCBI): domain Archaea; kingdom Methanobacteriati; phylum Methanobacteriota; class Halobacteria; order Halobacteriales; family Halobacteriaceae; genus Halobacterium; species Halobacterium hubeiense. The sequence goes on from NZ_LN831302.1 coordinate 654,085, forward strand.
AGGACGCGGGACTACGCGTCGTCCAGGACAAGTGCATCAAAGTCGAACACGGTCGCTTGAGGGCCTGACTACTGCATCTGACCGCCTTCCTCGTGGGGCTGGATGACGACGAACCCTTCGTTGCCGGTGAACTCCATCTGGACGGACTCACCGGAGGTCTGCCCGATTTCGAACGCCTTGTTCACGGAGAACGACGGCGAGAGCGCGTCGCTCCACGCCACGGTCGCGTCGGGGTCGGTCTTCACGGGCGGTTCGAGGACCAGCGGGTCGCCGTGGGTCGTGATGGCGACCTCGCCCGGGCCGGTGAGATAGACGTTCGTCAGGCCGCCGGCGGCTGCGCCGGAGAGGCTGCCGATGGTGCTGATCTCGTAGTCGACGCCGGCGTCGAACGCGAGCACGTCGTTGCCGTTGACCGAGACGGACTCGCCGTCGTCGAGGTCCAGAATCTGGACTTTCTTGCTGCGGTCGGCGACGTAGAGGTAGCCGGTGCCTTCCGCGACCATCACGGGCGTCCCCTCGCTGGTCACCGCTTCCTTGACGAAGCCGGTGAGCCCGCCCTCGGCGCTTGACTTCCCGGTGAACGTCAACTCGCCGGTGTAGCTGACCATCGAGCCGGCGCGAATCATCACGCTGCCGTCCACGGGGATGCCGAGGAGGCGGTTGTTCTCCTTGCGGAAGCCGTCGGCGTCGGCGTCGGCGGCCTGTGGGAGGGTCGAGATGTCCATTCTACCGCGTCGGTTCTCGACGGGCGCCGTTGTGGGTTTCGCCCGGTCGCGCGCGCTGCGAACGCGGCCGCGGCGTCACCCCTCCCACTCCTCGTAGCTGCCGTAGACGCCCTTCGAGAGGTAGCGCTCGCTGGAGTCCGGGAAGACGGTGACGACGCAGTCGTGGGGGAGGGCGAGGTCGCCGGCCGCCGCGCGCTCGGCGACGTCCAGCGCCGCCAGGCAGTTCGCCGCGGAGCTGGACGCGACCAGTTGGCCCTCCTCTGCGGCGAGCCGCTGCATCTCGGCGTGGGTGTCCTCGTCGGGAATCTGGACGACGTCGTCCACGAACTCGGGGTCGAACAGCTCGTTCGTCGAGGGGTCGTGGGTGCCGATGCCCTCGGTCTTGTACTCGCCCTGTTCGACGTCCCGGCCCTTCGTGGTCGCGTACAGCGACCCCTTCGGTTCGACGGCCGTGACGTGCAACTCGGGGACCTGCTCGCGGAGGTACCGGCCCGTGCCCATCAGCGTGCCCGCGGTGCCACAGCCGGCGACGAGCGCGCCGACCTCACCGTCGAGCGCCTCGCCGATTTCGGGGCCGGTGGTCTCGTAGTGGGCTTCCGGGTTCAGGGGGTTCGAGAACTGCTGGGGGACGACCGCGTCGTCGAGTTCGTCGGCGAGCTCGTGGGCGCGGTCGATGGCGCCGCCCATCCCGTCCTCGGTGGGGGTGTTGATGACGTCCGCACCGAGCGCGCGCATCAGCTGCTGTTTCTCGACGCTGAAGCGCTCGGGCACGACGAACACCGCGTCGACGCCGAGCTGGCCGGCGGCGACCGCGAACCCGATGCCGGTGTTGCCGGCGGTCGGCTCCACAATAGTCCCCCCGTCGGGGAGTTCGCCGGAGTCCAGCATCTGTTCGAGCATGTACTTCCCGATGCGGTCTTTCACGCTCGCCCCGGGGTTGAACGACTCCAGTTTCGCGTACACCGGGACGTCGTCCGGCGACGCGGCGACGCGCACGAGCGGCGTCTCGCCGATCGTCTCCAGCACCGAGTCCAGCGGCCTCCGGTGGGTGGTCATCTCGCCGGAAATTCTTGCCGGCGTTCTTTAGTCGTTGCCATCCGCACCGTCGCTGCCGCTGTCTGTCACACCGGCGCTCGCGGCCTCGGCGTCGGCCTCGCCGACGACGGCTTCGACGTCCACGCCCTCCTTCTCGGCGAGCGCTTCCACGAGCGCGCGCTGCTCGGCGAGCTCGGCTTCGAGCTCGGCGACGCGGCCGTGGGTGTCCTCGACGGTCTCGGTCAGGTCGTTGACCTGCTCGCGGAGCCGCTCGAAGCGCTCGTAGAGCTTGTCCGCCATCTCCGTGACTTTCTGGAGCTTCTTCGCGGTCGAGCCGAATCCCATGGACGCGAGTAGACGTTCGTCCGGGATGACCGTTTCCCTCGGTCGCAGCGCCGGCGGCCGCCCGCTACGCCGGCCACGCCGCCGCGAGGTCCGCGAGGAAGTCCGCGTACGCCTCGACGGCGGCGTCCCACTCCTCGCCGCCCGCCCGGCAGGCGTCCGCCAGCTCGTCGAGGCGCTTGCCGTCGTGCTCGGAGACCAGGCACAGCATCTGGTAGACGGTGGACTCGGCGGGCGTCGCGCCGTCGTCGGCCTCGCGGACGAGTCGCCGGACCTCCCCGGGCGCCATCTCCATCGTGATGCCCGACCCCGGAATCGTCTTCGCCATCTTCGGGTAGCCGTCCAGCCCCGGGACCATGCGCGTGAACAGCCCCTCGAAGGCGGGCTCGAACGGCGTCTTCGCCGCGTAGTAGTCGTTCGCGAGCGCGAGCGCGTGCTCGTCGACGCCGAGCACGAACACCGTCTGGTCGTAGCCGCCGGCGACCGTCGGATGGAGGAAGTCGGCGAGACAGAGCAGTTCCGCCGTCCGGCTCCCGAAGTCGGTGCTGCCGGTCGCGTCCGCGGGCGGCTGCTGGTCGTCGTCGTAGGCCGCGCGCACCCGCCGCACCCACTCGGTCGACTCCGCGTCGAACTCGGGGCCGTCCTCGAACTCGACGTGCGGCGCCAGCCGGAACGCCGTCTGCATCACGCCGCGGTCGTCGTACTGCGTGCGCACCTCGCCGCCGTACCCGATTCGGTCGAGGAACGTCCGGTAGTCGTCGGCGAGGTCGCGGACCGCGTCGAGGTCGCGGCCGTCGCTGGCGTACTTCTCGTAGTCCGCGAGCAGGAACTGCGCGTCGAAGCCCGCCTCGTGGAAGCGCTTCACGGCGTACATCTGCCCGAGCGTGCCGACGTGCGGCGGCCCGGTGAGCCCCGCGCTCGCGACGAACAGCGTGTCGCGGTCACCCGCCTGCCGGAGCGCGTCGGCGTCGGTCGCCGCGACGAACGCGCGGTCCACCAGCGACGCCGACAGCGACCCGATGTCGACGTCCGGGCGGTCGTAGCCGAACTCCTCGCGCACGGCCTCGTAGTGATCACGTAGGGCGGACACGTCCGGCGATTCCGCCGCCCGCTCCAAAGTGTTAACGCGCTACGCGGTACCGAGCGACAAACGACGCGTCCCGAAAGGCCCTTAAGAGGGAGTCATCTACGTGAAAGTGGACTAGGCCGGGCGGTTTGGCCCCGCCCCTTCCCGCGAGATAGTCATCAGCGGGGGCCGAAATCCGGGGGCGTCCGGTCGACCCGTCCGGGCCCCGGAAGCCAACGTGGAAGCCTCGTCCTTCGGGGACGGCGGTCCGCGGCGCGCACCTGCAGGGGTGTCGTCGTCGCGGTTCGACGGTGCCACTCCGTCAGGCACGGAAGTGAGCAGCGGAGCACCGAACGCTCGTCGCTCGGAGGGTCGCGGGGTGGAGAAGGCGACCGGGACTACCCGGGCAGGAACGCCGGGCCACCTCGGCCCGTCCGTCATTCATACGTACCTTTTCCAGTCGCGAGCCGTCGGCTCGCGACTGCAAAATCTACGCTAAAAGCGCACAGCGGCGGCGCTACGAGCCGTGCCGAGTTCCAGTTCGCGCCGCGAGCGCTACTCCGTCACTTCGAAGTCCACCCACCCGCGGGGCTGGTCGGGGATGCCGCGGGCGCGCAACTGCTGGCCGGTCTCGGTCTCGCGGACGTCGAGGCGCGCCGAGCAGAACTGCGTAATCGTGCTCACGGTCTGCTCGTCGTGCATCCCGGGGTCGATGCAGAACACGCCGACGCCGTCCACGGCGTCGATGCGGCCGACGAGCGTGTGCACGAACCGCGAGACGGTCTTGAGGTCGCCGAACGACAGCAGCGTGGACACCGAGAACAGGCCGGTGCGCACGCGCTCGACGCCGGACTCCCGGAACGTCCGGTAGACGTCCGAGTAGCGCATCCCGATGCCGGTCAGGTCCGACGGCCCCGACACCGACAGCACCTGCGCGGGGACGTTCTGGTCGTCGTCGCCCACGCAGTCGAGGATGGCCGCCCGGTCCTCGTCGAGTTCGAACCCGCTGCGTGCCCAGTCGTCGGCGATGCGGCCGGCGCGCTGGTTCGTGCTGACGAGAATCGCGCCCTCCTCGGGCGGCCCGGAGAGCATCCGGAACGCGAGGTGGCGCGTGCCCGCGTGGGACGGCCCGGCGACGAGCACGGTCGTTCCCGGTCGCAGCGACTCCAGCGGCAACCCCTCGAAGGTGTAGTCGTCAGTCATCACCGTCACCTCCGTCGGCGTCGCGGATGCGCCGGCGCAGCGTCAACTGCTCCATCGCCTCGTCGCCGAGCAGCGACAGCAGCTCGCGGTCGCGTTCGTCGAAGCCCCGGGGCTGGTCGTCGTAGATGCAGAACGTCCCGATGGCTCGTCCCTCGGGAGTCACGAGCGGCGCGCTCGCGTAGAACCGGATGTTCGCCGCCGCCAGCCCCTCGTTGTCCGCGAAGCGCGGGTCGTCCTGTACGTCCTCGACGACGGTCACGCCGTCGTCCAGAATCGCGTACGTGCAGACGGTATCCTCGCGGTCCATCGGGTCGAAGCTGACGCCGTGACACGACAGGAACTCCTCGGTGTGGGCGTCGATGACGCCGACCGCGGCGGCGTCGACGCCGAACAGCGCGGTCGCCAGTTCGGTCAGCCGGTCCAGCGACGAGCCGAGTTCCGCGGGGTCGGCGGCGTACTGTTCGAGCGCGGCGACCCGCGCGCCCTCGTCCTCGGGGAGCGGGTACGCGGTCTGACTGCGGAACGCGAGCGCGTGCTCGACCACCGAGACGAGTTCGTCGTGGTCGTCGTCCTTGCGCACGTACTCCGCGACGACGTCGCCGAACGCGCCGGTGTCGACGTCGTCCAGCGGGGTCGCCGTGAACAGCACGCACGCCGCGTCGGGGTAGCGCTCGCGCGCCGTCTCCACGAGTTCGAGGCCGGTGCCGTCGGGGAGGGCGTGCTCGGTGACCACGCACTCGACGACGTGCTCGCCGAGCGCCTCGTGCGCCCCGGCCAGCGACTCGGCCTCGACGACGCCGAAGCCGGCGTCCGCGAGCGCGGCCGCCGTGCGCTCGCGGGCTGGCGTCTCGGGGTCCACGCAGAGAATCATACGCTCTGTATACTGTGCGGCCCCGTAAAATTTCGTGCTTGCTGGCGCCGTTCGACCCCTCGAAGCCGTTGGCTCGTCATCACGTCAACGGACGTACTGGTACTCGCGGCGACGGGAGTCGCGCAGAAGAGTGGCAGACGGCGCGGTCGGCTATTCGAGGTGGTCGGTCGCCGGCGACCCCGAAATCTCGACCTCGCCGTTCAGGGTGCGAATCGGGTACGGGATGTCGATACCCGCCTCGTCGAAGCGCTCCTTGACCGACTGGACGTACTCGCTGCGGGTCTTCACGAAGTCCGACCGCGAGGGGTTGGCGATCCAGAACCGGGACTTGAGTCCGACGTAGGAGTCACCGAGTTCGGTCAGCCGCACGGTCACGCCGGGGTCGTCGAGGATGTTCTCGTGGGCTTCGGCCTCCTCGACGATGATTTCGGTGGCCTCGTCGATGTCATCGTCGTAGCCGATGCCGAACAGGAACTGCTGGCGGAGCTTGTCCTTCGCCACCGGGTTCTTGATGACGCCGTCCGTGAGATTCGAGTTCGGCACCGTCAGCAGTTCGTTGTCGAACGTGCGCACGCGGGTGACGCGGAGGCTGATGTCCTCGACGACGCCGGCGTTGTCGTCCCACTCGATCCAGTCGTCGACGCGGAACGGCTCGTCCGTGTAGATGAACACGCCCGCGACGAAGTTCTGGATGACGTCCTGCATCGCGAACCCGACGGCGAGCGTCGCCGCGGCGGCGATGGTCGCGAGGCTCGTCAGGAAGTTCCCGTAGCCCGCGAACCCGAACGCCACCGAGATGGCGACGAAGACGATGGCGAAGTTCACGAGCCGCTGGAGCGGCTTGCGGGCGTGCGAGTCGAGGTCGCGGCGGCGGAGCACGCGGTCGAACAGCGGCCGCACCACCGCCTTCCCGACGAGGTAGATGGCGGCGAACGCCGCGACGAAGTAGAGGAACTGCGTGATTGCGCCCGCGTACTGCGGCACGAGGTCCTCGATGAACGGCAGCGGCTCCACTGGCATTACTGGTACACCGCCGTGTTGCCCCGCGTCTCGACGACCTCGCCGTCGGAGAGGTCCGCCAGCTCGTCCGCGAGCTCCTCGGTGGAGCCGTCGCCGCGCGCCGACCGCAGGAACTTCACTTTCACGACGTCCCGGTCGTCCAGTTGGTCCGAGAGTTCGTCCGCGACCGCGTCCACGCCCGCCTTCCCCACCCAGACCGTGACGTCGGCCTCGTGGGCTTGCTTCGCTAGGTCCTCGCTCATGTTCTACAGACAGTTCAGGGCGCGAGGCTTTGAAACTTGTTGCATCGCCGCCGCTACTCGTAGGGGTACCGAGACTGGTGGCCGCAGTCGCAGGTGACGACGACGTGGCCGTCCCGCGTGCGGACGCGGGCGTTGCGGCCGGGAATCAGGTAGGCGTCGCAGGCGTCGCAGGTGAACCGCCGGAACTCGCAGGGAAACTGGAGCCGGTTGCGTTCCGCGAGCCGGTGCGCCAGCCGGACGTACTCGCGGGCGCGGTCGTCGTCGCCGGCCCGCGCCGCTCGCCGCGCGAGGGCGTGCAGTCGCTCGATTCGCTCCGCCGCGATGGACATGTCTACGGGCAGGCGCGGCCGCCCGAAGACAGTTCCGGTAGGGTTATCGGCGACGGTCGGTTTGCGTCGGGTAATGCGGGCGCTGAACTACCTCGAGTTCGAGGACCGCCTCCGCGGGGGCATCGTGACGGCGACGCGCCAGCAGCGCAAGGCCCTCGCGACGACGGACGTCGAGGTGGTGGAGACGCCGTGGCGCGCCGGCAACCCGGTGCAGTCGCTGGGCACGCTGTTCGCCGGCGAGGGCTACTTCGCCGAGTACGACGTCGCGCACTGCAACCTCGTCGGGCCGGGCAGCGTCGCGGTCGCCCGGCACGCCAAGCGAAACGACATTCCGCTCGTGTTGCACGCGCACGTCACGAAGGAAGACTTCGCGGAGTCGTTCCGGGGGTCGTCGACGGTCGCTCCCGCGCTGGAACCGTACCTGCGGTGGTTCTACTCGCAGGCCGACCTCGTGGTCTGCCCCAGCGAGTACACGCGCGGCGTCCTCGAATCCTACCCCGTGGACGCGCCGATAAAGCAGCTCTCGAACGGCGTGGACGTCGAGAGTCTGGAGGGCTACGACCAGTTCCGCGAGGACACCCGCGAGCGCTTCGACCTCGACGGCATGGTCGTGTACGCGGTCGGCGAGGTGTTCGAGCGCAAGGGCCTCACGACGTTCTGCGAGCTCGCGAAGGCCACCGACTACGACTTCGCGTGGTTCGGTCCCTACGACGAGGGGCCGCAGGCAGGCAAAGCCACGAAGAAGTGGGTGAACAATCCGCCCGAGAACGTGACGTTCACGGGCTACATGGAGGACAAGCGCGCGGCGTTCGGCGCGGGCGACGTCTACCTCTTCCCCGCGAAAGTCGAGAACCAGGGCATCGCCGTGCTGGAGGCGATGGCCTGCGGGAAGCCCGTGGTCCTCAGGGACATCGACGTGTTCCGGGAGTTCTTCGCGGACGGCGAGGACTGCCTGATGTGCTCGACGTTCGAGGAGTTCCGCGAGGCCCTCGAACGGCTCGCCGACGACCCCGAGTTGCGGGAGCGCCTCGGCGAGAACGCCCGGGAGACCGCCGAGTCACACAGCCTCGACCGCGTCGGCGACGAACTCGAAGCCGCGTACCGCGACCTCGCCGACGGCGTGCCCCCCGAGTCCGTCGCGGCCGGCGACGCGGAGGGGTAGCGTGAGCGAGGAGCTGCCGACCGTCGCGGCGTTCACGGACTCCTATCTGCCGACGGTCAACGGCGTCACGTACACGGTCTCGACGTGGCACGACCGCTGGCAGTCCCGCGGCGGCGAGATGCCGGTCGTCTACCCGCGCGCGGACTACGACGCCGGCCCCGGCGAGTACGGCGTCCCGAGCCTGCGATTTCCGTTCTACGAGGGCTACCGGATGGCGCTCCCGCGCACCCCGGGCGCCGTCGCCGCCCTCGACGTGGATGTCGTGCACGCGCACACACCGTTCGGCCTCGGGCTCGCCGGCCTGCGGTTCGCGCGCAAGCACGACCTGCCGTTCGTCGCGTCCTACCACACGCCCACGGCCGAGTACGCCAACTACGTCGTCCCCGACGCGGCGACGGGCGTGGTCCGACGCGCCAGCGAGGCCTGGGAGCGGTGGTTCCTCGACCACGCCGACCTCGTGTTGACGCCGAGCGAGCGCACCCGCGACCACGTCTGGGACCTCGGCGTCGACGCGCCCGTCGAACCGCTCCCGAACGGCGTGGACGTCCGGACGTTCCGGCCGGTCGATACCGCCGATTTCCTCGCGCGCCACGACCTCCCCGCGGACGAGCCGCTGGTCGGCTACACGGGCCGCCACGGCTACGAGAAGTGCCTCTCGGACCTGCTCGCGGCAGCGGAGGGACTGGACGCGACGGTCGTCTTCGGCGGGGACGGTCCCGCCCGCGACGACCTCGAAGCCGAAGCCCGCGAACGCGGCGTTGACGCGCGCTTCTTGGGGTTCCTCGACCGCGAGGAACTCCCGGCGTTCTACTCCGCGCTGGACGCGTTCGCGTTCCCGAGTCCCGTCGAGACGGAGGGACTGGTCGCGCTGGAGGCCAACGCCTGCGGGACGCCCGTGGCGGGCGTGAACGCCGGCGCGCTCGCGGAGACCATCGACGACGGCGAGACCGGCTACCACTACGAGCGCGGCGACGTCGACGGCTTCCGCGCAGCCATCGAGCGCACGCTCGACGAGCGCGAGCGCCTCGCGGGGAACTGTCTGTCGCGCCGCGAAGAGATTAGCGTCGAACGCGCAATCGACGAGTTAGAAGAGCTGTACCGCGGCCTCTAGTCTTCGAGCGCGTTCGCGATGCGGTCGAGCTTGTTGTTCGTGCGCTCCAGTTCCTTGCGGAGCTGTTCGAGCTCGCGCTCGACCTTCTCGCTGGTGCCGCCCTCGGACTCCTCGCCGCGGCCGCCGCCCATGCCGGGCGGGCCGCCACCGCCGCCCATCATGCCGCCCATCATCTGCGCGAACGGGTTGCCGCCGCCACCGCCGCCGCCCATGCCGGGCGGACCGCCACCGCCGCCCATCGCTTCTTCCATGCGCTCGCGGGGGCCGCCCTCGCCGTCCTCGCCCTCGTCGCGTTCCTGCGCGCGCTCCTGGCGGATTTCCTCGACGCGCTCTCGGAAGGACTTCTCCTCCCCGTCGTCGCCGTTCTCGCCCTCGGCTGTCTCGGGTTCGTCGTCTGCCATACCAACGGGTTCATCGCCCGCACTGAAAAAAGCCGCTTTCCACCACGCGCCTCGCCGGCGCTAGAACGCGCCGAGACTCGACTGCCGGTCCCGGTCGCTCGCGCCCTCGGTGACGTCGTAGCCCACGAGGTCGCGCATGTCCACGGCGTACGTCGTCCCGCCGCGCTCCAGCGCGAGCACGCGCCCCTTCGTCCCGAGCACGGTCCCGGTGGCCATCGTCTCCGCGACGGGGCGGCTATCGAAGGCCAGCCCGTAGTCGAAGTCGAAGCGCTCGATAGGGTCGTACTCGGCAACGAGCGCGTTCCACGCCGCCTCGTCCACGCGCTCGGCGAACCCCCGGATTTTGGTGGGAACGCGCACGCGGTCGGGAATCTCGTCGGCGATGCCGTACTCGATTTGCCGCGCGCGCTTGCCGTCCTCGACCGTCCGGACGTGGGCCGCGCGGTCCGCGCCCTGCTCGCGCAGGCGCGTGTCCAGCCGCCACGAGCGCGTCACGCCCACCTTGAACGTGTCCGGCGCGAACGCCGCCAGGTAGATTGCGTGTTCCTCGTGGCACGACTCCAGCGGCATCGCGCAGTTCCCGATGCAGCGCGCGCACGGCCACGTGGACGTGTGCTCGTCGCAGTACGGCGCGTCCGCGTTCCCGCAGGCCTCGTGGACGTCCTCAGAACACTCTGTGTTCTGATGGGCTGGGGAAGACGACTCAGTCGTCTTCCCAACGCCCTCGTCCGTGGCGCCCGCGCAGTGCCGCTCGCCGAGCGTGTACGCCAGCGACTCGCCCGCCAGCAGCGGCACGCGCTCGACTGTCCCGCTGTCGGCAACCCGGAGCGCGGCCGGCCCCTCGCCGGGCGTCGTCTCGTACCCCACAATCTGCACGCTCGCGAGTACGCCGCTCCCGAATAAAGCGGTGGCGTTCGCCGCCCGATGACGTGCGTGTCACCGGGTGGCGTCGACACCCGCGAGCGCTTATCCGGACGGGCCGCCTAGGTGGCGTCATGGCAGACGAATCCATTCCCGTCTCCGCAGAGGCCCCCGACAGCCCGTTCCAGACGACGGGCACCGACCACATCACCATCTGGGGGAGCAACGCCGAGGACACCATCGCGTTCTACCGCGACATGCTCGGGATGCCGCTCGTGCTCCGACAGCCGAACCTCGACGACCCCTCGCAGACGCACCTGTTCTTCGACACCGGCGACGGCCGCATCCTCACCGTCTTCGTCAGCGACGACCGCGCGTCGAACCGCGGCCGCATCCGCACGCAGACCGGCAGCGTCCACCACCTCTCCTTCTCCATCGCGGCGGAGGACTTCGAGGACGTGATGGAGGCGCTCGAAGAAGCCGGCCACGGCTACAACGTCTTCGACCGCGGCATCTTCTTCTCGCTGTACACGCAGGACAACAACGGCCTCATCATCGAGCTCTCCGCGGACAAGTACGACATCCCGGACGACCGCCGCGGCGAGGTGCTGGCGACCGCCCAGCGCCTCCGCGAGGAGGACGGCGCGGATTTCGCCGAGGACCGCCACATGAAGCAGGCCCTCGAAGAGCTCGGCCTCGACGCCGAGCCCGCGGACCTCCCGGACGCCTCCACGGGCGTCGGCTACTGAACGCTCCCCGGTTTCCCAATTCGTGCTCACTGACACGCCCGGCATCCACCACGTCACCGGCCTCGTCGAGTCCGCCCAGCGCAACGTCGACTTCTACGTCGGCGTCCTCGGCCTGCGGCTCGTCAAGCGCACGGTCAACCAGAACGACATGCTGCGCTACCACCTCTTCTACGGGAACGAGACCGGCGACCCCGGGACCGTGCTGACGTGCTTCCCGTACCCCAACGAGGCGCCGGGCCGCGTCGGCAAACCACAGATTTCGGCGGTGGCGTTCGTCGTCCCCGAGGGCTCGCTGCCGTACTGGCGCGGCCGCCTCGCCGCCCACGGCGTGGACGCAATCGGGACCGACGCCCGGTTCGACGACCGCGTGCTGCGCTTCACCGACCCGGACGGCACGAACGTCGAACTCGTCGAGGGTGATGCGCCCGTCGAGCCGTGGACCGGCGGCTCCGTCCCCGAGGCGTACGCGATTCGGGGCGTGCACAGCGTCACCGCGCTCCCGACGAACCCCTACACGACCGGCGCGCTGCTGGAGACGCTGGGCTTCGAACTCGTGGGCGAGGAGCGCACGCGCGACGAGACCCGGATTCGCTACGAGGCCGACGGCGAGTACGCCACCGTCATCGACCTGCTCGACCGCCCGACCACGGAGTTCGGCCGCGAGGGCACGGGCTCGATTCAGCACGTCGCCGTCCGTGCCGAGAGCGTCGAGGAGCTGTACGAGTGGCACAGCTTCCTCCGGGAGCGCGACTACGACGTCTCGCGCGTGCACGACCGGTACTTCTTCCACTCGCTGTACGTCCGCGAGCCCGGCGGCATCCTCTTCGAACTCGCCACCGAGAAGCCCGGGCTCGCGTTCGAGGCGGACGTCGGCGACCTCGGGGAGTCGCTGGCGCTGCCCGACCAGTTCGTCGAGGACCGCGACCTCATCGAGCGCCAGCTGCCCCCGCTGTCGGTCCCGTACCTGGATGACTGACGGCGACCCGCACGCCGACCAGCCGGTCGTCACTGCGGGCGCACCAGCCTCTGTAGCGGACGCCGTGGTCGTCCTGCTGCACGGCCGCGGCGCGACCGCGCAGGGCGTCGTGAACCTCGCGGAGCCGCTGTACCGCCACGGCGTGACGTTCGTCGCGCCCGACGCCGCGCGCAGCCGGTGGTATCCGTACTCGTCGTTCGCGCCAGTCGAGCGAAACGAGCCACACGTCTCGTCGGCGCTCGCGGCCGTCGACCGCGTCCTTGCCGACGTGCACGAGTGGGACGTGGCTATCGAGGACGTGGTCCTGTTCGGGTTCTCGCAGGGCGCGTTTCTCGCCAGCGAGTACGCCGCGCGCAACCCCCGCAGGTACGGCGGCGTCGCGGCGTTGAGCGGCGGCCTGCTCGGCGAAACCGTCGATGCCAGCGGCTACACGGGGTCGCTGGACGGCGCGCCGGTCTTCCTCGGCGTCGGTGACGACGACCCGAACGTCCCCGTCGAGCGCGTCCACGAGACCCGCGAGGTCTTCGAGGCCCTCGACGGAACTGTCACCGAGCGCGTCTACGAGGGCGTCGGCCACGAGGTCACGGACGACGAGTTCGCGGTCGTTGGGTCGTGGCTCGACGGCATCGTGGGCGAGACGGACTGAGGAACGATTCTGTGGGTCGTCGCGGCCGTCCGAGCAGTCGGCGACACGCGTGTCACCCGGTGGCCCGAGTATCGCCAAACGTACAAGTAGGTTCCGCGACGAACCAAGTAACGTTGTGAAAGCTACTATCCAGACGACAGCCAACGCGGCTGCATCGCTCGACGACCACACCGGCCTCGACGCGGAGGTGACGGCCTGATGGCGGCCGCCGACCTCCTCCTGCTGGTCGCGCGCGTGCTGTTCGGCGGCGTGCTCGCGTTCATGGGCCTCAATCACTTCATGCAGCTAGAAGGGATGACCGGCTACGCCCAGCACAAGGGCCTGCCGGCGCCGAAGCTCTCGGTGCTGGCCTCCGGCGCGGTGCTCGTGCTGGGCGGCCTCTCGGTCGCCACCGGCGTCCTGCCGGTCGTCGGCGCCGTCGCGCTCGCGGCGTTCCTCGTGGTCTCCGCGCTCACGATGCACGACTTCTGGGCGGTCCCCGAGGACCAACAGCAGGACGAGATGACCGGCTTCCTGAAGAACGCCGCCCTCGCCGGCGGCGCGCTCGCCATCGCGGCGTCCGCCACGACCGGCTGGGCGTACAGCGTCGGTCTCACGCTCTTCTAGCGGCCCCTGAGACGACGCGCCCGTTCGCCGGGTAGACGCGGTTTTTGCCAGATTCTCCAGTGAAATTATATTTGTTTCGCGCGTGGGACGCGTGCACGCGCTGTTTATCGAAGAGAATTGGACGAATAGAGGAAAAGAAATCTGATTAGTTTAGAATATTGTTGGTTCGTCCTTATACACTCACTATACTACTATCACGATGCCATTCGATTAGGCGTTTATACGTTAGCCTTTTGTATGGAAGCGTGGTGTCCAGCGATGTGACGGATTCAATGCCCGAACGTGGAGTAATCTCATCGATTAGTGGTCGTATTCTGCAAGAATTGCACAGTCCGGTGAACGGAATCTCGGTGCGCGGGCGCCCGGAGGGGGTCGCCGATGCTTGAGGGAGCGCTCCTCGCGCAGGCGGACCCGGCGTCCGTCGTCAGCGGCGTCAACACGGTCTGGACGCTCGTGGTCTGCTTCCTCATCTTCTTCATGCAGCCCGGCTTCGCGCTGCTGGAGGCGGGGCAGGTGCGGGCGAAGAACGTCGCCAACGTCCTGATGAAGAACCTCATGGACTGGGGGATGGGCGTGCTCGTGTTCTTCGTGCTCGGGCTCGGCGTCTACGGCATCGCGGGCGCGGTCACCACGCCTGACCTCGCAGTGAGCGTCTCCGGGGCGTTCTCGTACATCAACGACCCGAGCGCGTGGATCGGCTCGTACCTGTTCAGCGCCGTGTTCGCGATGACCGCCGCGACCATCGTCAGCGGGGCGGTCGCCGAGCGCATCAAGTTCAAGGCGTACATCTTCTACTCCATCGGCCTCACGGCGTTCATCTACCCGGTCATCGCCGGGTTCGCGTGGGGCGGCAACGGTCTGCTGTCCAGCGCCGGCTACCTCGGACAGGCCATCGGCGTCGGCTTCCAGGACTTCGCGGGCGCGACCGTCGTCCACATGCTCGGCGGCGTCGCCGGCCTCGTCGGCGCGTACATGGTCGGCCCGCGCCGCGGCCGCTACGACTCCGAAGGCAACAGCCAGCCGATTCCCGGTCACTCCATCACGCTGGCCGTGCTCGGGACGTTCATCCTCGCGTTCGGCTGGTACGGCTTCAACGTCGGCACGCAGGCCGCGGTGCTCAGCGTCACGGACGGCGCGCTCGCGTTCAACGGTGACGCGCTCGGCCGCGTCGCGCTGAACACCACCCTCGGCATGGGCGGCGGCGCGGTCGCCGCCGCGCTCGTGACCGGCTGGTCGGACGGCAAGCCCGACCCGCTGTTCACCGCCAGCGGCCTGCTCGCCGGTCTCGTCGCGGTCACGGGCGCCGTCCCCCACGTCACGTGGTACGGCGGCCTCATCCTCGGCATCATCGGCGGCGCGCAGGCGCCCATCGTCTACCGGTGGGTCACGGACAAGCTCAAAATCGACGACGTCGCGGCCGTCTTCCCCGTCCACGGGAGCGCGGGCGCAATCGGCACGCTGCTGATTCCGGTGTTCGCGGTCGACGGCTTCTCGGCCTCGCAGCTCGCGATGCAGGCGGCCGGCATCGCCGTCATCGTCGTCTGGACGGTCGTCACGACGGCAATCGTGTTCAAAATCGCGGATGTCGTCGTCGGACTGCGCCCCGACGAGGACGACGAGGACATCGGGCTCGACCGCAGCGAACACGGGTACACGGCGTACCCCGAGTTCGTGGACACCGCCGGCGACGGCGGCGTCACGGTCACCAGCGGGGACAGTGCTATGGCTACCGACGGCAGTGGGGTGAACGAAGATGACTGAAAGCGACATCGAACTCGTGATTGCGGTTATCCGGCCGGACAAGCTCTCGGAAGCGAAGCAGGCGCTGGCGGAGGTCGGCGCGCCCAGTCTCACTGTCTCGGACGTGAGCGGGCGCGGCAGCCAGCCCGCGATGACCGAGCAGTGGCGCGGCGAGGAGTACACGGTGGACCTCCACCAGAAGGTGAAAATCGAAATCGTCGTCGCAGACATCGACGCCGAAGACGTCGCGGAGGCGCTCAGCGACGCCGCCCACACGGGCGAGCCGGGCGACGGCAAGATATTCATCGTCCCGGTCTCGGAGGCCTACCAGATTCGCACCGGCGAGACGGGCGTCGACGCGGTCTGACGCGCGCACCGCCACCGATTTTCTCGCGCAACCCGCCCGAAGCAGCGGCCATTGGCAAATACTACCACGTCGAACGAGCGTTATTTATCCCTCCGTGTCTGAGCGTACCACGAGAGACTCACACATGGACGCGAACGCAACAGTAGAACGCGGACTCCGGGCCGCGCGCGGCAGTCCCGGCGCGGCCGTCGTCTGGACGGTCGCGGCCGTCCTCTTCGTGGACCTGCTCGCGAAGCTCGCGGGCGTCTCCCTCGGTCCCTTCGAGACGCCGTGGTTCGCCCTCTGGTTCGGCGGGGACGTTCCACTCAGTCAGGCCGCGGGCCTGGCGTGGGACGGCGTCGTCATCGGCGCCGTCGTCGGCCTCGCGAGCATCGGCCTGTCGCTGACGTACAGCATCCTCAACTTCGCGAACTTCGCGCACGGCGACTACCTCACCGTGGGCGCGTTCTCCGGGTGGGCGGTCACGTACGTCATCGCCGGCGTCGGCGGCCTGCTCGCGCTCACCGAGTCCGCCGTCAACGCCGTCACCGGCCTCGGGCAGTCCCGCCTCGGGGACGCCGACCTCGTCTCGCTCGTCCTGCTCCAGACGCCGCCGCTGGACGCCGGCGCGAACATCTGGCTGTCCCCGATAGCCATCGTCCTCGGGCTCGTGGTCGCGGTCGCGGTGACCGTCGTGGTCGCGCTCGTGCTCGACCGCTTCGTCTACCGGCCGATGCGGGATGCCGACGGCATCTCGCTGCTCATCGCGTCCATCGGCGTGGCGTTCATGCTCCGGTACTTCGTCGCGTTCGTGTTCGGGAACAACCGCCGCATCGTCACCTCCACCGACCAGCTCCCGTCGCTGAACGTCGCGGAGGCGGTGACGGACGCGCTGCCGTTCCTCGGCCCGGCCCGCGGCTCCATCATCGTCGACCTCCACGAGGTCACGCTCGTCGTCGTCGCGGCGCTGCTGATGGTCGGCCTCCACGTCCTCCTCCAGCAGACGAAACTCGGGAAGGCGATGCGCGCGATGGCGGACAACCGCGCGCTCGCGCAAGTCACCGGCATCCCGACCGAGCGCGTCATCAAGTCCACGTGGCTCATCGGCGCCGGACTGACGGGCGCCGCCGGCTACCTGCTCGTGCTCTCGCAGGGCGGACTCGGCTTCCAGACCGGCTGGCTGCTGTTGTTGCTCATCTTCGCGGCGGTCATCATGGGCGGCATCGGCTCCATCTACGGCGCCATCGCCGGCGGGCTCGTTATCGGGCTCGCGAGCCGGCTGTCGCTGGTCTGGCTGCAGGGCGACCTCTCGTCGTTCGCGCGCCCGACCGCGTTCGCGCTCATGATTCTCATTCTCCTCTTCCGGCCGTCGGGCATCTTCGGCGGGGTGAAGACCGCATGAGCGAGTCAGCCACGCGGAACGCACTCGACCCGCTGCGGACCCTGTTCGCGCGCGACGCCGCGAAAGTCACCGCGATGTTCCTCGGCATCTGGGCGCTGTTCTACGCGTTCGGCCTCGCGCTCGGCTACGGGAACAACGGCCTGCTCGCGCTCGTGCGCCGCGTGACGTTCCTGTCGGCGGTGTACGGCATCGTCGTGCTCGCGCTGAACATCCAGTGGGGGTACGCGGGCCTGTTCAACATCGGCGTCGCGGGGTTCATGGCGGTCGGCGCGTACACCGCCGCGATGCTCTCCAGCGCGCCGTCCGGGATGCCGCCCGGCCTCGGGCTGCCGCTGCCCGTCGGCATCCTCGGCGGGATGCTCGCGGCGACCGTCGTCGGGCTGGTCGCGGCGCTGCCCGCGCTCCGCCTGAAAGCCGACTACCTCGCCATCGTCACGGTCGCGCTCTCGGAAATCATCCGCATCGTCTACAACACGCCCGCGTTCGCCGACATCACGGGCGGCGCGAGCGGGTTCGACAACCTCCCGACGAGTCCCGTCAACACGCTGCTGTTGCGCGACCCGACGAGTACCATCTCGGAACCGACCGCGGTCGGGTCGGTGGTGTTCTCCCTCTTCGAGCAGTTCGGCATCCAGCGGTTCACCGCCATCAACACCGTCTACACGGTCGGCGTGCTGGTGGCGCTGCTCGTCGTCTACCTGATTCTGGAGCGCACCGGGAAGTCCCCGTACGGCCGCGTGCTGAAGGCCATCCGCGAGGACGAGACCGCCGCGCAGTCGCTGGGCAAGGACACCCAGAACTTCAAGGTGCGCGCGTTCGCGCTCGGCTGCGGGCTGATGGGGCTGGCGGGCATTCTCTGGTTCGCGATGGGACCGCGCGCGTCGATTACGCCGACGACGTTCCGCCCGAACATCACGTTCTACATCTTCATCGCGCTCATCATCGGCGGCGCCGGCTCGAACACGGGGAGCGTGCTCGGCGGCGCGCTGTTCGCCAGCCTGCTGTTCGAGGCGCCGCCGGTCGTCCGCAACATCATCACGGACGCCTTCGACGTCTCCGCGGACCCCGCGAACCTCGTGGAGGCGCTGGCGCCCATCGTCAGCGGCAACCTCGCGCCGCTGGCGGGGTTCCTGTTGAACAACATCGACACGCTCCGGTTCATGGGCATGGGGCTGTTGCTCGTGGTGCTCGTCCAGCGCCGTCCCGACGGCCTGCTCGGCGCGCGCAAGGAGACCGCCGCCGGCGTCTCGCTGGCCGCGGACACGCGCCCGGGCGGTCAGTCCGCCGCGAACGGGGGTGACGACGATGAGTGACGCCGGCAACGACATCGCCGACGCCGAAGTCCCGGAGGACGTAGACGTTCCCGAGGACCTCGAACCCGAGAGCGCCGACTCCGAAATCGAGGAGGGCGCGAAGGAGGTTCCCCGCGGCCTCCCGCTGCGCGTCGAGGGGCTGCGCAAGGAGTTCGGGGGCATCACCGCCGTCGATGGCGCGTCCTTCGAGGTCGAGGAGGGGTCGCTGACGGGGCTCATCGGGCCGAACGGCGCGGGGAAGTCCACGACGTTCAACTGCATCACGGGCGTCCACGAGCCGACCGCCGGCGACGTCTACTTCCGCGGCGAGGAAATCACGGGACTGCAGCCCCACGAGGTCGCCCAGCGCGGGCTCGTGCGGACGTTCCAGATTGCGCGCGAACTCGACGAGATGACCGTCCTCGAGAACGTGATGCTCGCGCCGGGCGGGCAGAAGGGCGAGTCCATCGCGCGCTCGGTCGTCCCGGGGCTGCGCGGCGGCGTCGTCGACCAGGAACGCGACCTCCGCGAGGAGGCCTGGGAGACCCTAGAGTTCTTCGAGCTCGACCACCTCGCGACCGAGTACGCCGGCAACCTCTCGGGCGGCCAGCGCAAGCTCCTCGAACTGGCGCGCGCGCTGATGACCGACCCCGACGTGATGTTGCTGGACGAGCCGTTCGCGGGCGTCAACCCCACGCTGGAGGAGAAGCTCCTCGACCGCATCCACGACCTCCGAGAGCAGGGGCTGACGTTCCTGCTCGTCGAACACGACATGGACCTCATCATGGAGAACTGCGAGCACGTCGTCGTCATGCACCAGGGGCGGGTCCTCGACGAGGGGCCGCCCGCACAGATACAGGACAACGAGGAAGTCATCGAGGCCTACCTCGGGGGGAACGTATGAGCGAGCACGCCTCCCGCGAGTCGGCGCTCCCGGACGACGAGACCGGCATCCTCGCGGTCCGCGACCTCGACGCCGGCTACGGCGACCTCCAAGTGCTGTCTGACGTGGCGCTGGACGTCCGCGACGGCGAGTACGTCACCATCGTCGGGCCGAACGGCGCCGGGAAGTCCACCGTGATGAAGTCCGTCTTCGGGCTGACGACGTACATGGGCGGCTCGATTACGTTCCAGGACGCGCCAATTCACGAGCTCCCGCCCGAGGAAATCATCCACGAGGGCATCGGCTACGTCCCCCAGAACGAGAACGTCTTCGCGGGGCTGTCCGTGCGCGAGAACCTCGAGATGGGCGCGTACATCCTCGACGACGTGCCCGAGCAGCGGATTCGCTCCGTCTACGAGCGCTTCCCGATTCTCGAAGAGCGCGCCACCCAGAAGGCGGGGTCGCTGTCGGGCGGCCAACAGCAGATGCTGGCGATGGGGCGCGCGCTGATGCTCGACCCCGACCTGTTGATGCTGGACGAGCCCTCGGCGGGGCTGGCGCCGGACCTCGTCGACGAGATGTTCGACCGCATCGACCGCATCAACGACGACGGCACCTCCGTGCTGATGGTCGAGCAGAACGCCAAGGAGGCGCTGCGCCGCTGCGACCGCGGCTACGTCCTCGTCAACGGCGAGAACAGTTACATGGACGACGGCGACGCCCTCCTCGACGACGAGGAGGTCCGCCGAGAGTTCCTCGGCGGCTGAGTCAGGCCGTCACGACCGTCGAACCGGTTCCGGTCTGTCCGCCGGACGAGCCCGCGGGTGCCGCGGGCGCGCCCGCTTCTTTGTCGCCGGTGACGAGGAACGCAGCGACGTTGCTCGCGAGCACGTCGTTGTCGCCCTCCGTCGCGGCGCCCGACGTCAGGAAGTCGGTGTCCCCGACGGCGAGCACGTTCCCGTTGCGCGCGGCGACGGCGTACGACCCCTCGTCGCGGGTCGAGGACAGCGACACGCCGCTGGCCGTCAGCACGGGCGAGGCGCCCCCGCCGGTGGTCACGGGCGTGGCGTCGGTGAGGATTGCGTCCCCGACGCCGTCGGCGACGCCGCTGTCACCGCCCGCGTACACGGACTGGAAGTTGTTCGCGTTCTCGGCCATGTCGTAGAGGTAGCCGTCGCCGAACGACACGCCGAACGACGCCGCGAGGTTCGCCGGCTGCCCGGACGCGGACACGGAGCTGCTCGACGTCAGTCCGGGTATCGAGACGGTCGAGGTCGTGCTCGTGGTCGTCGGCGGCTCCGCCGCGAGCAGGACGCGACCGCCCGCGTCGGCGAACGCTTCCACGCCCGCCACCTCGTTCGACGAGTACGACGTCGCGGGGCTGGCGACGACGAGCGCGTCCGCGCCGCGCAGCGTCTCGTTGAACGCGGCGCCGGGCTCGGCGCCGATGGTGCTCGACGACCCGCCGCCGAACAGCTGGACCTCGTGGCCGGCGGCGACGAGCGCGTCCACGAACGGCTGGAGGGAGTTCTCGCTGACGCCGTTGCCGTGGCTCACGTCGATGACCACGGTCTTGGACTCGTCGCCGGCGGGCGCAGTGACGCTCCCGCTGTCGTCGATTGGCTCGGCGACGAGTTCGTTTGCGTCGTAGGCGGGCGCGGACGGCGCTTCGGACTGCGTGGGCGAGTCCAGCAGGAACCCGCCCGCGAACGCCGCCGCGACGACGACCGCCGCGACGACGGCGACGACCGCGACCGAGCGTGCGACCTCACGCGCTCGCATTCGCGGTCACCCCCGTCTCGTTGGCGGCCGCGTCCGTCTCGATTGTCCCGTGCAGCATCAGGTACTGGACGGTGTCGACGCCGCGGTACTCGAACACCTGCTCGGTGGTCGCGTCCGCGGACTCGCCGTCGGTCGCGAGCCCGAGCTGGGAGAGCACCGACGGCTGCGGGGCTTCCATCCGCACCACGTCGTAGTCGCTGAGGCCGGCGTCGTCGGCGGCGGCCGAGATGGCCGTGTCGATGCCGCCGATTTCGTCGGCGAGCCCGTTCTGCACGCCGTTGGCGCCGGCGTACACCTTCGCGTGCGAGACCTCCTCGCGGGTCAGCTCGATGCGGTCGCCGCGCTCGGCGAACACGGAGCCGACGAACGCGCGGCGCAGCGTCTCGACGCGCTGGCGGACCTCGTCGGGCGTCGAGCCGCTGCCCTTGTCGGGACCGGTCACGACCTCGCCGGCGGGCAGGCCGCCGGAGGGGAGGGTGGCGCGCACGCCGATGCTCCCGACGACCGAGGCGGGCGTGACGTAGATGTCATCGGCGGGCGCGGCGGCGTAGTACGACCCGGACGCCGCGGTGCCGGTGACGCTCGCGACGACGGGCATCTCGCCGGCGGTGCGCTTCACCGCGAGGTAGAGCTGTTCGCTCGCGGACGCGGTGCCGCCGGGGCTGTCCACGTCGAGGACGACCGCCTGAACGGAGTCGTTCTGCCGGGCTTCCCGGAGGTCGTCGACGACCGCGCTCGCGGAGTCGCCCGTGATGGAGCCGTGCAGTTCCACGACCGCGACCGTGCCGTCGGGCTCGGTCGCGTACCCCCACGCCTGGGGCGCGAACGCGACGCCGACGACCACGCCGACGACGACGAGCACGAGGGTCACCCCGCGCACGCTACCGCGGGCGGCGTCGGCTCCAGTCACGCCGCCACCTCCGCGCTCGCGGACGCGTTCTCGACGAGCGTCACGTCGTCGTACGTGACCGTCACCGAGGCGGGCTGGCCGCCGTCGGTCGTCCACGACGTGACGAACTTCAGTGGGACCTCGCGGTCGAGATCGACCCAGACGGTCCGGGAGACGTTCGCCGCGTCGCCGGTCGCGTTCTCGTGGGGTTCGAGTTCGAGGACCGCCGTCTGGTGGCTGTCGTAGCTGGTCACGCGCTCGACGGTGACGTTGCTCGTGCGCACGAGCGTCTCCGCGAGTGCGCCGTAGCCGGCGGGCGTCGCGGGGCTGCCGGCGCCCGCGCCGGCGTCGAACACCGGGCCGCCGTCGGCGGACTCGGTGACGGTCTCACCGGCGCGTGGCCCGGTCCTGTACGTTATCTCTCGTTGTTCGCCGCGGACGCTGACGGCTGCGCGGGCTTCCGTGGTCGAGTCGCCGACTTCGACCGTGCGGGTGACCGTCGCGTCGTAGCCGTCCAGGGCGGCGTATCGCTGTTCGACCGCGTCTCCGACTGCGGCGGCGTCGACGGAGCCGTCGGCGGAGAGCCCGCCGATGCAGCCCGCAGTCAGGGAGACGACGACGAGGGCGGTCGCTGCCGCCACTCGCATTCGTGTAGCTTGCATAACTCTCCGCGGGGACGTTCCGTAGGCACTGACAAAACACGCCGGTGGCGTTTGCAGGCCGAGAGAATCCGTCGCGTCGAAAAACGAGTGGTCGCGGCGTTACGCCGAGAACTGAATCTCGTCGAGCGTCTCGATGCCGCCGCCCTCCTGGAAGCCGAAGTACTCGTAGGTCGCGGCCTTCAGGTCGCCGTTGTCGTCGAAGTCGACGGCGCTGGACGCGCCCGAGTACTGGATTTCCGTGCCGTCGGCGGCCATCGAGAGGCCGTCCGCGAGGGTGCTGGGCGTGACCTCCTCGCCGCCGGGGTTCGCGATGGCCTGCATCTCCTCGGCGATGGCGGTGCCGGTGTTCTCCCCGGCCGCGGCGTTCGCGAGCAGGCAGACCGCGGTGGCGTCGAACGCCTGCGACGTGAACACGCCCGGTTCTTCGCCGTACTCGGACTGGTACTGCTCGTCGAAGTAGTCCCGGCCCGGCCCGGCCGCCAGCGGCGCGGTGCCGGTGACGTTGTCCAGCGGGTTGCCGACGTCCGCGGGGAGGCTCGCGGACCGCATCCCGTCCGTGACGAGAATCGGGACGTCCGTGTCGAAGTCCGAGTAGAAGTCCCGGAACAGCTGGATGCCGCTCTCGGGGTAGCCGATGACGACGACGACGTCGGGGTTGTCGTTGAGCGCCTGCGAGATGCGCGAGCTGTACGACGACTGGCCCTTCTGGAAGGAGACCTCCTGGGCGACCTGCCCGTCCTGGTCCTGGAACGCCGTGTTGAAGCTATCGGCGAGCAGCTGGCCGTAGGAGTTGTTCACGTACATCGTCGCCGCCGTCGACGCCTGGTGTTGTTCGACGGCGACCTGCGCGAGCACTTCGCCCTGCAGGGCGTCCGTCGGCGGCGTGCGGAAGATGAGGCCGTTGTCTTCGAGGTCGGTGATGGCCGGGGACGTGCTCGCGGGCGAGCAGCCGACCATCCCCGAGGGGATGAAGACGTTCTCGGCGACGGCGATGGTGACCTCCGAGGACGCCGCGCCCGTGACCGCGGGGTAGCTGCCGTTGCGCAGCGTCTGCGCCGCGGACTGGCCGGCGTTGGGGTCGGTCTGGGTGTCCTGCACGGAGAAGTCCAGTTCGAAGTCCGTCTCGCCCTCCAGCAGCGTCTGCGGGAGGACGGCGCCGTCGCGAATCGGGCCGCCGAGGTCCGCGAGGTCGCCGGTCGTCGGCAGGAGGACGCCCTGCTTTATCGTTCTCCCGCTTCCGCCGTCGCCGCCCCCGGTACAGCCCGCGAGGCCGGCGATACCTGCGGCGCCGAGGCCGCGAATCACGTCGCGTCGATTGACTCGTGATGGCATACCACGCATTAGCACGCAACTGGTATAAATGGATTCCGGACACGTCACCTTTCACCGAGCGTGCGGCGGAATTACGCGGGGTTCAGGCTCGCAACGCGTCGTATTGGAAACGGCGGAACCGCGTTGTTCCGCGTCCGAGTGGTCAGCATCCTTTTGGTCGCGCCCGGCGACGGTGCCGTATGGAACCGACGAAGTTTCTGTTCGTCTCCGCGGACGCCGCGCTCATCGGCGACGTGGCGTGGCAGGTCCGCGAGGAAGGCCACGACGTGAAGTACTACATCGAGGCCGACTCCGACAAGGAAATCGCGGACGGCTTCGTGCCGAAGACCGACGATTGGGAGGCGGAGGTTGAGTGGGCCGACGTCATCGTCTTCGACGATATCTGGGTCGGCAGCGACGTTGGGACGGGAGCGATTGCGGAGGAACTGCGCGCGGACGGCCACGCGGTCGTCGGCGGCACGCCCAACACCGACCGGCTGGAGGAGGACCGCGGGTACGCGATGGAAGTGTTAGAGGAGAACGGCGTGAATACCATCGACCACGAGGAGTTCACGGACTTCCAAGCGGGCATCCAGCACGTCAAGGAGAACCCCGGGCCGTACGTCGTGAAGCCGCTCGGCGAGGTCCAGAACGTCAAGCGCCTGCTGTACGTCGGCAACGACGACGACGGCAGCGACGTCGTGGACGTCCTGCGCGCCTACGAGAAGGCGTGGGGCCACCGGATGAAGGGGTTCCAGCTCCAGCGCAAGGTCGAGGGCGTCGAGGTCGCCGTCTGCGGGTTCTTCAACGGGAACGAGTTCGTCGAGCCGGTGAACTTCAACTTCGAGCACAAGCGCCTGTTCCCCGGCAACATCGGCCCCTCGACGGGCGAGATGGGGACGAGCATGTTCTGGTCGCGGCGCAACGACCTCTTCGAGCGCACGCTCGGCCGCATGGAGGGGTGGCTCGCCGACGAGGGCTACGTCGGCAGTATCGACCTCAACTGCATCGTCAACGACACCGGCGTCTATCCTCTCGAATTTACGCCGCGGTTCGGCTACCCCACCATCACCCTCCAAGAGGAGGCCATCGAGTCCTCGACCGGGGAGTTCTTCGCGGCGCTCGCGAACGGCCGCGACCCCGAGTTCGAGGTCCACGACGGCTACCAGGTCGGCGTGCGCGTGGTGCTGCCGCCGTTCCCGTTCGACGACGAGGCGACCTACGACGAGAACTCGCGGAACGCCGCTATCGTCTTCGACTCCGACGCGGACGGCGGCGCGACCACGCCGCCGCCCGGCGTCCACATCGAGGACGCCAAGTGCGTGTCGCTGCGCGACACGGAGT
This sequence comes from Halobacterium hubeiense, assembly GCF_001488575.1. NCBI lineage: Archaea > Methanobacteriati > Methanobacteriota > Halobacteria > Halobacteriales > Halobacteriaceae > Halobacterium > Halobacterium hubeiense. The sequence goes on from NZ_LN831302.1 coordinate 679,081, forward strand.
CCGGGAGCGGGGAGCCCTGCGACCCGCGAGCGCGCGTGGATGGACAGTGGCGCGTCGCCGGCGAGTCCGGGATGCCACTGGTCGTGACCGGGAAGGGGGAGACGATGCGGGAAGCCCAGGCACAGGCCTACGAGCGCGTCGAGGACGTGCTCATCCCGAACCTCTACTACCGCGACGACATCGGCGATCGCTGGGTGGAAGGCGACGGCGACCGCCTGCAGGCGTGGGACTACCTCGGGCCCGCCGACGAGTAGCCCGATTCAGCCGTCCGGCCATACCGCGAGCAGGCCGTCCGGAAACTGCGCGAGCGTCGGCGCGGCGTCGTTCCCGAACGCGGTGTGGACGAACGCCTGCCAGAGCACGCGCTCGGCGTACGGCCGCGAGTCGAGGTCCACTCCCAACTCCGCGGCGACCGCGTCCTCGGTGACGTTCGGCCCCGGTTCGACGTCCAGCGCGCGCGGCGCGTCGTCGAGGTCGAGGCCGAACGACGGGAACAGCCGGTAGGTCGCGTCCACCGCGGGGTGGTAGAACGTCCGCTCGCCCGGATATCGGACGGACAGCACGGGCTCTGCGGTCGCCGTCTCCCCGTCCGGGAGTTCGACCCGCCGCTCGCCGAGCGGGAGTTCGCGGCGCTGTCCGCGCGCCACGCGGTAGCGGTCGCCGGCGGCTGTGACGACCGCTTCGTCTCCGGACACGCGTTCGATAGTCACGTCGGGAGCCACGCCCGTCGCGAGTTCGGCTTCCGTCGAGTCGCCGCCGACCGTCCCCTCCACGACGACCGTGCGGCCGTCGTCGGCCGTCAGCGCGGGTGAGATCGGCTCTCCGTCGCCCGCCGGCTGGACGCGGTACGGCGTCGCGCAGACGTGGCTCCACTCGCCGGCGGGGGGCGCGGCGGCGTCCAGCACCGGCCGCCAGTAGAAGACGCGAGCTTCCTCCCCGCACGTGTAGGGGACGGCGTCGGGGAAGAAGCCGCCGCCGAACCGCGTCGCCTCCAGCCCCCGGTGTTCGAGGACGGCTTCGAGGTACCGGACGTTCCGCCGGACCGGCGCGCGGCGGTCGTCGGCGGTCGCGGGCGTCCACTCGACGCCCGCGCCGGAGTCGCGCATGGAGGAGTCCATCGCCGCGACGTAGGCCGCGAGCGGGCATAGGCCTGCGTCCGCAGATGTTCGGTGTGGCACACCCGCACGTCCGCGGAGTCGAATATATTCGACAGAGGTGTCTCCGTCGCGCGGGTCGTCGTCCCGCCCGTGGCAGCGACTGGCTCCGGCGTCGGGCGGTGGACGCGGCTGTTCACGCTCGCGGGCGTCGCCTTCCTCCTGCTCTGGCGAGTCGGCCTGCTCGCGGGCGTCCCCGCCGGGAGCGCCGTCGAACTCGCCGTGCTCGGGTTCGTGCTCCACGTCGTCTTCGGGCACGCGTACCTGCTCGTGCCCGCGTACTTCGGCCGCGTCCACCGCTCTAGCCACCTCCCCGGCGTCCACCTCGCGCTCGCCGCCTCCGGGACGCTACTGCTCGCGGCGAGCCACTTCTCTGCGACGCCGGACGGCACGCGACTCGCGGGCGCGCTGTTGTGGGCGGCCGGCGTCGCGGTGTTCGTCGGGTCGCTGGCGCGGTCGCTTCGCGGCGTCGCCCGGGACCCGTTCGCGGACGCCTCGAACCTCGCCGAGCGCGCCGCCGTGCTCGCCGTCCCCGTCCCGTTCGTGTACCTCGCCGCCGGGTCGTACGACCTGCTCGCCGCGCAGACCGCCGCACCGCGCCTGCTCGCGGCGTCGCCCGCCGGCGTCTCCCACCTGTTCGCCGCGGGCGTCGCCGCGCTCCTCGTGTTCGCGCTCGGCGTGCGTCTGCTCCCGCGGTTCCTCGGCGTGGACCCGCTCGCGGCGCCCTCGGTCTTCGTCCTCGTCGCGGGGAGCGTCGGCCCCGGCCTGCTCGCCGCCTCGCTGTGGGGTGGCTGGCTGTTCCGCGCCGCCGCGGCCGTCGAGGGCGCGGCCGTCGTGGCGTTCTTCGCGCACGCGGTGGTGCTGTTCGCTCGCTCGGACCGCCGGCGCGTCGGTCTCTCCGGCATCCTCGCTGGCCTCGCGGCGGGCGCGGTCGCCGTCCTCGTCGCGGGCGGCGTCGCCGCCGGCTGGCTCTCACCGGCCCGCATCGAGGGGCACGTCGCGCTCGTGCTCGGGGGCTTTCTGGCCGTCACCGTCGCGGGGTTCCTCGTCCAGTTCTACCCGCCGAGCGTCGCCGACGCCAGGGGCGCCAGTGAGTCGACGACGCGGGCCGCGCTCGCCGCGCTGCTCGGCGGTGCGGCGGTCGAAGCGAGCGGTCTCGCGCTCGGAATCTCCGCGCTGGCGAGCGCGGGCCGTGCACTCGCCGCGGCGGGCTCGGTCGCCCTCGCGTTCGTCCTCGCCGCGGTCGTCGCCGCGCTGGAGGCGCGCTGACCCCGACCGAACATGTCCGCGCACAGCCCTTAGTTTAGGTGTGCCTAACTCCCGGTGAGGTGTTCCAGTCGCGATGGCAGACGTGACCCACGAGCAGGCCGGCACAGTCGCCGACGAACTCTTCGACAAGTACCTCCTCCCGAAAGCCGCGCTCACCGTCATCCTCGCGGCGTCGCTGGTCGGCACCGCGCTGACCCTCGACCTCGCGGGCCAGTGGTCGCCGCTGGTCGCGCTCGCCAAGTGGGGGTACTTCGTCGCGCTCGGCGTCCTGCTCGGCGGCCTGCTCTGGAAGCACGGCTTCGTCCGCCCCGGCGACGTGGACGCCGCCGCGGACTACTGCGCGGAGATGTACCGGCGCTTCGACCGCATCGCGGTCGGCGCGCTCGCCGTGGTCGCCGTCGCGGGCGTCGCACTGCTCACCGTCGCCTACGCCGACGCGCCGCTCGCGCTCCGCGGCGGCCTCGCCGGCGCGCTCGCGCTCACCCTCGGCGCCGGCGCCGTCGATACCTACGACGACGCGCCCGTCCCCGAGCGCTTCCGCACGACAGCGGGCGTCCTCGCGCTCGCCGGCGCGGTGCTCGCCGTCGCGCTGTCCGCCGCCGCCGACGTCGCACTCGCCGGCGGTGGGGCCGTCCCGACGGCCTCCCGCGCCGTCCACCTGCTCGCGTTCGCGGCGTGGGTCGGCGGCGCCGTCTGGAACATCTTCGTCGCCGTGCCGACCGGCCAGCTCCGGCCGACCCCGCCGGTCGTCCGGGCCGCCGGCGAGCAGCTCGAACGCTTCCGCTGGACGGTGCGGTTCGTCATCCCGACGCTCGTCGCGACCGGCGTCTTCCAGTCCGTGGACGTGCTCGGCACCAGCCCCGGCACGTACGTCGGGACGACCGCCGGGCTCGCGGTGCTCGCGAAGCTCGGGTTCGTCGCGGTCCTGTTCGCCATCTTCCTCGCGTGCCCGATGTGGCGCGCGTGCTCGCCCATCGACGGCGTCTGCGACCTCGCGGAGATGGACGGGGAGGTGGGCGACTGATGCCCGACCTCGACGTCCCCGACACCGAGCCCGACGTCGACCCCGACCGCACCGTGGACAACCGCGGCCGCGGCTGCGCGAACGGCATCGTGCGCGTCCAGCGCGCGCTCGAAGACCTTCCGCCGGGGTCGGTGCTGGAGATTCAGAGCACCGACCGCCGCGCGAAGACCGAGTACCCGAAGCTCGCCGCCGAGACCCCCCACGAACTGCTCGCCGTCGTCGAGAGCCGGCGGCGCGTCCTCCGCAAGCAGTACACCACCTACCTCGAAATCCATGAGTGACCTCGTCGACCCCGACACTGACCCGACACCGAGACGCGGCACCGAGCGCACGAACTTCCAGCACCTCGCGGACGCCGACCCCATCGCGGTCCGGGACCCGCTCGCGGAGGTGCTCGGCGTCGTCCCCGAGGGCGACCCGCTGGTCGTCGGCTTCCCCGAGGTCGTGCTCGCCGCGGGCCACGCTTGTCCCGCCGTCGCGGGCGCCTACCGCGCGACCCAGCTTGCGCTCGACGACCTCTACCCCGACGACCTCCCTGTCCGCAGCGATGTCGCCGTCGAGGTCGGCGGCGAGCCCGACGACCACGGCCTCGGCCCGATGGCGAACGTCGTCAGTCACGTCACCGGCGCCGACCGCGAAACTGGGTTCACTGGTTTCGGCGGCTACGGCGGCCGCGAGAACCTCCTCTCCTTTACCGACCTCGACGGCCCCGGGCGCACGTTCGCGTTCCACCGCCTCGACACCGACGACAGCGTCCGCGTCTCGTTCGCGCCGGGCGCCGTCGGGATGTCGCCGCCGGGCGCGGACGGCGGCAGCGTCACGGACCTGATTCCGAAACTGGTCGCCGGCGAGGCCTCGGCGGCCGAGCGCCAGCGGTTCTACGACCAGTGGCACAACCGCGTCCAGCGCGTCCTGCGCGCGTCCCCCGGCGAGGACAGCCCCTTCACGCTCCAGCACCCACAGAACTGACCGACCGTTCACTCCGAAGCGTTTCACCCGCGCCGTGACTACAAACAACTAAGTTGTCGTCCGCGGTCGGTTCCCGCATGGGCAGTCTGCGACGACACGTGCCGGTCGCGGTCGTCGTCGGGTTCGCGGTCGCCCTGCTCGCCGTCTCGGCGGCCCACCACGCCACCGAAATCGAGCACATCAACCACACGGGCGGGCCGCTGTCCGCGTTCGTCGTCGACGCCATCCCCGCCGCGTTGCTCCTCGTCGCCGGCTACTGGCTGCACGGCGCCGACGTGGACGCCGACGCCCGCTGGCTCGTCGCGGCGTGGTCGATGGCCGGCAGCGCGCTCTTCACCAGCGTCACCGTGCTCACCGTCGCGATTCGCGAGTTCGAGGGCCGGAACGTCGTCGAACCCGTGTTCCCGATGCTCGTGGACGCGGGCGTCGGCGCCGTCGCCGGCTTCGCCGCGGGCGTCTTCTACGTCCGCGCGCGCCGCGACGCCGAACGCGCCGCCCGCGCCAGCGACGCGTTCGCGTTCGTCAACGACGTGCTCCGTCACGACATCCGCAACAGCCTCGGCATCATCCGCGGGCAGGCGGAGCTGCTCGCCACCGCGAGCGACGACGAAGCCGTCGAGTCCCGCGCGACGACGATTCACGAGCAGACCGACGAGGCCCTCGACCGCATCGAGAACGCCGGCACCATCGCGGACACGCTCGGCGACGACGCCGCGCTCGAACCCGTGGACCTCGTCCCGGCCGTCGAGACCGCGGCCGACCGCGTCGCCGACGCCCACGCCGTCGCCGTCGACACCGAGCTCCCCGAGCGGGCGCTCGTGCGCGCGAACGACGCCGTCCAGTCGGTCGTCGACAACCTCGTGGAGAACGCCGCCGAACACAACGACGCCGACGACCCCCGGGTCGAGGTCGCGGTCGCGCGCGCCAACGAGACGGTCCGGTTCGAAGTCCGCGACAACGGCCCCGGCGTCGAAACGGACGTCCTCGCGGACGCCGACGGCGGCCTCGAACTCGTGCGGACGCTCGTCGACCACTACGACGGCCACGTCGAAGCCGCCGCCAACGAACCGCGCGGCGCCGTCTTCGCCGTCGAACTGCCGCGCGCCGGCGCCGCGTGACCCGGTTCGGCGAGTACGCTTAACTGCTTGCTGCCGGCACTCACGACAAATGACCACCGCCACAGCGTCGGACAGCCGCCGGCGCCTCGCCGGGTACGCCGTCGCCGCGCTCGGCGTGGCGCTGTTCGCCGTGCCGGTGTACGACGTCTGGGACGACACCACCGACCTCGGCTGGGCGCTGCTCCCGTCGCTCGCCGAGAACGTCAGCCTGTTCGCGCTCGCCGCGCTCCTCGTCGCCGGCGGCGTCTGGCTCGCGCGCTCGCGGGCGGACGGCGACCACGCTACTATCGTCGCCGCCACGACGTTCGCCGGCACCGCCGCGACGGCCGCGCTGTTCGCGTGGATTGTCGTCGTCCAGTCGTGGACGATGCAGGACCTCAAGCCGTACGTCATCGCGCTCGACGCGGTCGTCGTCGGCGCGCTCGGGTCGTTCGGTATCGGCGTCTACCGCGCACGCTCGGCCAGCCGGCGCCGCGACCTCCGGGTGGAGCGCAACCGCCTCGCCGGCCTCTTCGAGAACACCAGCGACGCCGTCGCCACCGTCGAACTCGCGGACGGCTCGCCGGCGGTGTCGTCGGCGAACGAGCGCTTCCGGGAGACGTTCGCCGACCCGGAAGCCGCCATCGAGAACGCCGCCCGGCTTGCGGCCACCTCGCTGTCGTCGCTGCTTGACGGCGACCACGACGGCGAGACGACGACCCGAGAGGTCGCGTACAGCGACGCGGACGGTGTCCATCCGGTCGCGGACGCCGCCCGCGACGCCCGCGAGTTCATCGTCCAGTTCGTCCCCCACGATACCGACCGCGGGCGCACGTACGTCTACGTCGTCGCCACCGACGTCACCGAACAGAAACAGCTCGCGCGCGAGCGGGAAGCCAACGAACGCCTCGACCTCCTCCACGAGTACGCGTCGAAGCTCGTGAACGCCGAGAGCCGCGACCGCGCCGCGGCGCTCGCCCGGGAAGCCGTCGAGGAACTGTACGCACCCGCAGCGGTCCGCGTCGTGCTCGACGGCGAGGTCGTCGCCGGGCCCGATGACGCCGACGCCACGTTCGACACGGTCGCGGCGGTCGGCGACCGCGGCCGCATCGAACTCGCGGCCGACCTCGCGACGCGCGAACTGAACGCGGTCAACGTGCTCGCGACCCACCTCGACGACGTGCTCGGGCGCCTCGACTACGAGCGCGAACTCGCCGACGAGCGCGAGGAACTGGACTTCATCAACCGCACGCTCCGCCACAACCTCCTCAACGACGTGCAGGTCGTGAAGGCGCGACTCCAGACGCTCGACGACGCCGACGACCTCGTGGACCACCGCGACGTCCTCCTCGACCACCTCGACCGCATGGCGGAGTTCGTCCAGACGATGCGCACCTACACCAAGTCCCTCGTCGAGGACGACGAACACGTCCTCCGGCCCGTGGACCTCCGCCCCGCGCTCGAAGCCGTCGCCGACGGCACGCGCACCGCCTACGAGGACGCCGACGTCTCGCTCGGCGACGTCCCCGAGGTCGCCGTGAGCGCCGACGAACTCCTCGAACCGGTGCTGGAGAACGTCCTCACGAACGCCGTCGAACACAACGACAAGGAGACGCCGCGCGTCCACGTCGACGCGGAGCGCCACGGCGACTGGGTGGTCGTCCGCGTCGCCGACAACGGCCCCGGCATCCCCGACGACCGCAAGGACGCAGTGTTCGAGCGCGGCGAACTCGGCGAGCACAGCTCCGGCAGCGGCTTCGGGCTGTTCCTCGTGCGCAAAACCGTCGAATCCTACGGCGGCGGCGTTGAAATCAGAGACAACGAACCCACGGGCACCGTCGTCCGCATCACGCTCCCCGTGGCGTCGACGTGACGTTACCGGTCGGCGTCCTCGACGACCTGCAGGAGTTCAGCCATCGTCCCGTCGTCGGTGCCGTCGAGCTGTGCGGCGGCCTGCTCGCGCACGCGCTCTAATTCCGTCTGCAGCCGCTGGAAGCGCTCGTCGTCGGCCAGCTTCGACTCGTCGTAGCGCGCCTGCAACTCCGCGATTTTCGAGCTGAGCGCGTACAGCGCCCGGAGCTCCCGCGTGTAGTTCGCGCGCTCCAGCAGCTCCCGGGTGGCGTCCACGACCTCCTCGCGGTCCACGGGCTTCTCCAGGTACATATCGTAGTCCAACTCGACGACGTTGAGGTCGGGCTCCAGCGCCGTCAGCATCGCGACGCGAGCGCTCCCGTCGCGCTCGCGAATCTCCCGGAGGGTTTCGTCGCCGGAGCGCTTCGGCATCCGCCGGTCGAGCAACACGGCGTCGACGTGCGGGCCGTACTTCTCGAGCGCTTCCTCGCCGTCGGTCGCGACGACCGCGTTCCAGCGCTGGTCTATCCAGTCACCGACTGCCTCCGCGAACTCGGCCTCGTCGTCGACGACGAGAACCGTGTGGTCGCCGTCGAGCGCGTCGCTGCTCTCGCCAGCCCCGCTCCCGTCGGTCTGCGCGGGCGGACCCGAAGCCGCGAAACTGTCGGCGGTCATACCAGTGTAGTCGGCTGGCCCCCGTAAAACTGGATTGGCCGTCAGGTTACACGAGCGCGCTCACTCCCCGGCGAGGTCGAACTCCTCGCGGAGCAACCCGACCGCGTCCCGGACGCCGGCCGCAGAGGCGAGGTAGCTCGCGCCCACGCCGGACTTCACGGCGTTCGCCGCGGCGCCCCGGAGCACTGTCGGGCCGACCTGTGCGACCGCGCCATCCCCGACGCTCACCAGCCAGCCCGGCGAGTCGAACGTGTACTGTTCCAGTCGCGGCCGGAAGCCGTCGTCGCGCTCGCGTACGTCCGCGACCAGTTTCTCGACGTTCCGCGCCGCGACCTTCGCCTCGCGGACGGCCGCCTGCGCGGACGCCGGTACTGCCGTTCCCTCGGCGTCAATAACACGCGCGGCGTCCCCGAGTACGAGCGTCCGGTCGTCGGCGGCGAAGTCCGCGTGGACGTCCACGCGCTCGCCGTCGAGCGCGTCCGGGCCGCGGATGCCGCCCGTCCACACGAACACGTCGTACGCCACGTCGCCGTCGTCGGTCTCGATTACCTCGTCCGTCGCCCGCGAGACGGTAACGCCGGTGCGCACGTCCACGTCCTCGCGGTCGAGTTCGTCGCGGACCGCCGCTCGGAACTGCTCGGGGAACGACGGCGCGACCGTCTCGCGCTGTTCGAGCAACACCACGTCCGCGTCGGCGTCCGCCTCGCGCGCGAACGCCGCGAGTTCGCCCGCCGTCTGTACGCCGGAGAGGCCGGCACCACCGACGACAGCCGTGCCGCCGCCCGATTCGAGGAGGTCCTCGAACTCGCTGCGGATGCGCGCGGCGTCGGGCAGTCGCTTCAGCGGGCTGGCGTGCGCCTCGACGCCCGGGAGGCCGTAGTACGCCGTCTCCGCGCCGAGGCAGACCGCGGCCACGTCGTAGTCGAGACTGGTGCCGTCCGCGAGTTCGACCTGCCGGGCGTCGCGGTCGACGTCCTCGACGGTCGCGACCTCGACACGCGCCCGGTCGAAGATGTCGTCGAGCGGGACGACGACGTCGTCGCCGAACTCCGGGTGGCGTATCACGCGGTGGAGTTCGTGCTGGACGAGGTGTTCGCCGGTGTCGTCGACGACCACGAGGTCGACGTCTGCCGGCAGCCGGTCTTCCAGTCGGTCGGTCAGGACGACGCCCGCGTAGCCACCGCCGAGTACGACGACGCGCATACCGGTGCTACGCGAGCCAGCGCCAAAACCGTACCCGCCGTCAGAACAGCGCGTCGCTCTCGTCGAGAATCCGTGCGGGGCCGCCGACCTCCCAGACGTCCGTCTCGACGCCCGTCTCCGCGACGGCCGCCTCGACCTCGTCGGCGTACTCGGCGCGCGTGTTCACGTAGACCGTCGCGCCCGTGTCCGTCGAGAAGTAGACGGGGACGTCCTCTTCGCTGCGGAGGTCGCGGACGGCGTCGAACACCTCGATGGTGTCCGGCTTCCAGTACACCCACCCCGACGGGCCGGTCATCGTCGTCGCCGCCAGCGACAGCGAGTCGTGCTCGGCGGTCTCGAACACGCGCTGGAAGTCGCCCTCGCGGAGCGCGTCGCGGGCCTCCGCCAGTTGCGCGTGGATGTGGGAGAGGCGCGCCTCGAACATGTGGCTCTCGGCGGCCTCGGCGTGCGCGTGCCCGGTCTCCTTGTAGGAGGGGACCTTCGCGATGACGATGCGGAGGTCGTCGACGAACTCCTCGGGGACGTCGAGGCGCTCGCTCCGGCAGTCCTCGTCGTTCAGGCCCGTGTGGAGGTCCGAGAACCCGCCCGTGACCGCGCGCGCCGCGGAGGCGGAGCCGCGCCGCGCGATGGTCGAAATCTCGGGCAGCGAGAGGTCCAGTCCCGCGGCCTCGGTGGCCGCGCGAGCGAGCGCCGCGAACCCCGACGCCGACGACCCGAGGCCGATGTTCGACTGGAAGTTGTTCTCGCTCTCGACGCACACGCGGTCGTCGGTGCCTGCTCGCTCGCGGACCTCGTCGACGACCTTCCGGATGCGGTCGGCGCCCGAGCCCTCGACCTCCTCGCCGTCGATGACGTACGTGTCCTCGTCGCGGTCGGGCTGGAACTCGACGGTCGTCGTCGTGTTGCTCGGCGCGGTGCAGACGCTGATGGAGTCGTGGTAGGGGAGCCGGAGGTCCTCGTCCCGCATCCCGTGGTACTTCACGATGCCCTGAATCGGGTGGGCTCGCGCGGTCGCTTTCATACCCCGATGGGGGTCTGTCGCGCGCATAAACGTCCCGGAAGCCGGTCGGCGCTCGCGCTGTCCGCGTCGGAATCAGGCTGACAGGCGGCACGCGCGCCGGCGGGTCGGCAGGGCGGCGTGCCGCGCTCCCGCGAGCACCCTGCCGCCGTCGTCAGGTCACGCGTGACCGTGGTCCCGGCCTCGCATTTGAACGTTCGCCCGGCCGGTTCCGTTACAGGGAAAGGCGCGCCGGTCGAGTTCCGGGTATGGGAACGCCGCTGGACACCCGGGAGGCACAGGTCGAGGAGGTCATCGACCGCCTCAGCGACGAGTACCCCGACCCCGAGATTTCGCTGAACTTCTCGAACCGCCTCGAACTGCTGATTGCCGTGATTCTGTCCGCGCAGTGCACCGACGAGCGCGTGAACAAGGAGACCGCCCACCTCTTCGAGAAGTACGAGTCCATCGAGGACTACGCGAACGCCGACGAGGAGGAACTCGCGGAGGACCTCAACTCCATCACGTACTACAACAGCAAGGCCGGCTACATCAAGAGCGCCGCGCAGACCATCGTGGAGGACCACGACGGCGAGGTGCCGGACACGATGAGCGAACTCACCGACCTGTCGGGCGTCGGCCGGAAGACCGCGAACGTCGTGCTCCAGCACGGCCACGACATCACCGAGGGCATCGTCGTGGACACGCACGTCCAGCGCATCTCGCGGCGGCTCGGCATCACCGAGGAGGAACGTCCCGAGGCCATCGAGGAGGACTTGATGCCGGTCGTGCCGCGCGAGCACTGGCAGAACTTCACGCACTGGCTCATCAGCCACGGCCGGGACACCTGCACCGCGCGCAACCCCGACTGCGGGGACTGCCTGCTCGAAGACGTCTGTCCGTCCTCGAAGCTCGACAGCGACGTCGACCTCGCCGACGGCACCGAGTGGTAGCGAGCCGACGACGCGCGTTTCACTCCCGTCGCGGAGACTCAAATCGGGGCTTTAGCTTTAGGAGGTGCTTTGAGGGAGCGACGTGTAGCCCCGCGCAGATGGCAGAGAACCGCTTGCTCCCCTCGCGGTCGACCGTCGAGCGCGGCGACGGCTCCCGCGTGGTCGGCATCCGCGAGGACGCCGCCGCCGAAGTGTTCGAAGCGCTGTCTTCGAGCACCGCCCGCGAGATTCTCGCCGCGCTGTACGAGGAGCCCGACACCGCCTCCAGCGTCGCCGAGCAGTGCGACACGTCCCTCCAGAACGCCACCTACCACCTAGAGAAGCTCGTGGACGCCGAGCTCGTGGAGGTCGCCGACACGTGGTACTCCGAGCAGGGCCGGGAGATGAACGTGTACGCGCCCGCGTCGGAGTCGCTGGTCGTGTTCGCGGCCGACGAGGCGTCGAAGCCGTCGCTGAAAGACCGGCTGTTGCGCGTGCTCGGCGCGGTCGGATTCCTCGGCGTCGCGAGCCTCGTCGTCCAGCGGCTGTTCGGCGGGCAGGCGTCGCCGGACTACCAGACAACGGGCGGCGACGCGGGCGGCGCGACGCCCGCGCCGGCGACGACTCAGGGCGGAGACGTCGGCATCATGAACGAGCAGGCCACGGAGACGGCGCAAGCGACGACGACCGCCGCGAGCAACGTCACGCAGCAGGCCTCGCAGTCGGCCGCGCAGTCGCTCCCGCCGGGCGTGCTGTTCTTCGCCGGCGGGCTGCTCGTGCTCGCGGTCGTCTTCGCCTACGTCTGGTACCGGCGGCGGTAACGCCGTTCAGAACTGCGTCTGGTACTTCGTCACGAACTGCGCGACGCCGAGCACCCACGCGACCAGCCAGCAGAGCACGTAGCCGACGACGCCCGCGCGCAGGCGGAGCCGCCACGCGCTCATGTTCTCGTGAATCTCGTCGAGGTCGACGTCCTGGTCGGGGTCGTTGTAGAGGTTGTACTCGCGCTTCGCGCGCAGGATGGGGACGATGCCGGTGAGCGCGAACGCCAACAGCGCGTACGCCTGCACGCCGAAGAACGCGTGCAGCACCGCGAACCCGCCGAGCTGGTCGACCAGCGCCGGGACCATCCAGAAGACGACGGGGACGGTGTTGAGCGCGAGCCCCACGAAGATGTACGCGAGGTGATGCCGCAGCGTCCCCCACGTGACGGTCTCGGCGTCGATGATGATCCACGCGCCGTAGAGGTAGCACGGGAAGCTCGCGGTGACCAGCAACGCCGCGACGCTCGCCACCGTCACGTCCTCGACCATAGCGGGACGTTCGCGCGACGCGACTAAACGGGTTCGCTTCGTTCCCTCGGCGCGGAAACCACGGGACGGCCTGACACAAGACGTTTACCGGTCTCGGACACAGCCTCGGTCATGTCCCCGACGCGCATCGCCGACGTCGCCCTCCTCGTCGCCGTCGCGGGCTGTGCGGGGCTCGCGCCGACCGGCAGCGAGACGGCCCCGACGACTGCGCCGACGGCGACACCGACGGAGACGACGTCTAGTGACACGACCGCACCGCACACTGGCGTCGGCACGTCGCACTCCCCCGAACACCTCACGGTGCGCGCTAGCGCGGGTGTGGAGAACGCCACGGTGACGCTGGCGCCCGACGGCGACGCAGAGTCGTACGAAGTCCCCGCCGGCCGGGAAGTCGACCTCACGCGCGAGATTCACGACCGCGGCCACGACGTGCACGTGATCGTCGAGCGCGGCGGCGAAGTCGTCTACGAGGCCGACGTCCTCGGATACGAGCACCACAGGGTGACTGTCAACGAGAACGACACCGACGTCAGCATGGCGGTCGTGTAGGTCGGAAGCGTTTACCCGCTTCACGCGCAACTCCGAGGTGATGACTGACTCCAACGCCGGCGAGGGCGACAAGCCCGCGCCGGACGAGGAGCCCGACGCCGAGACGCCGGCGGACCTCCGAGAGCAGGTCGACTTCGAGGAGTTCGGCCCGAAGGAGATGGCCGAAATGTCCGCCGAGGAGTGGGACGCCGCCTTCGACCCGGACACGTGGATTACGGGCGAGCGGCTGCTCGACCGCGTGGAGGGCGACCTCCGGCACCGGGTCGCCACGCGGGACGTGTTCGCGGTCGTCGAACGCGACACCATCGACGGCGAACCCGTCGTGCTCGCGTACTCCGACGAGGGGTACGCGGTCGTCTACGCCGACGGCACGGTGCAGGGCACCGGCACCGTCCTCCGGGACGTGAAGCCGACGGTCGCGCTCTGCTCGATGGACGACTACGACGTCCCCGACGCCCCCGAGGACGCCGGCCTCCCGGACCCCCAAGAGGTCCCCGAGGGGAGCGGCGGCCTCGGGACGACGCTGCTCCAGTACATCGGGCTCGCGCAGGTCGTCGTCGGCGTCCTCCTCGTCCTCTCGCCGCTGTTCTACGACCCGCTCGTGCGGTCGTGCCCGTCGGTCGCGGGGTCGGCCGCGCGCGCCTGCTCGGTGGCCGGGACGACGCTGGAGCTGTACCCGCTCGGGAACTCCGCCATCATCGCCGTCATCGCTGGCGTCGGGTTCGTGCTGTTCGGCGCGCTGATGCTGGTAATCGTCGCCAACGCCCGGCTGTCGGACCGCTTCCGCTCCGAGGAGTTCCGCAACCGGCTGCGCTCGACGGGACTCGGTGACGGCGAACGGCCGTCGTTCGTCCCCGAAACGGACAGCCAGCGAGACGACTCCGACGCCCCCTGAACGCCGGTAGAACCGGCGTACGGCCCGTCTCGTTCCGCGCGGCCATCGGTGGGTTTATGCGGGAGCCATCCTGACTCACGACTGTATGAAGAGGCGGGACTTTCTGAAGATTGCGACCGGTTCGGCCGGCGGCGCTGCAGCCATCGGCGCAGCCGGCGCTCGGTCGTCCTCCACGTCCGCCGCCGTCCAGGAGGGCGAAGGAAACAACACGACCTCCGGGAACGGCACGTCCGGGAACGCCACGACGTCGGAGGGCGACTCGGGCGAGGACGGAGGACTCCCGGGCGCGGGGACGACGAAGACGGTGACGGTCGCCCCCAACGGCCAGCTCGTCTTCGAACCCGAGACCGTCTACATCCAGCCGGGTGCGACGGTCGAGTGGGAGTGGGCGGCGGGCGGCCACAACGTCGTCCCGGACAGCATCCCCGAGGAGGCCTCGTGGGAGGGCCACGAACCACTGGAGGACTCCGGGTTCACGTACTCGCACACGTTCGAGGGCCCGACCGGGGAGTACGACTACGTCTGTACGCCCCACGCCGGCGCCGGCATGGTCGGCACCGTGGTCGTCAACGAGAGCGGACAGGCACCCGGAGGCGAAGGCGGCGGAGCCGAGCTCCACCCCGAAGAGATGGGCGTGCCGTTCCAGGCACACTTCGTGGGCATCGCGACCATCCTGATGATGATCGTGTCGCTCGTCTACGCCTTCTTCGTCCTCAAGTACGGCGAATCACAGCACGCGAGCGCACCCAACAAAGAATAAATGTCCTCGAAAGGCTCCAACTACGGCGACATCCACCGGTACGAGCCCGCCCGCGAGAGCACGGCGGCGACCGTCGCAATCGTGTTGCTGACGCTCGTCGAAGTCGCGTTCGTGGCGGTGTTCGCGTACGGCCTCGTCACGGGCTGGGGCGTGGACCCCGTCGGCAACATGTACCTCGGGTTCCTCCTCGCGGCCATCTTCATCGACCTCTCGTTCGTCCTGCTCCTCTACCGCAAGGAGTTCCTGCCGGACGTGATGATCGTGAAGAAGCGCCGGCGCAAGTGGGAAGACCTCTACGTCCGTGAGGACCAGGTCGACGGCGAGTCCGCGTTCGGTGACGTCAGCGAACAGTTCAAGAAGGCAATCTACCCCTACTACGAGAAATAATGTCTGACAAGTACCCAGAGAGTTCGGGACGCCGCCGCTTCGTGAAGGGCGTCGTCGGGAGCGCCGGCGTGGCCGGCATCGGCACCGCCGGCGTCGCCAGCCTCGACGCGGTCACCAACCAGACGGGGACCGGTGGCGGCCAGACGACGTACTTCGGCGTCCAGAACACCGGCGGGCCCGCGCCGCGTGCGATGCCGATGGTCCCCCTCGAAATCGACGACGAGGGGTACCTCCGCGGCGTCTACCCCGAGGTTCAGGAAGTCGAACAGCAGGGCGAGACGGTCCAGGTCGCCCGCGAAGACCTCGGCGGCATCACCTACGAAGTCGACTGGTTCCAGTACTGCGGCATCCAGGACTACGAGGGCCTCCAGCCGAGCTACGAGGGCGACAACTACTTCCGGTACTCGGGCGGCTCCAGCTCCTACGACTGGCAGCCCGGCTCCGGCCAGGTCCACGTCGACGACTTCTCCGACTACGACACGTGGGCCAACGACTACGGCGAGGCCGGCATCGGGAAGCCCGCGTCCGTGACGTGGCGCTCCCAGGACACCGACAACTCGATTCCGGTGCAGGTCATCCGGAGCACGCTCCTCGAGGACGCCATCGAGGACGCCAGCGGCGAAGTCGGCGAGTGGCTCGACGCCGCCACGGAGAACGGCTTCATGGCGTTCCTCAACAAGTGCACGCACTACTGCTGTGTGCCCGGCTACCGATCCTCGAACTACGAGGGCGCCGGCGACAAGATTTACTGTGCGTGCCACCAGTCCATCTACGACCCGTACAGCATCGTCAAGCGCAGTTTCACGGCGTACCCGCGCCCGGAGGACGGATAAATGAGCGTCGAACGCAAGGACGACCACGACCACGACGCGTGGCTCGAGGAGAAAGACCTCACGCCCATCGAGCACACGTTCCTCGCGACGCTCGTCTGGCTGGACAAGCGGCTCCGGCTGGTCGACTACCTCGAACTGCTGGAGACGCTGTACTACCGGGTCAACCTCCAGATGCCGAAGAGCCACACCGAGCAGTACAACCTCGACAACAAGTTCTGGTACTGGTACCCACTGTACTCGCTGGGGTTCTTCTCGACGCTGGCGTACGTCGTCGCGGCGATATCCGGCGCGTTGCTCGGGTTCTACTACTCGCCGTCGACGGCCGCCGCCGCGTCGTCGAACATCGAGGGCGCGACCGTCGCGTACAGCGCGGTCGCCGCCATCATGACGGACCTGAACTTCGGGTTCTTCCTCCGGTCGCTGCACCGGTGGGCCGCGCAGGTGATGACCGCCGCGGTGTTCCTGCACATGCTGCGCGTCTACTTCACGGGCGCGTACAAGGAACCCCGCGAGGTCAACTGGATCATCGGCATCGTCCTGCTCAGCCTCACGATGGTCTTCGGGTACACGGGCTACCTGCTCCCGTGGGACCAGCTGGCGTTCTGGGCGGGGCAGATCGGCGTCGAGATGAGCCTCTCGATTCCGCTCATCGGCGAATGGGTCGCACAGCTCGTGTTCGGCGGCTTCTCGCCGGGGCAGCCGACACTCCAGCGAATGTACATCCTCCACGTGTTCCTGCTCCCGTTCGTGGTGACGACGGTCATCGCCATCCACCTCGGACTCGTCTGGATGCAGGGCATCGCGGAACCCCACTAAAACCATGGCAGACGACGAACACACCGACGACGCGGCTCGCACCGACGGCACGGGCATCGTTCCGCCGGACGACGAGACGCCGACGTGGCGCGAACGCAAGGAGCGCACGACCGGCCTCTCCCGGCTGACCTACGAGTACTTCGAGCGCTCCCGCCGGGAGGACCAGGACCTCCGCGAGGAGTCCGACTACGTCGAGCGCGACGTGCTCGCGTTCCCGGTCTGGCCCCACGAGCTCATCCGGAACCTCGCGCTGACGAGTTTCTTCGTCGGGATGATTTTCTTCCTGGCGTCGACGCTCCCGCCGCACCTCGGCGCGCCCGCGAACCCGAGCCAGACGCCGAGCATCATCCTGCCGGATTGGTACCTCTACTGGTCGTTCGGCCTGCTGAAGCTCGGCCCGCTGAACCCCGACCTCGCCATCCTCGGCGGGGAGAAGCTGATGGCCGACCGGACGTACGGCGTGGTCGCGAACCTCGTCGTCGTCGGGTTCATCGCCATCGTCCCGTTCCTCAACAAGGGGAGCGCGCGCCGGCCCGTCGAGCAGCCGTTCTGGGCGTCCGTCGGCGTGATGGGCGTCGTGTTCGCGGTGACCATCAGCGCGCTCTCCATGAAGAACCTGATTCCGCTGGACTCCCACCTCCTGTTCGACCTGACGTTCCTCGTGCCGCCGATAGCCGGCGCCATCGCGTACGCCCTGCTGAAGACGATGCGCGAGGGGTACATGTACGACCTCAACCGCCGGTACTACAAGCTCCGGCCGCCGAAGTAACCGGCTCCGACCGCCCGCCGCTCTCAGTTCTCCCGCTTCTCTCCGTTCTCCCGCCTCACGTTCGTCGCGAGTGCACGCGTTCCCCGCCGACCGCGACAGTGAAGTACCGCGCGGCCGTTCCTCCGACCAATGGGTGACGACGAACGTGGCAGAGACGTGGTCGTGCCCGACCGGCTCTACAAGTCCGTGACCGTCTTCTCGACGCTGTTCGCCGTCGTCACGGTCGTCCTCGGGTTCGTCTCGCTGGACAGCGCGACGAACGCGGGACGGGCGGCGCCCGAGGACGTGAACGTCGCGCTCGCGGCGCTCGGCGTCGGCCTCATCGCGGTCGGGGGGCTCGTGTACGCGTTCTCCTCGCGGTTCCGCGCCAGCGGAATGGCAAAGGATAAAGACAGCGGCGACGAACCTTCGGATAATGGCTGACGAGTTCGCGAAGGGGCTCGGCCTGTTGACGGGCGCGGGCCTCATCTGGATGGTGCTTGCGGGCTGGTACAAGACCCCGAGCTTCTCGGGCGCACAGCTCACCGGCGCGCCGCCGAGCGACCTCTCGATGCTCGGCGAGGCCGCGCTGATACTGACGGAGTCGATGTTCTGGCTGGCCATCTTCGGCGCGGCCCTGTTCTGGGTGGGCGTGCCGCTGGGCCGGCAGCTGTACGCGGGCATCGGCAGCGAGTAACCGCTCCCGTTCCTTCTGACGGACGTCGCCCGTCCGCGTAGCCGTCGCTCTCCCGTACTCTGTGTCGAGCAGTTCCGCGCGCGCGTCGCGCTCTTAGTGGTCGGGCGTTACGGCTCGCGCGTCACGCTGCTCGGAGCCGTGTCACTGCTCGTCGCTGACCGAAGCGGAGCGAAGCGTCGCGTCGAGAAATCGGCGCGGTCGCTGCGGAATCTGTCGCAGTAGAGAAGCGTCGGCGGGCCGCCTCAGACGACCTGCACCCAGTACGGCTTGATGAGGAAGAAGACGCTGATGTAGGCGGCGTACAGGAACGTGATGGTCGCCGCGACGAGAGCGCCCTTCGGGGCTTCCAGTTCGAGGCCCTCGCGGGCTTCGACCTTGCGCGCTTCGAACTCGAAGAAGTCGGCGAGCATCGTGCCGAGCGCGAGCACGGACAACACCATGCCGCTGTGGTGGTGCAGCGTCAGGTAGTAGAAGCTCAACAGCACGACGCCCCACGTCGTGAAGGCGTGGAACGGGTGCCACGAGAGCGCGTCCGCGCCGTTCTCGGCCTGCCGTTCGTGGGCGGCGTGGGCGACCCGCCGGCTGACGAAGTTCAACACGACCATGACCAACACGGCGTACTCGGCGTAGGGCGCCAGCACCGTGTCGAGTGGCCCGAAGAGCGTGACCGATGGAACTGCCATGCGCGAACGTCGGTCTGTCGCGGTATTATGTCTTTTCCAATACGCTCACTCGAAGCCGACGCCCCGCGACGCCGCGACGACCGCGACGGGGAACGGCTCCCCCCAGTCGAGTTCGACGGGGTCGTGCGGAGCGGCGAACCCGCGGTCGCGGCCGTCCACGAGCAGCGACACGTCGGCTTCCTCGCGGACGACGGTGACGGTGGCGGGCGCGTCCAGCACCCACTGGACGCGCTCGACGCGGAACGGCGCGACGGGCACGACCGCGAGCGCGTCGGCGTCCGCGGACAGCAGCGGGCCGTTCGCGTCGCCGGCGTAGCCGTGGCTGCCGGCGGGCGTCGCGACGACGACGCCGTCCGCGCGCACCGCGTCGACGTCGCGGCCCCGCGTGGCGACCGCGTACTCGGAGATGCGCGCGGGCTCGTCGGTCACGAGCATCACGTCCGCGAGCGCGCGCACCGTCCGCTCGCCGGCACCGACCGCGAGCGTCGGCCGCTCGTCGACCTCGTAGTCGCCGCCGGCGAGCGCGGCCAGCGCGTCCGGCAGGTCGTCGCGGGTGACGCCGCCGTACTCGTCGCCGGCGCCCACCGGGAGGACGGGCGCGCCCGGCGCCGCGGCCAGCGCGTCGAGGAGCGCGTCCTCGCCGAGCGCCGCGAGTACGTCCGCGTCGCTGTCCAGCGCCTCGTCGCCGACGACCGCTTCCCCGCCGGCGTCGCGCACGAGGTCGGCGGCGGTCGCTCCGTCACCGAGCACGCCGACGCGCGTCACCGCGACACCCCACGCGGCATCGTCTCGCTCATGGTCGGAACGCGGGGCCGGCAGTCGCAAAAAGGCTACGGGCTCCCGGCGTCAGTACGGCCAGTCGCCGGTAATCTGCATCCCCTCCGCGAGGTCCTCGGCTTCCAGTGCGGCGGCCACGTCGGCCTCGCTGGCGTGTGCGACCGCGAACCCGTCGCTGGCGAGTTCGACCGCGAGCGCGGTGAGGAGAATTGCTTGCTCGCGGAACGTCCGCACTTCCAGTTTGTCGAGCGTGTCCGCGTGCGTGTGCCCCCAGCCGCGGCCGTCGCCGTCGGTCTGACTGGTGACGTGGTAGCCGGGCACGCCGAACTTCACGTACTCCCAGTGGTCGGAGTGCGGCCCCATCTCTGGGGTCACCGAAATCGGGTGGTCGAAGCGCTGTGCGACCGTGCGGGCGGCGTCGCCGAGCGCGTCGAAGTGGTGCGTGTAGAACTCCAGCGTGCGGCCGGCGACGACCCCGTCGAGGTTCAACACGGCGCGGACCTGCTCGCGGTCGCGGTTCGCGGCGTCGTAGGCGGAGCCGACCAGCCCGACTTCCTCCGCGCCGAAGCAGACGAACCGGACCTTCGTGTCGAGGTCGGCCTCGCGGTCGGCGAGCGCGTGCGCGAGCTCGACGACCATCGCGGTGCCGGCGCCGTTGTCCATCGCGCCCTCCGCGATGTCGTGGGCGTCCACGTGGCTGGTCACGAGCAGCTCCTCGTCGGTGTCCGGGCCGAGCGTCGCGTGGACGTTCTGACTCGTCGCGTCGCCGACCTCGGCGCTCACGGAGACGCCCACGGTGTCGCCGTCGTACTTCCGGCCGAGGCGCGCGCCGACCTCCTTGGAGACGCCGAGCGCGGGAATCTCGCCGAGCGGCTGGTCCTCCGTGCCGACGCTCCCCGTCGGCGGGAGCTGGCCCTCGACGTGGTTCTTGTAGACGAACGCGGCCGCCCCCGCCTCGACGGCATGGTAGTACTTCTCTCGGCGGTGGAGGTAGCGGTCGTACCAGCCGGGCACGTCCGAGGCGACCATCACGACCTTCCCGTCGAGGTCCGCGTCCTCGAAGTCGCTCGGGAGGCCGTAGCCGAGGTCCACGAACTCGCCGGCGACGTCGCCGTTCGGACTGCGCGGGAGCGCGATGCAGTCCTCGTCGCCGTCCGGCGTCTCGACGGCGCCGTCGCCGCGCGTCCAGCCTTGAATCTCGAACTCGTCGAGGGTGGCGTCACCGCAGGCGGCCGCGAGCGCGTCCCGCGTCGCTTCCGCGGCCTCGCGCTCGCCCGGCGACCCGGCCATCCGGTCGCGCACGTCCACGAGCGTCTCGAGGTGGCTCCAGCCGGTGTCGCTGGTGAACACGTCGCCAATCCAGTCGGTCATGGCCGTACCGACGCCGACCACGCCGTAAGTCGTTACGGAAGGAGAAGTCGCGCCGCGCTCAGAGGTCGCCTTCGTCCTTCAGGCCCTCGATGACGTCGTCGACGAGGGATTCGGCGTCGTCGTAGGGGAAGTCCGCGCGGCTGGAGAGCTTCGTCGCCAGCTCCATCGCGGTGAAGGACTTGTCGCCGGCCTCGAACTTCGTCGAGGGGCCGTCCGGGAGCGCGGGCACCAGCCCCATCTGGTTCTTCACGGGGTAGTCGGCGTTCGAGAACGCGTCTAAGAGTTCCTTGCGGAGTTCGGATTCGACGTCTGCCATGTTCGCACGTGGACAGCGACCCGGCAAAAGGGTTCTGGAACCTTCGACCCGGCGCGGAGAGTTTCCACGCTCGACGCTCGTCTGCCCCGGCGCTCGCCGCGTTCCGTCCGCGACTCCCGACAGCCCGCGCAGACCGCAAACCAAAGTATTCAGTACCCGGTGTCCCCTAGCCCCGGGCATGAACTCCGATGCAGACGAGCGGGTGACGCGCCGCAGTTTCCTCCGAACGGGTGTCGGCGCCGCCGCTGCGGGGGTCGCCGCGACTGGAACGGCCGCCGCGCAGGAAGGCGAGGGCGGCCCGACGGTCGTCACCGTCGGCCCGGGCGGGAGCAACGTCTTCGACCCAGAGACCGCCTACGTGCAGCCCGGTGGCACCGTCCGCTGGGAGTGGGGGTCCAGCGGCCACAACGTCGTTCCCCAGTCGACGCCGTCGGGCTCGGACTGGTCGGGCCACGAGCCCCTCGAAGACTCCGGGTTCACCTACGAGCACACCTTCGAGACCGAGGGCACCTACGAGTACGTCTGTACGCCCCACGCCAGCCTCGGCATGGAGGGCGTCATCGAGGTCACGGAGAACCCGCCGGAGAACACCGGCTACCAGTCCATCCTCCCGGACAGCGCGCTGAACCTCGGCGTCGCCGCGACCGGGTCGCTGGTGTCGGTGCTCGGTCTCACTTACCTCTTCATGCGGTACGGCGGCGACTACGAGGGCGACTTCGGGGAGTAACTTTCTAGACCGTCACCCACTCGCGGCGGTCGTCACTGCGCTCGACGGCGTCCAGCAGCCGCTGCACCGCGAGCCCGTCCGCGAAGTCCGGGGCGTACTCGCCCCCGCCGGCGGCCGCCCCGAGGAACTCGCTGTTCTCGTGGACGAACGTGTGCTCCCAGCCGAGGACGTGGCCCGCGGGCCACCAGTGCTCGCCGTAGGGGTCGTCGTCGTCCGTGACCAGCACCGTCTCGAAGCCGCGGCCGTCGCCGCGGCGGACCTCAAGTTCGTTGAGGCGTTCGAGGTCGAACCGGAGCGCGCCCTCCGAGCCGTCGATTTCGAACGTGTGGCCGTTCTTCCGGCCGGTCGCGTACCGCGTCGCCTCGAAGGTCCCCATCGCGCCGTTCGCGAACTCCGCGTGCGCCGCGAACGCGTCGTCGACGGTGACCGAGCGGGGTTCGCTCTCGCCCTCGGGGACGCGCTCCTCGACGAACGTCTCGCGGTGCCCGCTGACGGCGTCGACGTCGCCGACGAGGAAGCGCGCGAGGTCGAAGCTGTGCGCGCCGAGGTCGCCGAGCGCGCCCGACCCCGCGGATTCGGCGTCCATCCGCCACGTCCACGGCGCGTCCGCGTCCACCAGCCAGTCCTGGAGGTAGCGGAAGCGCGCGTGCCGAATCTCGCCGAGCGCGCCGTCCTCGATTAGCTGCTTGGCGTACTGGACGGCGGGCACGAACCGGTAGTTGAACCCCGTCGCCGCGACGGCGTCGCTGGCCGCGGCCGCGTCCGCCATCCGCTCGGCGGCTTCCACGGTGGGCGCGAGCGGCTTCTCGCAGAGCACGTGGACGTCCTCCTCCAGCGCCGCGATGGAGGGCTCTACGTGGACGTCGTTCGGCCCGAGGTTGTAGAAGACGTCCACGTCGTCGATTGCGTCCCGCCAGTCGGTCGCCACGCGGTCGAAGCCGAGGCGGTCCGCGGCCTCGCGAGCGGCGGTCTCGTCGCGACCGACGAGCACGTCAAGCGATACCGCCGGCGCGTCCGGGAAGAACTGCGGGAGCGAGCGGAGCGCGTTCGCGTGCGCGTCGCCCATGAACCCGTAGCCGAGCATCCCCACTGAGAGCGGTTCGTCGGTCACTGCCCCGCCCTCCGTCGGGCGCCGAACCCGGCGCTCGTGTCGTGTGCTGTCACGTCCGCAGGGTTCACTCGGTACCGGATAAGCGTTGCCGTGGTCAGTGCGTCTCGACGGTGAGTTCGACCGGTCGGCGCTCGCCTTCGAGGTCCGCGACGACGCGTTCGACGACGCGCTCGCCCTCCTCGACGACCTTGTCCACGACCCGCTCGACCACCCAGTCGAGGGAGACCAGCCGCGGGAGGTCGAGCGCGCCGCGCGCGCTGTCCGTGTCGTACGTGACGACGAACGTCACCCGCGACCCGTCGTCGGTCTCGGCGACCTCCCAGCGGCCGTGCGCGTCGATGCCGTCCACGAGTTTCCAGTCGATTCGCTCGGGTTCGTCCGTGTCGGTCACGCGCGAGCGCACCGCGTGCGTGAGCTTCCACCACGCGAACGTCAGTTCGTACTCGGTGCCCGCGCCGCCGTTCCCGTGCTGGGTGACCGACTGCAGGTACTCCGAATACTTGGCGTACCGCGGGAAGTCGGCGACGAACGCGTACGCTTCCGCCGGGGGGACGCGGACGTCTGTGCTCACCTCGACCGTGTTCACACGTCGCCTTCGTTGCGCGGCGTCAAAGGTCTACTGTGGCCTGCCGGGACCGCGGCGCTTGTATCCGCTCGACGCCAACCGGGAGCCATGACCGAACACGTCGCCGTGGTCGGTGGCGGGCCCGCGGGCCTGACCGCCGCCATCTACACCGCACGCGCCGGCCTCGACACGACCGTCTACGACGCCGGCGAGCCGATTCTCGCGCGCAACGCTCACTTGGAGAACGTCCCCGGCTTCCCCGCGGGCGTGAACGCCCGCACCTTCCTCGACGCCACCCGCCAGCAGGCCGAGAACGCCGGCGTGGAGTTCGTCGAAGCGCGCGTCGAACGCGTCGCCGGCACCGACGACGGCTTCGTCGTCGAGACGGACGCAGCCGCCACTGACACTGCGGACTTCGTGGTCGCGGCGTCGTGGCCGGACAGCTCCTACCTCGACGACTTCGAGTTGTCGCGCATCGACCGCGGGTCGAAGACGATGCTCGGCGTGGACGAGTTCGGGCGCACCGACCGCGACGGCGTCTACGCCGCCGGCCGCGTCGCGCGCCAGTCCCACCAGACCGTCGTCGCGGCCGGCCACGGCGCGACTGTCGGCCTCACGGTCATCGACGACAGCGACGTCCCCCACTACCACGACTGGGTCGCGCCCGAGGGCTACTTCACGGGCCGCGACCGCGACGTGCCGCCGGGTTGCGAGGAAATCGGCGAGGCCGAGCGCCGCGAGCGCGAGCAGGCGAGTCTGGACGCCCTCGCCGCGCTCTCCCCGGCGGACCCGCCGACGATGCACCCGAGCGTCGAAGACGACGACTGACCAGCCTATTTATAGCCGGGCGCGCAACTCCCCGTGAATGCTCTCCGGAGTGAACGTCGCCCTCGGGGTCACGGGCAGCATCGCGGCGGTGAAGGTCGTGGAACTCGCCCACGAACTCCGCCGCCGGGGCGCGAGCGTGCGCGCCGTGATGACCGGGAGCGCGCAGGGAATCATCAATCCGTGGGCCGTCGAGTTCGCCACCGACGAGCCCGTCGTCACCGAGATTACGGGCGGCGTCGAGCACGTCGAACTCTGCGGCCGCGACGGCTGGGCGGACGTCTTCCTCATCGCGCCGGCGACCGCCAACACCGTCGGGAAAATCGCGGGCGCCATCGACGACACGCCCGTGACGACCTGTGCGACGACCGCGCTCGGCGCCGACGTGCCGGTCGTCGTCGCACCCGCGATGCACGAGCCGATGTACGACCACCCGGGCGTGCTGGACGCCATCGACCGCGTGGAGTCGTGGGGCGTCGAGTTCGTGGACCCGCGCGTCGAGGAGGGGAAGGCCAAAATCGCCACCGAGGAAGCCATCGCAATCGAGACCGCTCGCGCGGCCAGCGACGACCCGCTGGCGGGCGAGCGCGTCGTCGTCACGAGCGGCGCGACCAGCGAGCCAATCGACCCCGTGCGGGTGCTCACGAACCGCTCGTCGGGGCGGACGGGGCGCGCGGTTGCCGCGGGCTGTTACGTCGCGGGCGCGGACGTCACGCTCGTCCACGACGGCGACGACGTGCCGTACGCGGAGACGGTACAGGTCGAGACCGCCGCGGAGATGCTGGCGGCGGCCCGGGACGCGTGCGCGGACGCCGACGCCCTGATTTCGGCGGCCGCGGTCAGCGACTACACCGTCGAGGCCAACGACGAGAAGATTCGCTCCGGGCAGGACCTCACGCTCGACCTCGAACCGACGCCGAAGCTCATCGACGAGATTCGCGACGCCCACCCCGACCTCACCATCGTCGGGTTCAAGGCCGAGACCTCGGGCGACGACGAC
This sequence comes from Halobacterium hubeiense, assembly GCF_001488575.1. Lineage (NCBI taxonomy): Archaea > Methanobacteriati > Methanobacteriota > Halobacteria > Halobacteriales > Halobacteriaceae > Halobacterium > Halobacterium hubeiense. The sequence continues at coordinate 704,625 of NZ_LN831302.1, forward strand.
GCGATGGTCGCCGCCGCGCGGAAGACCCTCGACCGTGCCGACCTCTCGTTCGTCGTCGCCAACGACGCCAGCGTGATGGGCGACGAGGACACCCGCGTCCTGTTCGTGACCCGCGAGTCGGTCACGGAGTTCGTCGGCAGCAAGACCGCGCTCGGCCGTCGCGTCGCCGACGAGCTCGCCGCGCGGGACTGACGGCGACGACGGACTCCGGCGCGTAGCGTGGGAAACCGAAGGTATCATCATACGGCGCACCCACTCGCCGAACACGACAAATGACGCTAGCTACGCGGCCGCAGTCGGCGCTGTGGCCCGAACCACGGGGGGTGACCTGATGGCCGGCGACGACATCCTCGTCCCGGTCGACGACTCGGTGACGCTCCGGAAGACGGTGGCGTACGTCGCCGAGCGTGCCGCCGACGCCGACGGCCGGCCGACGCTGCACTTCGTCTACCCGGTCTCCGAGCGCATCGACACCAGCGAGGAGGGCGCGGAAGCCACGGGCGCCGTCGAACTCCTCGACCGCATCGAAGTGTGGGTCGAGGAGGACCTCGGTGACGGCGCCGACTCGGTCGGCGTCGAGACCGCCGTCGTCGGGCAGACCGAGTACCTGTTCAACCCCGGCGACTACGCCGACGTGCTCGTCGAGTACGCGCGACGCCACGGCGTCGAGACCGTCGTCCTCGACCCCGAGTACAACCCGCTCGGGATGGCGCCGCTGCTCCCGCCGCTGGAGGGCGAACTCGAGTCCGCGGGCCTGACCGTCGAACTCGCGCCCGTCGAGCGGGCGACCCGCCGCAGCCCGCTCACGCGGACCGCCGGCCTCGGCCAGTTCGTCGTGCTGTTCTGCTCGACGTACGCGTTCTACCTGCTCGTCTCCGGGACGCTGTCGGCGTTCGACCTCGCGACCGGCGCCATCAGCGCGGGGGTCGTCTCCGCCGTGCTGTGGCGCATCACCACCCGCGGCGAGGTCGAGCTGAGCAAGCTCGGCGGCCGGCTCGCGCGCTTCGCGCTGTACGTCCCGTTCCTGCTGTGGGAAATCGTGAAGGCGAACATCGACATCGCGTACGTCGTGCTCCACCCGCGGCTCCCCATCGACCCGAAGACGGTGGAGTTCGACGCCGCGGTGTGGTCGGCGCTCCCGGCGACGACGCTCGCGAACAGCATCACGCTGACGCCCGGGACGCTCACGGTGGACGTCACGCAGCGACACTTCACCGTCCACAGCCTCACCGTCGGCTCCCGCGAGGACTTGCTCGACGGCGCGCTCGAACGCGCGGTCCGGTTCGTGTTCTACGGCCGGCGCGCCGCTCGCATCGCCAGCCCCGCCGAGCGCGGCGCGCGCACCGACGACGAGACGGAGGGTGAGAACGCGTGACGCTGCTCACCGACATCCTGCTCGGGGGCGCGGCGGCGTTCGTCGTCGTCTCGCTGTCCATCCTCTACCGGGTCGTCAAGGGCCCGACGATGCAGGACCGCGTCATCGCGGTCAACGCCATCGGGACGAACATCGTCGTGGTCATCGCGCTCGTCGCGGCGGCCACCGGCAACCCGTCGGCGCTGGACATCGCCATCGTGTACGCGCTGTTGAACTTCCTGATGAGCATCGCCATCTCGAAGTTCACCGTCGAGCGGGGTGGTGTGCTGTGACGCCCCGCGAGATTGCGGTGCTGGCGCTGGTCGCCGGCGGCGCGTTCTTCGCGTTCGTCGCGGCGGTCGGGCTCCTCCGACTGCCCGACGTCTACACGCGGGCCCACGCCGCCTCGAAGAGCGACACGCTCGGCGCCGGCCTCGCGCTCGCGGCGGTCGCCGCCACGTTCGGCTTCGACCTCTCCAGCGCGAAGGCCGCGCTGCTCGTCCTGTTCATGTTCATCACGAACCCGACCGCGGCCCACGCCATCGCGCGCGCCGCCGCCGACCAGGGCATCGAACCGTGGACGACCGAGGAGGGTGACAGCGAATGAACTTCGAACTCCCGCTCATCGCGTTCGTGCTCGCGTCCGCGCTGGCGACCGCCGTCCTCCGGGACGTGCTCGGCGCCATCATCGCGTTCGCGACGTACAGCCTCGGCATCGCCGTCGTCTGGGTGGTGCTGCAGGCGCCCGACGTCGGCCTCACGGAGGCCGCGGTCGGCGCCGGCGTCACCACCGTGCTGTTCCTGTTGACCATCGCGAAGACGGTGCGGCCGTCCGGGGACCGGCTGCTCGAACGGCTCGACGTGCCCGCGCTCGCCGTCGCCGTGCTGTTCGTCGCCGTGCTGGCGACGACGCTCACCGACCTCCCCGCTATCGGCGACCCGGACAACGTCGTCATCACGTCGGAGGTCACGACCTACTACCTCGAGAACGCGTACAAGGAAGCCGGCGTGAAGAACGCCGTCACTGCCGTCCTCGCGGCGTACCGCGGGTTCGACACGCTCGGCGAGGCGGTCGTCGTCTACTCGGCGGGCGTCGGACTGCTCGTCGTGCTCAAGAAGGAGGTGTTCGCATGAGCCAGTCTAACTCCGAGAGCGACCTTGAGGCCGCCGAGACCGCCGACGACCTGCGCTCGTACGTCGAGAGCCCCATCATCATGGCGACGGTGCGCGTCGTCGCGCCGTTCGTGTTCACGTACGGCCTCTACCTGATGTTCCACGGCGCCGACTCCTCCGGCGGCGGGTTCCAGGGCGGCGTCGTCGTCGCCACGGTGATGTTGATGCTCGGCATCGCGTTCGGCATCGACCCGCTACGGGAGTGGGTCGGGGAATCGACGCTCGTGCTCGTCGTCGTCGGCGGCGTCGCGGCGTTCGTCGCCATCGGCGTCGGCACCGTCGTCGCGGGCGGCGGCTTCCTCGACTACTCGGCGTACGGCATCCACCACGCCAGCAAGTACGGCATCGAAGCGGTGGAACTGTTCATCGGCGTCATCGTCGCGAGCACCATCACCGGGTTGTTCTTCGCCATCGACGCCGGCAAGGACGGAGGTGACAACGAATGATAGACCTACTCGTCACCCGGGACTACTACGTCGCGGCGTTCCTGCTGTTGGGCATCGGGACGTACGTGATGATAGCCGCCGGGAACTTCGTGAAGAAAGTCATCGGCATGAACATCTTCCAGACCGGCATCTTCCTGTTCTTCATCGCGTCGGCGTACCTCGAAGGCGGGACGGCGCCCGTGCTGAGCGACGGCGGCCCGTACGTCAGTCCGCTGCCGCACGTGCTCATCCTCACCGCCATCGTCGTCGGCGTCGCGCTGACGGCGGTCGCGCTCGGGATGATCGTCCGCATCTACGCGGAGTACGGCACGCTCACCGAGGACACCCTCAAGGAGGTGCGCAACAGTGAGTGACCTCGTCGCGCTCGCGGTCGTCGTCCCCATCGTCGGGTCGCTCGCGGCGTTCGTCGCTGGGGTCGCGCGCTCGGAGAGCGGCTGGCCGGTCGCGGTCGTCGCGTGCCTCGTCCAGCTCGCGGTCGCCGCGCAGCTCGCGGTGACAGCGTTCACCGACGGCACCATCAACTACGTCGTCGGCGGCTTCGAGGCGCCGTACGGCATCGAACTCGTCGTCGACGGGCTCTCCGCGACGATGATAGTCCTGATTGCGGTCGTCTCGCTTGGCGTGCTCGCGTACGCCCGCCGCGCCGGCCCGCGCTCGAACCCGTTCTACGCGGTGTACCTGCTGTTGGTCACCGGTCTGACCGGGATGAGCGTCACCGCCGACCTGTTCAACATGTACGTCTTCCTCGAAATCACGGGGCTGGCGGCGTACGCGCTCGTCGCCAGCGGCGACCGCGGCCGGTCGGCGGTCGCGGCGCTGAAGTACCTGCTCGTGGGGACGGTCGGCGCGTCCCTGTTCCTGCTCGGCGTCGGGTACGCGTACATCGACACCGGGACGCTGAACATGGCCGACCTCGGCATGAAACTCGCCGAGAACGGCTACGACGCGACGCTCACGCAGGCAGCGTTCGCGTTCATCGTCGTCGGCCTGTTCATCAAGGTCGCGGTGTTCCCGCTGCACACGTGGCAGCCCGACGCGTACGCGGGCGCCCCGGACAGCGTCAGCGCGTTCATCTCCGCGCTCGTCTCCACGGTCGCGGCGTACGCGCTGTTGCGCATCGTCTACACGGTGTTCGGCGCCGCGTTCCTCGCGAACAACGAACTGGCGAACGTCATCCTCGTCGGCGGCGCCGTCGTCAGCATCGTCGTCGGCAGCCTGCTCGCAATCTCGCAGTCCGAAGTCAAGCGGATGCTGGCGTACTCGTCGGTCTCGCAGTTCGGGCTCGTGGTCGCCGCCATCTCCATCGGGAACGTCACCGCGCTGATGGGCGCGGCCGTCCACCTCGTCGGCCACGCCATCATGAAGGGCGGGCTGTTCCTCACCGCGGGGCTGGTCGCCACGGAGACCGGCGCGCGCCGCGTCGAGGAGTTCGACGGGCTCGTCCAGCGCTCCCCACTCGGCGCGGGCGCGTTCGGCGCGCTCGCGGTGGCGATGGTCGGCATCCCGCCGACGATTGGCTTCGCGGGCAAGTGGTACGTCGCCGTCGGCGCCGCCGAGTCGGGGTCGTGGGCGCTGCTCGCGGTCATCGTCGGGAGCACGCTCCTGACGCTGGCGTACTTCGCGCGGCTCGTCGAGCGGATGTTCTTCCGCGAGCCCAGCGACGACCTCGAACCCGCCGGCGAGGCGGTCGCCGACGGCGGCGAGACCGCCGGCGTCTCCCTCGGGATGCAGGCGGCGGTCGTCGCCGCGGTCGTCGCCGCGGTCGCGCTCGGGTTCGCGGTGTTCGGCTACAGTGACCAGCTCCGACCGACCATCGAGGTGCTCCTCTCATGACTGAAATCACTTCCATCCGGCCGCTCGCTGCGGTGCTCGTGTCGGCGGTCGCGGTCGCGCCGATTCTGGCGTCCCGCGGCCGGCAGAACGTCCGCGAGGCGTGGACGGTGCTGGCGGCGCTGGCGAAGTTCGGGCTGGTGGCCAGCATGGTGCCGGCCGCCCTCGCCGGCGACGTCTACGTCACCGAGCTCGGGACGTTCGTCCCGGGCGTGAAGTTCACTCTCCAGGCGGACGCGCTCGGCCTGCTGTTCGCGCTGCTGGCGAGCACTCTCTGGATCGTCACGAGCTTCTACAGCATGGGCTACATGCGGGGGCTCGACGAAGACCACCAGACGCGGTACTTCGCGTCGTTCGCCGGCAGCGTCTCCGCCGCCGTCGGCGTCGCGTTCGCGTCGAACCTCGTCGTCCTCTACGTGTTCTACGAGCTGCTGACGGTCGCGACGTACCCGCTGGTCGCCCACGACGGCACCGACGAGGCGCGCGCCGCCGGCCGCAAGTACCTCGCGTACACGTTCGGCGGCGGCGTCGCCGTGCTCGCCGGGACGCTGCTGGTCTACCAGCTCACGGGGACGGTGGCGTTCACGACCGGCGGCATCGGCGACCTCGCGACCGCCGACCCGACGCTCGCTCGCGCGGTGTTCGCGCTGCTGGTCACCGGCTTCGGCGTGAAGGCCGCGCTGATGCCGATGCACTCGTGGCTCCCGGACGCGATGGTCGCGCCGACGCCCGTCTCGGGGCTGCTGCACGCGGTTGCGGTCGTCAAGTCCGGCGTGTTCGGCATCGCGCGCGTCCTGCTGGACGTCTTCGGCATCGACCTCGTCGCGGAACTCGGGGTCGGCGGCGTGCTCGCGGCGGTCGCCGCGTTCACGCTCGTGGTCGCCAGCGTCATCGCGCTCCGACAGGACCACCTCAAGCGCCGGCTCGCGTTCTCCACGATTAGCCAGCTGTCGTACATCGTGCTCGGCATCGCGGTCGCTGGCGCCATCGGCTCCGGCGACGCCGCGAAGTGGGCGCTCGTCGGCGGCCTCCTGCACATCCCGGCGCACGCGTTCATGAAGCTCACCCTGTTCTTCTGCGCGGGCGCGGTCCACGTCGAGACCCACACCGACTACATCTCCGAGATGGCGGGCATCGGCAAGCGGATGCCGCTCACGATGGGCGCGTTCGCCGTCGCCGCCGCCGGCATGGCCGGCATCCCGCTCATCGCGGGGTTCGTCAGCAAGTACTTCCTGCTCATCGGAACCGTCTCCGGGGGCTACCTCGCGTTCACCGGCGCGCTGTTGCTCTCGGGCATCCTGAACATCGCGTACTTCTGGCCGGTCGTCTACACCGCGTTCTTCGAGAGCGCCGACGGCGCCGACGGGAAGCCGCTCGTCTCCAGCCCGTTCGGCGGCCGCTCCACGAGTGAAGTCAGGGCCGACGGCGGCCACGACCACGGCCACGGCGCGTTCGAGCGCCGCGCGCCGAACGGCGCGGAGTCGACGTGGTTCGTCCTCGCGCCGATTCTGTTCGCGGCCGCCGGCTCCGTCGTGCTCGGCGTCGTGCCGGACGCCGCGGTGTTCCTCCAGCTCGTGCGTGAGGTCGCCGACGCCGCCGTGGGGGTGATGGTCTGATGGACGCAATCGTCCCGCCGTTCGTCCCCGTCCTGCTGGCGGCGCTGTTGCTGCCGTTCCTCGGGCGCCGCGTCGGCCACGCCGTCGGCGCGCTCGCCAGCGCCGCCGTCGTCCCCTACGTCTGGCTGGTCGCCGAGGGCGCGCACTTCCAGACCCACCTGTTCGGGTTCAAGGCCGTGCTGTTCAACGTCGACCCCTTCTCGACGCTGATGGGGCTCATCTTCGGGTTCATCGGCGCCGCCGGCGTGCTGTACTCGTACGCCAGCGACGCCGACAACCTCCAGACCGCGTTCGCGCTCGGCTACGTGGGCACGAGCCTGGGCGCCGTCTTCGGCGGCGACTGGCTCACGCTCATCTTCTTCTGGGAGCTGATGGCCGTCACCAGCACGCTGTTGGTGTGGCATTACGGCGGGAAGGCCGTCCGCGCAGGCTTCCGGTACGCGCTCGCGCACGGCATCGGCGGCACGCTCCTGCTCGGCGGCATCGTCTGGCACTTCGCCGAAACCGGGACGTTCCTGTTCGCCTCCGTGCCCGGCGGCCCCGAGTCCGGCGGGCTCGCGGGCCCGGTCGCGCCGATTCTCGGCGCCATCGGCATCGGCGTCAACGTCGGCTTCATCGGGCTGCACGCGTGGCTGCCCGACACCTACCCGCGCCCGCACGTCGCCGCCAGCGTCTTCCTCTGCGTGTTCACGACGAAGACCGGCGTCTACGGGATGTACCGCGTGTTCCCGCAGGACGGCAACGTCGCCGTCGCGTACATGGGCGGCCTGATGGCCGTCTTCGGCGCGACGATGGCGCTGTTCCAGAACGACATGCGCCGGCTGCTCTCCTACCACATCCAGTCGCAGGTCGGCTACATGGTCGCCGGCGTCGGCATCGGGGGCGCGCTCGCGCAAGCCGGCGCGTTCGCGCACGTCTTCAACCACATCCTCTACAAGGGACTGCTGTTCATGACGGCGGGCGTCGTCGTCTACCGCACCGGCGAGGAGAGCCTGAAGAAGCTCGGCGGACTCGCCCGCGAGATGCCGATTACCGCGGGCGCGTTCACCGTCGCCGCGCTCTCTATCGCGGGCTTCCCCGGCTTCAACGGCTTCGTGAGCAAGGGCATCGTCATCTCCGCGAGCCACTACTCCTTCGAGAAGGGGCCGCTCGTGCTCGGTGACTTCTACACGCTCGAACTGCTGTTGTTGCTCGGGGGCGTCGGGACGTTCATGTCCTTCATCAAGTTCGGCTACTACGCGTTCTTCCACGGCAGCTACGACGGCTCCGTGAAGGACGCCAACCGCGGGCAGTCGGTCGCGATGGTGACCGTCGCGGCGCTGTGCGTGCTCTACGGCGTCTTCGACGGCGCGCTGTTCGCCATCCTGCCCTACGACGTGACGAGTGACGCGGTCGTCCACCACGTCTACCACACGTACACGGTCCCGCACGTCATCGAAGGCGTGGCGCTCGCCGTGCTGGGGCTCGTCGGCTTCGTGCTCGTGAAGAAGCCGCTGTCGAAGCTCGGCCGCGTCCCGGACGTCGACAACGCGTACAACCCGCTGACGTTCTACGCCACCCGGTATCTGGTGGTCGGCGTCACGGAGCTGTACGCCGCGGTCGACCGCGCGGCCGTCCGCACCGCTGACGCGACCGCCGCGGTCGTCACCGCACCGGGCGCTGCTGCGGGGCGGCTCGTCGGCGAGGACCGCGTCTCGCTGCGCGCGGACGTGAGCACGAGTCTGTTGCTGGTCGTCGTGGTGGTCGCGCTTGCGCTCGTGCTCGTGCTGTAACTGTCTCTCACGGTCGCGCTCGTTCCGTCACCTTTTATTCGCGGCGCAAGTACTTCCTGCATGGATAGGCTCAAGCAGTCCCTGCTGGACGCGCCCATCATCGAGAAGGACGGGTACCACTACTTCGTTCACCCAATCAGTGACGGCGTCCCGATGCTGGAGCCGGAGCTGCTGCGGGAGATCGTCATCCGCATCATCCGGAAGGCGGAGCTCGACGACGTCGACAAGATTGTCACGCCGGCGGCGATGGGCATCCACATCTCCACGGCGGTGTCGCTGATGACCGACATCCCCATCGTCGTCATCCGCAAGCGCGAGTACGGCCTCCCGGGCGAGGTCGCGCTCAGCCAGCAGACCGGCTACTCGGAGAACGAGATGTACATCAACGACGTCGAGGAGGGCGACCGCGTGCTCGTCCTCGACGACGTGCTCTCCACCGGTGGCACCCTGCGCGCCATCACGGACGCCCTCGAACACATCGGCGCGGACGTCGCGGACGTCCTCGCGGTCATCAAGAAGGCCGGCCCGAACGAACTCGACGACACGGACACGGACGTGAAGACGCTCATCAACGTGGACGTGCAGGACGGCGACGTCGTCATCGTCGACGCCGAAGGCGACGACTGAGCCGACTGCCGGCGGAACTCGCGACGTGGCGGGGGCTTTTCCTGCCGACGCTCCTTGACTCGTGTATGCCGTCTGCACTATTCGTCGTCAGCGAGGAAGGCTACTGGGGAGAGGAGTGCGTCGAACCGCTCACGACGCTCGACAGCGAGGGCTTCGACATCACGGTCGCGACGCCGAGCGGGTCGCCGCCCGTCCTCGACGAGCGCTCCGCGGACCCCGAAGAGGTCGGCGAGGAGACCGCCGAGTGGGTGCGCGAGGTCCACGAGAACGACGAGCGGCTCAACGACCCCGTCTCCGTCACGGAGGTCGAGGCCGCCGACTACGACGCAGTCGTCTTCCCCGGCGGCCACGGCACCGCGTGGGACGTCAATCAGGACGTCCACGCGCGCCGCCTCCTGCGGAACGCCGTGGAGGGCGACAGCGAGAAGGCGCTGGTCGTCTGCCACGCCGTCGGCATCCTCGCGTTCACGCGGGACAGCGACGACGACTTCCTCGTCGCCGGCCGCGACATCACCGGCTTCCCGAACGAGTGGGAGGAAGGCATCGTCGACGACCACGACCGGATGCCCGACGGCCGCAAGCTCCCCTACTGGGTGGAGGACGAAGTGAAGGTCGCGGGCGCGAACTTCGACGCGGAACTGGACGCCGACACCAGCGTCACCGTGGACGGCGACCTCCTCACCGCGCGCGGCCCCGGTTCGTCCAGCGCCGCCGCCCAGGCGCTCCTCGAGGAACTGGACGCGTAGCTGGGGGAGAACTCCCACACGGCGTCCGAAACAGAACCCTTAACTGCCGGACCGGGCTACGAAGGAATGCAGCGGGATGGGATAGCCAGGAGATTCCGCCGGGCTCATAACCCGGAGATCGGTGGTTCAAATCCACTTCCCGCTACTCCTCTGATACTCACGCTTCATAGCGTCGCCTCCGTGCGACGCGTCACGTGAGTTGCTGTGAGTTAGCGAAGTGGATTTGAACGAGAGAACCGAGCGCAGCGAGGTTCGCGTAGTTCAAATCCACTTCCCGCTACTTCTTCCACGAAACCAATCGCGGAGTTTCATCTCCACTGTTTTCCCACCACTCTCGTTCCGTAACGTCCCGTTCGTTCACCCTGCCAGTTTCGCGCCGAGCGCGTCGCGGTAGCGGGCGGCGAGCTCGCGGACGACGAAGCGGTCGCGGGGGTCCACGCCGAGCACGTGGAGCGCGGCGACGTAGACCGGGAGGCCCACGAGCACGCCCACTGGGACGGCGGCGATGCCGTCGATGGCTGTACGAACGCCGGCGAGTACGGCGGCCATGACGACGCCGGCGGCGAGCGGGCGGAGGTAGGTGGCGTCGAACGGCCACAGGTCCTCGAAGCGCCGGAGGAGCACGACTTGGATGCCGTTCTGGACGGCGATGGCGAGCGAGGTGCCCAGCGCGGCGCCGACGAGCCCGAACTCCCGGACGAACAGGTAGGTGAGGCCGACGTTCAGCACGGCGAGCAGCCAATCGAGGGCCATCCGGGCGTACTGGTGGTCGGTCATCATCAGCAGCCAGCCGGTGGCGCCGACGGCGCTCCCGACGAAGACGCCGCCTAAGTAGACTGACAGCGGAACGTACCCCCGGACGTACGTCTCGCCGAACAGCGCGAGGAGTTCCCGGCCGAACACGAGCTGGACGGCGAGAATCGGGACGACGCTCGTGACGATGAGCCGCGTGACCGACGAGTAGACGGCGTTCAGGGTGGCGGTGTCGTCCTCGGCGTAGAGCCGGGAGGCGACCGGCGGGAGCAGTTGGTTGAACGACAGCAGCGGAATCCACGCAATCGAGACGAGCACGAGTACGACGTTGTAGACGCCGGCCGCGACCGCGGTGAGGAGCGCGCCGACGAGGAGGACGTCGACGCGGTTCTGGAACACCTTCCCGAGGCTGCTCATCGCGACCGGGAGCGCGTGGTCGTAGAACTGGCGGGCTTCGCCGCGCGCGCCCCGGAGCGACGGCCGGATGCCGGTGACGCTGGCGGTGACCGGGTAGCCGGCGACGACCACGACGAGCAGGCAGGCGACGAACGCGCCCGCGACGCCGACCACGGAGTAGCCGAGCGCGAGCGCCGCGAGCGCGCCGACGAGCCGCGTGGCGGGTCGCAGGAGCTTGTTGAACAGGACTTCGCCGCGCGCCGACCCGCCCGCCCGGAAGGTCGCGGCGTACGTCATCACGAGCCCGAGCAGCACGACGAAGACGCCGAACAGCCGCATCGTCGCCGGGAATGCGGGGTGGGCGACGGTCTGTCCGTTAATCCACGGCGCGAGCACCCACACGCCGGCGGCGATGAGCGCGCCGACGCCGAGCGTGGTGAGGTAGGCGAGCCCGGTCACGCGGGACTGGCCCGCGGGGTCGTCCTCGTAGGCGGGGAGGTAGCGCTGGAGGGTGGGGACGCTGCCGAACGTGACCAGCCGGGAGAGCAGTTGCGCGATGCGCCACGCGAGCGCGTACACGCCGTACGCGACGGGGCCGAGGCCGCGCGCGAGCACGAACTCCGAGGCGGTAATCAGCGCGCGCTGGGCGGAGACGCCCCCGGAGGTCACGACCGCGCCGTGGGCGATGGTCAGCAGCGCGTCGCGCTCGGCTTCCGGCACTTCGTCGTCGTCGGACGCGGCGCTCATCGGTTCCGCTCGGGCGGAGTCGACTGTGAGCATTAAGCCGTTCGGTCCGCGAGGCGGGACGCGAACCCGAAAGCGTTTGGCGGCGGCCGCGCACGGTTCCACCGATGGAGTACGGCGTCGTCCTGAAGTGGTGGTTGCTCTACCAGGCGCTGCTGGTCGTCGGGCTGCCGTTCGCGGCGCGGCTGCTGCCGGACGCGCCGGACCGCGGCGCGTCGCTGGCGGTGCCGACCGCCGTCGTGTTAGTGACGGTGCCGACGCTGTGGGTCGGCCAACTGGCGTTCGGGCTGTGGGTGGTCGTCGGCGTCGCTGCGGCCGTGGTCGCGGCGTCGGCGTGGCTGGCGCGCGGCGGCATCGACGTGCCGAGGCGCCCGCTCGCGGAGGTCGCGGCGGTGTTCACCGCCGCGTTCCTGTTCCTGATCGTGATTCGGGCGGCCGCGGACGGCGTCCACCCCCACGGCGGCGAGAAGTTCCTCGACTTCGGGTTACTGCAGAGCCTGCTGCGCGCCGAGCAGCTGCCGCCGCAGGACTTCTGGTTCGCGGGCGAGCGCGTCGTCTACTACTACGGCGGCCACCTGATGGCGTCGATACTCGCGCTGTTGTCCGGGACGAGCGGGCGGTTCGCCTACGACCCGGCGCTGGCGGGGTTCTACGCGATGGCCGTGACCGCCGTGTACGGGCTCGCGAGCACGATTACCGCGAGCCGGTTCGCCGAAGCCGACCCAGTGGAGGGTTCGACGGCGCTCGGCGTGGCGGCGGTCGTCTTCGTCGTGTTGCTCGTGACGCTGGGCGTACCGTGGTACTACCTCGCCGTGCCGGCGGCGTTCGCGGCCGCCGTGTTCGCGGGTTCGACGCGAGTCCGCGCAGGGATGCTGGCGGCAATCGTCTACGGGTTCGCGAGCAACCTCGTGACGCCCGTGCGCCTGCTCGCGGGCACCTACGACGTGGTGCGGGAGGCGGTCGTCGCCGCGGGCGTCAAGTCGAATCGGGCGCCGACGATAACGCCGGCGGAGTTCGACATGTGGCACGCGAGCCGCGTCGTGGAGACGGGCATCAACGAGTTCCCGCTGTTCGCGTACCTGAACGGCGACCTGCACGCGCACATGATGAGCGTCGCCGTGCTGTTCCTCGCGGTCGGCATCGGGCTGGCGTACGCGCGGACGCCCGAGTCGGCGCGCCGCCGCCGGCTCGCGCTGCTGTTCGGCGCGTTCCCGGTCGCGGCGGCGACGATTCTCACCGTGAACACGTGGAGCTTCCCGGCGGTCGCCGGCGTGGCGATGCTGAGCGTCGCGCTCGTGGACGCCGACCCGCGAACCCTGTTGCCCGGCTCGCTCGCGCGTCGGTTCGAGCAGTCGAGCGCCGCGGTGCGCGAACTCCAGCGCGTCCTCCTCGGCGTCGCGGTCGCGGTCGCGGTCGCGGTCCTGGGGCTCGTCGTCGCGGCGCCGTTCGTGCAGAGCGTCCTGCTCGCCGGCGCGAGCAACCAACACCCCGCCGCGTTCCCGGTGCCGACGAAGCTCGGCGCGTTCCTGCTCGTCCACGGCCTGTTCCTCGTGGCGTTCGGCGCGTACCTCGTTTCCCGCGTCGCTCGCGACGGCTCGGACTGGGCGGCCGCCGCGCTCGCCGCAGTCGCCGCGGTGCTGCTCGCGGCGACGTTCGACCCCGTGATTGCCGGCGTCCGCGTCGGCGTCGTCGGCGTCCTGCTCGCCGGGCCGATACTCGCGGGCGCGTGGCTGCTGCGGCGCCGGGACGCCGTCGGCTTCGAGGGCGTGCTCGTCGTCGCGGGCGCGGGCCTCGTCGTCATCATCGAGTACGTCTACGTCGCGGACGCCGCCTCCTACGAGCGCTACAACACGATTTTCAAGGTGTACGCGCAGGTGTGGGCGCTGTGGTCGGTGCCGGCCGGCGTCGCGCTCGCCGCGCTCGCCGCACGCAAGCCCGACGTGTCCCGGCTGCGGTCGGTCGGCGGCACCGCGCTCGCCGTCCTGCTGGTCGTGTCGGCGTCCATCTACGGCGGGTTCGCGGTCGCCAGCCACGTCGACAGCGCCGACGACGCGACCCTCGACGCCTTCGAGCACGTCAACGACGAGCGCCCGGACGAGGGCGCCGCAGTCGAGTGGCTGAACGACAAGTCGGGCCAGCCCCACATCGTCTCCGCGCCCGGGACGACGCCGTACACGTGGCAGAATCCGGCGTCCAGTCTCACCGGGATACCGACGGTCGCGGGGTGGGCGCACGCCGGCAACTACCACAGCGACTCGGCGTACCGGACGCGCGTCAGCGACGTCGGCGTCGTCTACGAGACAAGCGAAGCCGTCTCGCGGGCCATCATCCTGCGGAAGCACGACGTCCAGTACGTCTGGGTCGGGCCGGTCGAGCGCGAGCGCTACGACGTGCGCGTCACCGACGAGGAACCGGGTATCAGCGTCGCGTTCACGAACGAGAACGTGACCGTCTACGAAGTCACGCACTCGGAACTCGTCGAGCAGTAAGCAGGGAGGTCGGAGCCGAGAATCAGACCGCGAGGTCGCCGGCGCGCTTTTTCACCGTGATGTCGTCGGCGTCGGCGGTTTCGACGTCGAGCCAGTGCGGGACGAAGTTGCGTTTCTCGTAGTCCTCGAGTTCGTCCTCGTCACCCATCACGCACCACAGCTGGACCTCGTCGGGGCCGTGCCAGTCGCCGTTGCGCGTCACCTGGAAGAGGACTTTCTCCTCGCCGTCGTACTCGATGACGCCGTCGCGGCGCACGCCGGGGTCCCCGTGGATGATGAGTCGCTTCATGACTGCGGGTTCGGAGGGTGGCGGATTAAACGCTTCGAAGCCGGCCGTCACTCGGCGGCGAGCGCGGCGCCCAGCCAGTACGTGGGCAGCCCGAACACGGCGAGCAGCGGAATCCACCCGAACACGAGGAACCACAGCAGCGACGTCGGGCCGAGCAGTGCCACGATGCCTCCGAGCGGCGCGATTACGGTGACGAACGGCGCGACGGCGGTCGCGACGTCGGTCCACCCGCCGCGCTCGGTTCTGGTCGCGCCGACGACCGCGAAGGCCCAGCCGTGCGCGGCCAGCAGGCCCGCGGAGAGCGCGCGAGCCGCCGTCATGGTGGCGACACCCGGGTGGAGGGCCGCGCCGACGCCGGCCGCGGCGACGCCGAGCGCCAGCGGCGTCCCAACCGCGGCCGCCGTCAGCACGCGAGCGCCATCGAGCCGTCCGGTGGCCGCGAGGCCGCCGACGACGACTGCGGTGAGCGCGGCGAACAGCGCGGTCGCGCCGACGAGGCTGAAGGACGTGTCCGCCAGTCCTGCGGCGACCGCGACGACCGCGACGAGCGCTCCGGCCGCCGCGAGCGCGGTGCCGACGCGTTCGGTGTCCTCGGGCGTGCCGGCGCGGTCGACAAACGCGCCGAACGCGCGGAGGAGGACCGCGAGCGCGACGACCGGCACGGCGAGCACGACCCCCGAGGCCGCGAGGAAGCCCGGGAGCACCTCGACGCCGATTGCGAGTTCGGTCGCGACCGTCGAGACGACGCCGCTGTCGGGCGCGAACGCCACGTAGTCGTCGTCGAGGTACTCGCCGGACGCCCGCGAGAGAACGTCGCTGCTCGCGCCCGCGGTAATCGTGTAGCCGTCCGGCGCGTGCAGGCGGAAGGCGTCGGTGTCGACCGCCCAGCCCGTCCGCGCGTCGTGGACCGCGTCCGCGAGCACGACGCCGCCGAACGACGCGTGCCCGAAGTCGGGGTCGAGGTGCGTGATTCTGACGCGGGACTCATCGACGCTGAGGGTGGCGTTCTCGGGGACGGGCGCGAGCCCGTCGTCGCGCTCGGCGAGCACGGCGAGGACCGCGTCGGAGTGGTTCGCGACTCGCTGTGCGCCGTCGCCCGCAAGCTCGTTCTCCACGACGACGTGCGCGCTCCCGTTCGCGCGGACGTGGACGTCCAGCGAGGACGAGACGACGGTGACTGGCGCGCCCGCTTCGCCGGCGGCGGACTCGAAGGACTCGCCGCACGCGCCGCAGACGTCTTGTGGCGGCGGTGCGGCGGCGGCTCCGGTGGCGAGCGCGAGCGCGACGACGAGCGCGGCTGTGGGGAGGGCGACCGTGCGGCGCGGGACCATACTCGGGGCGTCGCGGGCCGCCAGCAAAAACCTGTGCGTGCGCTGGGGGTTCCGTCCGCGAAACCAAACGGATTTTAAGCGGCCGCGTGTAACCGAGAGACAACAGAGCTGATTTAGCCTATGGAGATGCCACGCCGATTCAACAGCTACTGCCCGCACTGTGACGAACACAACCAGATCGAGGTCGAGAAGGTCCGCACCGGCCGCTCGTCCGGCATGAAGTGGGACGCTCGCCGCACCAAGCGCGCGAACGCCTCCATCGGGAACCACGGCCGCTTCTCGAAGGTGCCGGTCGGCAACAAGCCGACGAAGAAGACGGACCTCAAGTACCGCTGCAACGAGTGCGGGAACGCCCACCTCCGCGAGGGATGGCGCACCGGCCGTCTCACCCTTCAGGACTAACGATGACGGGTGGATTCTTCAAAGTCGAGTGTCCGGACTGCGAGAACGAGCAAATCGTCTTCGGGAAGGCCTCCTCGGAGGTCGCCTGCGCCGTCTGCGGGACGACGCTCGCGCGTCCGACCGGCGGCGAGGCGGAGTTCACGGGTGAGGTCGTCGAAACCGTCGAGGCCAGATGAAGTACGTCGGCTGGCCCGAGGAGGGCGAACTCGTCGTCGGCAAGGTCGACGACATCGAGGACTTCGGCGTGTTCGTCGACCTCGAAGAGTACGAGGACAAGCGCGGCCTCGTGCACGTCAGCGAAGTGGCCAGCGGCTGGATCAAGAACGTACGCGACCACGTCAACGAGGACCAGACGGTCGTCGCGAAGGTGCTGGACGTCGACGAGTCCGCCCAGCAGATCGACCTCTCGCTGAAGGACGTCAACGACCACCAGCGCTCGGACAAGATTCAGGAGTGGAAGAACGAGCAGAAGGCCGACAAGTGGCTGACGCTGGCGTTCGGCGAGGACATGGACGACGACCAGTTCCGCCGCATCGCCAACGAGCTCCTCGGTGAGTTCGGCAGCCTCTACGAGGGGTTCGAGCAGGCCGCGATTCACGGCTACGAGGCCCTCGAGAAGACGGACCTCGACGACGACGAGCAGGACGCCATCGTCGAGACCGCACGCGAGAACGTCTCCGTGCCGTACGTCACGGTCACGGGCTACGTGACGCTGACGTCGCCGGACGCCGACGGCGTCGACGACGTGAAAGAAGCCCTGCAGGCCGCCGAGGGGAACGGCGAAGTCCCCGACGAGGCCGACCTCGACGTGACGTACGTCGGCGCGCCCGAGTACCGGATTCGGGTGCAGGCGCCGAACTACAAGACCGCCGAGGACCAGCTGGAAGCCGCCGGCGCCCGCGCCGTCGAGGAGATCGACGCGCAGGGCGGCGAAGGGAACTTCCACCGCGAGCGCCAGCTCGAAGAGGAATGAAGTCCGACATCCGGGTGTGTTCGGCGTGGCGCGAGCGCCACGACCGCCCGGTGTACACGCTTTCTGCGGAGTGTCCGGACTGCGGCGCCGACGCCGTCAACAGCGCGCCGGCGCCGTTCGACCCCGAGGACCCACACGGGCGGTACCGACGCGCTCTTAAGGAACGCAGCCGCCCCTAGGGTATGGACGAAATCGACATCGCGTGGGAGTCAGAGCCGGAGCTGGACGACCCCGTGTTCGTCGAGGGACTGCCCGGCGTCGGGCACGTCGGGAAGCTCGTCGCTGAGCACGTCGTCGAGGAGGCCGACAGCGAACTGGTCGCGCGCGTGCACAGCGAGCACTTCCCGCCGCAGGTCACGGTCGGGGACGACAGCGTGGCTGAGCTGGCGAACGCCGAGATTCACGCCGTGGACACGGCGGGCCGTGACCTCCTTGTGCTGACGGGCAACCACCAGGCGCAGGACAACGTCGGCCACTACCGCGTCACCGAGGCGGTCCTCGACGTCGCCGAGGAGTTCGGCGCGAGCGAGCTGTACGCGCTCGGCGGCGTCCCCACGGGCGAACTCGTCGAGGAGCACGACGTCATCGGCGCCGTCTCCGACGAGGACCTCAAGGAGCGCCTCGAAGACGCGGGCGTGGAGTTCCGCAGCGAGGAGCCCGCGGGCGGCATCGTCGGCTCCAGCGGCCTCCTGCTGGGCCTCGGCGGCCGCCGCGGCTTCGACGCCGCGTGCCTGATGGGCGAGACGTCGGGCTACCTCGTGGACCCGAAGGCCGCGAAGGCCGTCCTCGCCGTGCTGGAGGAGATGCTGGGCTTCGACCTCGACGAGGAAGCCCTCGACGACCGCGCCGACGAGATGGAGGAGGTCGTCAGCCGCCTCCGCGAGATGGAGGACGGCCCCAGTCCCGGCGGCGAGGAAGACCTTCGGTACATCGGCTGACGGACGCGGCGCTGTTTTCGACCGCTGGACCTAACCCCGCGTAGCGCCGACTGGGGGGCGTGAGCGACACTCCCTCGTGGCTGGCGTTCGGTGAGCGCGCCGCGTACCTCCCGGAGGCGGACGCGCTCGTGCTCGCGGACGTCCACGTCGGCCGGGACGCGGCCTCCGACGTCGCTCTGCCGCTGGGGGAGCGCGCGGACCTCGTGGAGCGCCTCGACGCCCTGCTCGCGGAGTTCGAGCCGGCGACAGTCGTGGTCGCGGGCGACCTCCTGCACGTCCACGGGAGCGTCCCCGAGGGCGTCCGCGAGACCGTCGGCGCCATCGAGGCGGCCGTCCGCGAGGCAGACGCTACGTTCCGCGTGGTGCGCGGGAACCACGACGCGATGCTGGACGCCGTCGGTATCGACGCCGAGGAGTCGGTCGTGCTCGCGGACGGCACCGCAATCTGGCACGGCCACGACGACCCGCCGGTGGACGCCGAGCGGTACGTCGTCGGCCACGAGCACCCCGCGGTCGAAATCGAGGGCGCGCGCCACCCGTGTTTCCTCTACGGGCCGCGCCAGCACGACGGCAGCGACGTCGTCGTGTTGCCGGCGTTCACGCGGCTCGCCCCGGGGACGCTCGTGAACGGGCTCCGCCGGGACGACTCGCTGTCCTCGATGCTGTCGGACCCCAGCGGCTTCCGGCCGGTCGTCGTCAGCGACGGGGAGACGCTGGCGTTCCCGGCGCTCGGCGAGTTCCGCGGCCTACTGTAGGTCCGCGCTGACGGCGTCCGCCGCCGCTTTTCCGCTCTCCAGCGCGCCGTTAATCGAGGAGTCGTGGGTGTAGTCGCCGGCGAGGTAGACCGGGCCGTCGGGGTCGCGGACGTCCGGGAGCGACTCGTGGACGCCCGGCGGCTGGGCGAACTGCGCGAACGGCAGGCGGTCGGTGCGCAACACCTCGAAGTCGCCCAGCGACGCCGCCGGGTACCACTCGGCGACGGTCTCCCGGGTCCGGGTTTCGAGGTCGCCGTCGGACTCCGCGCGGACGCCGTCGCGGGCGTCGTCGTGGCCGACCGTCGTGGCGGCGACGAGCGCGCGGTCGTCGGGCGCGTACTCGGGGGCGACGCCGGATAGCGGCGCGACTGTCGTCGGCACTTCGCCGTCGGCGTTCAGGTGGATGCGGTCGCTGTCCGCGAGCGGGTGGCCAGCCGGGACCGCGAAGTACTGGGTGACGCAGCCGCGGGCGTCGGTCGGAATCGCCTCGACGCCCGTGAGGTCGCGGCTGGCCTTCGGGTCCGCGGCGACCACGACGGCGTCCGCCTCGACGGTCTCGCCGGGAATCTGGACGGTCACTTCGCCGTCCCCAGCGGCGAGGTCCTCGACGGGCGCCTCGGTGACGACGCGGGCGTCCTGCTCGACTGCGCGGTCGGCGAGCTGGCGCGTGATGGCGCCCATCCCGCCCGCCGGAATCACGGTCTCGCCCTCAGAGAGCATCTTGAACGTGAACTCGAAGATGCGCTTGGAGGTGTCGAGGCCGCGGTCGAGCGTGATGCCGCCGTAGAACGGGCGCACGAACCGCTCGACGTACCGCTCGGAGAAGCCGTACGTGTAGAGGTGCTGTTCGATGGTAGCGTCGGGTTCGGCGAAGATTTCCCCGACGGACTTCGCCTTGAGGTCCGCGCGCAGCCGGAGCGTGCGGAGCTTGTCCATCGTCGAGACCTCGCTGTTGAACAGCGTCTGCGTGAGCGCGCCGGGCTCCCGCAGGGGGTCCGCGAGCACGGAGCGCCGGTCGCCCCGGCAGATGGTCGCGCCCGGCGAGAACGCGCGCAGGTCCAGCGCGTCGAAGTCCAGTTCGCGGCGCGCCGCGGGGTACGCGGTGAAAAGCACCTGGAAGCCGCGGTCGAAGACGTAGCCGTCGCCGCGCCGCGAGCGCACGCGCCCGCCGACGTCCTCGTTGCGCTCGAACAGCGTCACGTCGAAGCCGTCCGCGGCGAGGTGGCGCGCCGCGGTGAGCCCGGCGAGCCCGCCGCCGACGACCACGACCCGAGAGTCAGACATATCCGAGTGTTCGCCCGCGGGCGACAAGAACGTGCGGGCTCTCGGGGCGGCCGCGCCGGAAGGGACAGGGCTTTTCGCGCCCGCTGTGAAGGCCCGCACATGGAGACGACGCCGGCCTTCGAGGGGCTTCGGTGCGTAGACTGCGAGGAGACGTTCGACGCGGCCGAGGCGACCCACCGCTGTCCGGACTGCGGGGGCATCCTCGACCCGACCTACGACTACGACAGCCTCGACGTCACCCGGGAGACCTTCGAGTCGCGGCGATTCGACTCGATGTGGCGCTACGAGGAGCTGCTGCCGTTCTCGCGGGACGCCGCGGTGTCGATGGGCGAGGGCGCGACCGCGCTCGTGGAGTGCCCGACGCTCGCCGACGAGATGGGCGTCGGTGAGGTGTACGTCAAAGACGAGGGCCGCAACCCGACGGGGACGTTCAAGGACCGCGGGCAGACGGTCGCCGTCACCGCCGCCGCTCAGCACGGCGCCAGCGACGTGGCGCTCGCGTCCGCGGGCAACGCCGGGCAGTCGGCGGCCGCGTACGCGGGCCGCGCGGGCATCGACTCGCACGTCTTCCTGCCGTCGCGCTCCGGCTTCGCGAACAAGGCGATGGTGAACGTCCACGGCGGGGACATGACCATCGTGGAGGGCCGCATCGGGGACGCAGGGGCGGCCTTCGACGACGCGATGGACGAGCACGACGACTGGTACTCGGTGAAGACCTTCGAGACGCCGTACCGACACGAGGGCAAGAAGACGATGTACTACGAGACCGCCGAACAGCTCGACTGGGAGACCCCCGACCACGTGGTCTACCCGACCGGCGGCGGCGTCGGCCTCGTCGGGATGCACAAGGCGGCGAAGGAGCTCCGCGACCTCGGGCTCACCGACGACCTCCCGGCGATGTACGCCGCGCAGGCGGAGGGCTGTGCGCCCATCGTCCGCGCGTTCCAGGAGGGCCGCGACGTCCACGAGCCGTGGGACACCCCGGACACCATCTGCGGCGGCATCGAGATTCCGGACCCGGGCGCCAGCCCGCTCGTCCTGGAGGCGCTCCGGGAGAGCGACGGCGGCGCGGTCGCCACCAGCGACGAGGCGATTCTGGACGCGGCCACGCAGGTCGCGGCTCACGAGGGCTTGGAGATGGGCGCGACGTGCGCGGCCGCCGCGTCGGGCGCGTCGGCGCTCGCCGAGGACGGCGCGTTCGGCGAGGACGACACCGTGGTCATCCTGAACACCGGCACGGCGAACAAGGACGCCGACGTGTTGCGCTCGCACCTGATGAGCAAGGGCATCTGACAACGAACAGAAGTCTGACACGCGTCCACTCCGGAAAATATCAACTACAAAATCAGATAATATCTGGCCACGTTACCCGATTTTGGGCGTCGAACGCGTCTGTTAGAGCGAAATCTTAATACGTTCTGGGGGAGTCCGAATGTACGTATGTCAAATCAGCAATCACGCAGGCGGTTCCTTCAAGCGGCCGGTCTGACCGGCGTCGCGGCACTCGCCGGCTGTCTCGGTGGCGGCAGCGACGGTAACCGGCTCTCGTGGCACGCGGGCGGACAGGGCGGCACGTACTTCCCGCTCTCCAACGAGTTCAAGACGGTCGTCGAGGACAACACCGACTACACGCTGAACGTCCAGTCCACGGGCGCCAGCGTCGAGAACGTCGGTAGTCTCGCGGATACGGACGCCGACTTCGCGCTCATCCAGAACGACATCGCGTACTTCGCGAAGAACGGCACCGGCATCGACGCCTTCCAGGACGACCCCGTCGAGAACCTGATGGGCGTCGCGACGCTGTACCCCGAGACCATCACGCTCGTCACGCTGGAGAGCACGGGCATCGAGACGGTCTCGGACCTCTCCGGCGCCACCGTCAACACCGGCGACCTCGGCTCCGGCACGCAGGTCAACGCGCTCCAGATTCTGGAGGCCGTCGGCGTCGATGACTTCGAGGAGCAGAACGCGTCGTTCTCGCAGGCCGCCGACCAGCTCCGCAACGGCGACATCGACGCCGCGTTCGTCGTCGGCGGCTGGCCGGTCGGCGCCATCGCGGACCTCGCGAACACGAACAACCTCAACATCGTCCCCATCGACGGCGAGAACCGCGAGGCCGTCAAGGACTCGGCGTCGTGGTTCGCGAACGACACCATCCCCGGCGGCACGTACTCTGGCGTCAGCGAGGACGTCGAGACGGTCTCCGTGCAGGCGATGATTGCGACCAATGACAGCGTCGACGACAGCACCGTCGAGGAGGTCACCGCGGCCATCTTCGACAACGTCGACGACCTCACCATCAAGACGGACTTCATCGGCGCGGACAGCGCACAGGACGGGATGTCCATCGAACTCCACCCCGGCGCGGCCGCGTACTTCGACCAGTAACGCCCGACTCGCGGCGGCCGCTGGCCGCCGCTTCGAACCGCGTTTCACTCGTCACGACCCCACACAGATGACACTACAGACGTCCCCATGAGGCGGACGCGCGTCGCCGTCCTCGCCGTCGTCGCTCTCGCGGTCAGCTCGGTCGCGGTCGCCGCGGTGGCGCCCGGCGAGACCGTCCTCGTCGTCGAGGACACCGAGACCGGCGAGCAGTACCTCGACGCCCCGGTCGAGGACGGCACCACGGTCGCACTCGAGTACACGCACAGCGTCGAGAAGACGCGCGTCTACGACGGCTACACGGTCCGTGGCGACCGCCTGGAGATGACTCGCATGGCGTTCGAGTCCTACGGCTGGGGGTTGCCCAGCGGCGCGAACGTCACCCGGGAGAACGGGACGTTCGTCTACGACCCGCCCGGCAACACGACGCGGCTGACGGTCGCTCCGGGTCGCGTGGCGAAGCACAAGCTTCACGTCGGCGATGAGACCTACGACCTCGTAGCGCTGACGGACGCCGAATCAGTCGACGTTCACGTCGTCCACCGTTCGGTGTTGGCGGACGCACTCGACGCTATCCATGTCTGAACACCCAACCGACTCCCCGGCCGAGGACGCCGAATCAGTACTGCAGGAGATAGAACGCAAGCGCAGCTTACGCGGCTGGAGCGTGATAGCCGTCGCCGTCGTCGGCGTCGCGTTCTCCGTCTTCCAGATGTGGCTCGCGGCGCGCGGCTCCGAGCTCTCGGTCACGCTCCCGCTCGTCGGCGAGTTCGTGCTCGCGCGGCTCCAGCTCCTCCAAACCAACGCGGTCCACGTGGCGTTCGCGCTCGTGCTCACGTTCCTGCTGTACCCCGCGAGCACGGGTGACGGTCCGGTCGCGAGGCGGTGTGTCGCGTTCGCCGCCGCGCTCGACGACCGGCTCGGCGCCTCCCATCCCGTCACGCGCGGCGTCCGCCGCGTCGGCGCGTTCCTGGCGTGGGCGATGGTCGACCGCGACCTCGACCGCGTCGCCCCCGTCGACGTCGTCTTCGCCGCGGTCTCGGCGCTCACCGCCGTCTACTTCATCACGGACTTCGCCGAGATTCAGGAGATGCGCCGGTTCGGGCTGGAGGCCGGGCGGCCCGCCCCCGAGGTGTGGCTGGGCTACCTCGACGCGCTCAGCTTCGTCGTGGAACCGCTGGCGTCCCTATTGGAGCCGCTGGCGTTCCTGCTCGGCCCGCTCGCGGACACCTCCTACGCGTTCGTGCTGGGCGTCGTCGGCGTCCTGCTCGTGCTGGAGGCGACCCGCCGCGCCATCAGCCTCTGGCTGATGGTCATCGTCGGGCTGTTCATCGTCTACGCCCGGTTCGGATTCTACATCCCACAGGACGCCGCCTACGTCGGCGTGCTTTCGATTCCGTCGTTCTCGTGGCCGGACATCGTCCAGAACCTCTGGTACAACACCGAGAACGGCGTGTTTGGGATTCCCGTGACGGTCTCCGTGCAGTTCATCTACATCTTCATCCTCTTCGGCGCGTTCCTGGAGATGTCCGGCGCAGGCCAGTGGTTCATCGACCTCGCGTACGGCGCCACCGGCACCCGAAAGGGCGGCCCCGCGAAGGCGTCCATCCTCGCCTCCGGATTCATGGGCACCATCTCCGGGTCCTCTATCGCGAACACGGTGACCACGGGCGCGTTCACGATTCCGCTGATGAAGAAGTCCGGCTACCGGCCGGAGTTCGCGGGCGGCGTCGAGGCCTCCGCGTCCTCGGGCGGCCAGATTCTCCCGCCCGTGATGGGCGCGGCGGCGTTCCTCATCGTCCAGTACACGCAGACGCCGTTCGCGGACGTCATCGTCGCCGCCACCATCCCCGCTGTCGTGTTCTTCTTCGGCGTCTGGGTGATGGTCCACTTCGAGGCCGTCAAGCAGGGCATCGGCGGCCTCGACAAGTCCGAGCTCGTGGACATCCGCTCGCACCTCCGGTCGGGGTGGTTCTACCTCCTGCCGCTGGGGCTGCTGTTGTACTACCTCATCATCGAGCGGCTGTCGGTCGCGCGGTCGGCGTGGTTCACGGTCGTCGCCATCGGCGCGCTACTCGCGCTGGTCGCCGCGTACGGCGACGAGACCCGCGGCATGCTCGCGGTCGTCTTCGCGGCGCTGGCCGGCGGGACGTTCCTCTCGGAGCTGCTGGTCGGCGGCGGCATCCTCGCCGCGCTCACCGGCGGCGGGAGCGGTGCCCAGCCGGCGGCCGCGGCGTTCGCCGCCGTGCTCGGTGACATCGGCTGGCTCGCCATCGCGGCCGGCGTCGTCACGATGCTGGTGCGGCCCGGCCTCGATGCGACCGTGCTGAACTTCGACGAGGCCGTCGACGACGCCGCCGAGACGACCGCCGGTGCGGTCAACCGCCCCGGTCTCGCGTCGAACGCGCTCTACCGCTACGGCACGTTCGTCGCGAAGTCCATGGAGGACGGCGCGCGCACGGCCGTCCCGGTCGTCGTCGCCGTCGCCGCCGCCGGCATCATCCCCGGCGTCATCAGCATCTCCGGCCTCGGCCCGAACCTCGTCTCGCTCATCCGGTCGGTCGCCGGCGGGTCGCTGGTGCTCGTGCTGTTCATCACCGCCGTCTCCTCTATCATCCTCGGAATGGGGATGCCGACGACGGTGACGTACATCATCCTCTCGGTGCTGCTGGCGCCCGTGTTGACGCCGTTCGGCGTGCCGGAGCTGGCCGCACACCTCTACATCCTCTACTTCGGGGTGATAGCGGACATCACGCCTCCCGTCGCGGTTGCCGCGTACGCCGCCTCCGGGGTGGCGAAGTCGGACGCCTTCCAGACGGGCATCGAGGCGTTCAAGCTCTCCTTGAACAAGGCCATCGTGCCGTTCGCGTTCGTCGTCACGCCCGGCATCGTGATGCTGCGCCGCAACCCCGGTGACCTCCCGGTCGGCGAGCAGTTCAGCGTCGTCGGCGTCGC
Source organism: Halobacterium hubeiense (assembly GCF_001488575.1). Taxonomy (NCBI): domain Archaea; kingdom Methanobacteriati; phylum Methanobacteriota; class Halobacteria; order Halobacteriales; family Halobacteriaceae; genus Halobacterium; species Halobacterium hubeiense. The sequence goes on from NZ_LN831302.1 coordinate 729,883, forward strand.
TGACCTGCTGGACTTGAGCTACTCCGTCCCCGAGATTCTGCTCCCCGTAATCGGCGTCTTCCTCGGAGTCATCGCGCTCGCCGCGACGGTCATCGGGTTCGTCTACACGGACGTGAGCGGCGTCGAGCGCACCGCGTTCGCGGTCAGCTCGCTACTGTTGATGGCGCCGTCGCTGGTCGTCACCAGCGCCTTCGACGTCCTGGGGCTGTTCGGCGTCGCCACCGGCGCCGTGCCGCTCGCGCTCGACCTCGCGCTCCGCGGCGTCGGCCTCGTGTTGTTCGCCGCGCTGCTCGCGCGCAACCGCCGCGAGAGCACCGCTGCGACGCCCGCGGACGCCAGCGACCCGGCCTGACTCACTTCCACTCCTTCCTCAGCCGAGCGCGTACAGTCCGCTGTCGTCGTTCGCGGCGACGAACACGCGCCCGTCGGTCGCGCCCGCGACGTACCCCCAGTCCGTCGGCAGCGTGACCCGCCACTGCTGCGTCCCGTCGGCGGGGTCGTACGCCGCGACGACGGTTCCGTCGGCCGACGCGCCCCACGTCGCGTACACCAGCGACCCCGCCGCGGCCAGCGAACTCGGGCGCGCCGGCAACGACTCCCTCCAGACGGGGCCGTCGAAGTGCTCGTCGAAGCCCGCGAGCCGCGGCCCCGCGGCGGCGACCGCGCGGTCGCCGGCGACTGTCAGGCCGTCGAACCACGCGCCCGGGAACGTGTGGCGAACCGCGACGCGACCCTCGGACAGCGAGACGGCGGACAGCACCGCGCCCAGCCCTCGAATCCCGGCGCCGACGTGCGCCCACCCGTCCCGGACCGCGAGTCGCTCGACGGTCCCGGGGACGCCGAACTGCCACTGCACGTCGCCGCTGTCGGCGTCGTATGCGACGACCGTCGACCGGGTCCGCGCCGTGGTGTCGTCGTCCCGCGGCCGGTGACGGTACGTGTACGCGGCGACGACCGTGTCCCCCTCGCAGGCGACGGCCGGCACGTGGTCCGCGTGAGCGGCGCCGCGGGACCACGCGGTTCCCCCGCCGGGTCGTGCAGCGGCTATCGTGTCGGAGCCCGCGTCACCGAGAATTCGGCCGGCGGCGAGTGCGGTCGGCGCCACCTTGGCGCCGGTCCACGCGCGCTCGCCGGACTCGCGGTCGAGCGCGACGAGACCGCCGTCCATCGAGTCCGCGACGACGGCGTCGCGCGTGAGCAGCGGCTGGCCGTAGTAGCCGGCGTCGTCGCGCCAGCGCACGCCGCCGTCCGGCGCGACGGCGACGACGGCGTGCGTGTCGACAACGAAGGCGCCGCCGTCGGCCGTGAAGACGGCGCCCTCGTACTGCGGGAAGTCGGTGTCGCGCCACTGTCTCGCGGGCGCGGCGGTGACGGCGGCCGCGTCGCTGGCGCGGGTCCGCCGGCTCCCGCCGTGTCTGGTCGCCCACGCGTCGGACGCACCGGTCGCGTCCGGACGGCTCTCCCGGAGGGGGCCGCTACAGCCGGCGACTGCGCCGGTCGCGAGGGCGGCGGTGCTGGCGAGGAGGGCGCGCCGGGTGCGGGGCATACGCGGGACTGTCAGGCGGACACTACAGGTAACTTGTCCTTCGGCGCCCCCTCGCGCTCACAGTTGGCCTCCGCCAACTATTTGTTTAGACGCGTCTAAAACACGACAAGGAATGCTCTCGGACGTCATGGAGGACTACCTGAAGGCGGTCTACGTGCTCCAGCGCGAGCGCGGCCCGCCGGTGAAGACCTCCGCCATCGCCGACTACCTCGACGTCACGCCCCCGACGGTCACCAGCATGGTCGGGAAGCTCGAAGACCGCGGGCTCGTCGCCCGCGAGAAGTACAAGGGCGTCGAACTCACCCCCGAGGGCGAGACCGTCGCGCTGGAGGTGCTTCGCCACCACCGCCTGCTGGAGTCGTTCCTCGCGGACCACCTGGACTACGAGTACGACGAGGTCCACGACGAGGCCGACGCGCTCGAACACCACATCAGCGAGGAGTTCGAGCGCCGGCTCGCCCGGAAGCTCGACGACCCCGCCGTCGACCCGCACGGCGACCCGATTCCCAGCGCCGACCTCGAACCCCCCGAACACCCTGAGACCACCGCGCTCGCGGACCACGCCGCCGGCGACCGCGTCGTCGTCGCGCGCGTCGACGACCGCAACTCCGAGGAGCTTCGCTACCTCAAGGACGCCGGTATCCAGCCCGGCACCGAACTCGCCGTCCGCGAGCACGCCCCCATCGGGCTGTTCGTCGTCGAGGCCGACGGCGAGGACGTCCACCTCCCGGACCGCGTCGCGACCGTCATCCGCGTGCGCGCAGCCGACGACGACGCCGAGGTGACCGAGGCGTGACCGGCTTCGCGGAACTGGCCGCCATCGCGTTCGCCGCGCAGCTGGCCGCCCTCCCCGGCGAGAAAGTCCAGTTCATCATCGCCGGGCTGTCCACGCAGTACGACCCGAAGGTCGTCGTCGCCGCCGCCACCTCCGCGTTCGCCATCTGGACCGCCATCGAAATCGTCGTCGGGAACGCGCTCCGCAGCGCGCTGCCCGGCGTCTACCTCGACGCCATCACGGGCGTGCTCTTCTTCGTGTTCGGCGTCGTCCTGCTGCGCTCGATGCCCGCCGAGGGCGAATCCGGCCCGATGCAGGGGGACGGCGGCGTCGTCGCGCTCGGCGGCCGCTTCGAGCAAGCCACCATCTTCGGGCGCGCCATCCCCACGTACTTCGGCGGGTTCGTCCCCATCTTCGCGATGATGTTCGCCGGCGAGTTCGGCGACAAGACCCAGATGGTCACCATCGGACTGGCCACCCAGTACGGCGCCGCGCCCGCCATCTGGGTCGGCGAGATGGCCGCCATCGTCCCCGTCAGCCTGCTGAACGCGATGTTCTTCGCGCGGTTCTCCCGGAGCTTCGACGTGCGCCGCGCGCACGCCGCGGCCGCCGCGCTGTTCTTCTTCTTCGCCGGCGACGTCGCGCTCCAGCTCCTGTTCGACGTCTCCGTCTGGGAGGCCATCGTCGCGACGGTCGCCCGCCTGCTCCCGGTGTCGCTGACGCCGTAACCGGCGTCTTTTTCTCCGGCCGCGACTACCTGTAGCCGTGTTCGACGCCGCCGTCTCCGTGGTCGCCGGGCTCGCGCTCGGGCTGTCGCTGGCCGCGCCGCCCGGCCCGATGAACGCCGTCATCGCCGAGGAAGCCGTCACCCGCGGCTGGCGCGCGGGCTTCTTCGCGGGGCTGGGCGCGATGACTGCCGACGCGTGCTTCTTCGCGCTCGCGCTCGTCGGCGTCGTCGCCTTCATCCAGGACGCGCCCACGGTGCGGACGCTGATGGTCGGCGTCGGCGGCGTGTTGATGCTCTACTACGCGTACGGCGCGTTCCGCGACGCTGGCTCGTTCTCCGACGCCGAGCCCGCCGAGGGCCGCGGCTTCCGGAAGGCGTTCGTGCTCGCGCTCACCAACCCCTACCAGGTGACGTGGTGGCTGACCGCCGGCGTCGGCCTGCTGAACCCGACCGAGTTCTCGGCGTTCGGCGTCCAGCTCTCCGCCGCGAACGGCGCGCTCACCATCGCCGGGTTCTTCGCCGGCATCCTCGTGTGGGTCGCGGGGTTCCCCGCGTCGCTGCGCGCGGCCGGCGAGCGCGTGGACGCGTTTGGCACGGTCGTCGCGTACGCCAGCGCGGGAGTGCTGGCGCTGTTCGGCGTACTCTTCCTGAGAAGGGCGGCCGGGCTGTAGCTACTCGCGCATCCCCGGCACTTCGGCTTCCAGCCACTCCCGGAACCACCGCACGCGCTTGACGCGCTGGTGGGCGATGGAGTCGGCGGTGTCGCTCTCCACGCGCTCGGCGGCGGTCTCCCCTCGTTCGAGCACGCGGTCTATCATCTCCGCGGCGTCGACGTGCGTGCGGGCCTCGTAGCCCATCCGCAGCAGCATCAGCGCCGCGCCGTTTGCGCCCGCCTTGTCGAGGACGTCGGCCTCGATGAGACACCGCGTCTCCAGCGGGAGTTCCGAGAGGTCGCCCTGATGGGAGTGGTCGGCGATGGCCGCACACACTTGGTCGACGAACGACGGCGCGAAGTCGCCGTGGGTCTCCAGGTACTTCCGCGCGATGCGCGCGCCCTCGTCGGCGTGTTCCTCCTGTTCGGCTTCCAGTTTCGCGATGTCGTGGAACAGCGCCGCGACGCGGACGACGTCGACGTCCGCGCCCTCCTCGCTGGCGATGCGCTCGCCGAGGTCGACGACGTTGCGGATGTGCGTGAACCGGTACTCCGCGGAGTGCCACGGGTACCACCGCATCCGCCCGCCGTCGTCCTCGTTCTCCACGCTGGCTTCGAGGTAGTCGCGGACGAACGCCGCCATCTCGTCGAACTGCGACTCGGAGACCGGCGACTCCTTTATCTCGACGCCCACGGTCTCACCTCCGTTAGTCGGCGTACACGTACAGTCATTACTACAATGAAGGCTTGTTTCTCTCTTTAGCCTTTTGCAGGCCTCCCGAGACCCAGTGAGTCACTCGAGGTCGTAGTCCGCGACGGCGGCCTCGCAGTCCCGCATGGCGTCGAAGCGCTCCTCGTCGGGGTCGTCGATGGCGACGGACTCGACCTCCAGCCAGCCGTCGTCGTACACCAGCCCCGTCACCCAGTCGTCGGTGCCGAGGATGACGCGCTCGGTGATGACGACGGGCTCGCGGGTGTCGGCCTCGACGGCGTCCTCGCGGTCGACGGGCACCACCAGCGAGAACGCGTCGGCGTGGTTGAGCGCGGTGACTTCCTGCTGTCGCAGCGGCCGGTCCGGCAGCGACTCCAACGTATCGCTCATACCGGCTGGAGGCGGCCGCGACGGTTAGGCCGTTCGCTCCGCGGGCTCCCGAGACCTATTTATTCACCTCGCTGGAACGCACACAAAACATATATACTGACACTTCATCCCCTCCAATCGAGATGCCGCTCTGCCAGAACTGCGAGTCGTTCGTCACCAAGGACTACGTCCGCGTGTTCACGCCGCCCGGCGTCGAACAGCCCCGCGTCTGCCCGGACTGCCCGGACATGGTGCGGGACGGCGCGGACGTCCGCGAGGCTCGCGCGACCCGGTCGTAACGAGCATCAGCCGCATCGGCTTCTCTCCTGCCCTCCACCACGCGGTACCGCTGCTCGCGCCCGCCGCGTCGCTGGCACCTACTGCGCGTCCGCGATTTCCTCGACCAGTTCCACGCCCGTGAACTCGAAGCGCGCGCCGCCCTCGGCGCTGTCCGTGACCTCGACCTCCCAGCCGTGCGCGTCCGCGATCTCCTCCACGATGGCGAGCCCGAACCCCGTGCCGTCGTCGCTGGTCGTGTACCCGTGCCCGAAGACCGCCTCCCGTTCCTCGGCGGGGATGCCGCGGCCGTCGTCCGCCACGTAGAACCCCGAGGCGTCGTCGAGCACGCCGACGCGAACCGTGACGTCGTCGCCGGCGTGCTCCACGGCATTCCGGGCGAGGTTCTCGAACACCTGCTGGAGCCGGTCGCGGTCCCCGCGAATCGCGAACTCGTCGACGACCGCCAGCGACCCCGACTCGTCGACGACGCGCTCCCAGCACTGCTCGGCGACCGCCGCGACGTCGACGCGCTCGCGGTCGGTCACCGCCTGCCCCTCGCGCGCGAGCGTCAGCGTGTCCTCGATGAGCGTCTCCATGCGGTCCAGCGCCTCCGCGACCGCCGCGAGGTTCTGACTGTCGCCGTCCTCGCGAGCGAGTTCGAGGCGACCGCTCGCGACGTTCAGCGGGGCGCGGAGGTCGTGGCTGACGATGGTCGCGAACTCCTCGAGGCGCTGGTTCTGTCGCTCCAGCTCAGCCGTGCGCTCGCGGAGCCGGCGCTCGGACTCCAGGCGCGTGAGCGCCTCGCGGGCGTGCCCCGCGAGCAGCTCCGCCAGCTCCCGGTCGGTCGCGCCGAACGCCTCCGGCTCCCGGGAGACCGCCTGAAACGTCCCGATGTCCGCGATGGGCGTCGTCAACGCCGACCGGTAGTCGGGGTCGGCGGGCGTAATCTCGTACTCCCGGAGGTCGTCGGCGACGATGGTCTCCTGCCGGCGGTACGCCCGCGTCGCGAACGTGTCCTCGTCCAGCGGCGTCACCTCCCAGTACCCCTCGGTGTCGGCGTCCAGCGACCACGCCGCCTGCACGAGCGCGTCGCCCTCGTGGATGTCCACGGCCACGAGGTCGAAGTCGAGGATGTGCTCGGCGGCGTCCACGAGAATCTCGTACACCTCGCCGTTCGTGTCGGCCGCTTCCAGGTCCGTTGCCGCGTCGTGCAGCGCCGCCAGCGCCTGCCCGCGCTCGCGGTCCTCCGTGACGTCCCGCACCGTGCAGACGAGTTCGTCGTTCTCGGTCTGGGCCAGCGTGTGGTCCTCGACGAACGTCTCGCCGTCCGCCCGCAGCCCCGTCGTCTGCCCGCTCCACACGCCCGTGTCCCTGACGTGCGGGAGGATCTCGTTCTCGACGCGCGACACCGCGCCGTCGGGGTACAGGATTCGCCAGTGCTCGCCGACGAGATCGTCGGCCTCGTAGCCGTAGAGGTCGGCGTACGCCTCGTTGACGTACATGAACTCGCCGTCCGCGTCGAGGATGCTGATGCCCTCCTCGGCGGCCTCGATGGCGTCCAGCTGGCGCTGCCGGTGGGCGTTCGCGCGCGCCGTGTCCACGTAGTTCAGCACGCGGTTCGCCAGAATCGTGTACTGGTCGGTGCCCGCCTCCTTCTGGAGGTAGTCGGTCGCGCCCGCGGAGATGGCGTCGCTGGCGACCTCCTCGGAGCCCTTCCCGGTGAAGAGGATGAATGGAAGGTCGGGATAGTCGTCGCGGACGGCTTCGAGGAACTCGATGCCGTTCTTCCCCGGCATGTCGAAGTCGGAGACGACGCAGTCGACGTCGTCCTCGGCGAGAATCCCGCATCCGTCGCTGGCGTCGGCGGCCGTCACGACCTCGATGCGGTCGTCCTCGCGTTCGAGGAACTCGCCGGCCATCTCCGCGAACCCCGGCTCGTCGTCGACGTGGAGGACGCGGATGGTCTCGGTCATTGTCCTCCGTACGCGCTACAGATTAACGGGTCTGCCGGTCCCCTCAATCGACGTCCGCGCTGCAGCCCTCGCAAAAGTGTAAGAAATTTGACAGTAGTCCCGGGCGGATTCGAACCGCCGTCATGGGCTCCAAAGGCCCATATGATTGGCCACTACACCACGGGACTGCAACCGACGGTAGCCGGCGGGAACACAATAAGATTGCTTTTCGCGGGCTGTGGAGGAGTCCCCGCGCCGCCTCAGTCGTCAGCTTCGATGCCTTCCTCGACGAGCAGGCCGCACGCGTCGGCGTCGGCGTCGAAGCACTCCGGACACTGCGGCTCGCGGTCGATAATCATGTCGAGGCGGTCGGCGACCGTCTCGTCGATGACCGGTTCCAGCTGGCGGGCTTCCGCGCGGAAGTCGTCGACGTCGAGGACGTTCGCGAGGAAGCGCTCGAGGATGCAGTACGTCTGCAGCGCCTCGCGGGCGCGGGCTTCGCCGTCGTCGGTGACGGACGCGCCCTTGTACTTCTCGTGGGTGACGAGTCCGCGGTCCTCGAGCTTCCCGACCATCTCGTTGACGCTCGCGGGGCTGACGCCGAGGCGGTCGGCGAGTTCGCCGGTCGCCGCGGGGCCGTCCTCGAGCTGTTCGACGAGGAAGATGGTCTTCAGGTACTGGTCGGCAGTGTTCACGCGACACACCTCCGGCGTTGAGTGGGTTCGTTCGTGCTCATGCGCGGGCCTCCATCAGTTTCGCGACTTCTTCGACGCCCTCCGCTTCGGCGTGGCGAATCTCCCGGAGCGTCTCCAAGACCGACTCGCGGTCGACGCTGAACGACGCCTCGCTGGCCTCGACGGCGTCGATGAGGTCGTCGTAGAACTTGTACGCGGTCTCCTCGCCGTGGAGCTGGTCGTAGAGCACGCCGTCGAAGTCCTCCGGGCCGGTCTGCCCGTAGCTCCCCGCGACGAGCTCCTTGACGTCCTCGAAGGGGATGCTGTCGGCGTCGAGGGCCTCGACGAGCGATTCGAGCCGGCGGCGGTGTTCCGCGGACTCCTCGCTGGCTTCCGAGAGCAGCGCCTCGATGGCTTCGTCGCGCTCCGCGGCGGGCAGCGACTGGTAGTGGCGGTGCGCGCGCGCCTCCACGACTTCCTCGAGGACGATGCCGATCTGGAGGAGGCGCGCGAGCTGGTCGTCGGAGTCGACGCGGGCCGCGACCGTGCTCACGGCACACACCTCGACGGCGGTACTCCGGTCATACTACTCGTAACTGAGAGAGAAGCGGACTTAAACCGTTCCCTCCGACGACGGCGCGTCGGTGCCGTCCTCGGAGCGAGCGCCTACTGCAGGCGCTCGTGGATGCGCGTCTGGAGGTCCTCGCGGAGCTCCTCGACTTCGACCTCTTCGAGCACCGGCACGAAGAAGCCCTCCACGAGCATGTCCGTGGCGAGCTGCTCGGGGACGCCGCGGTTCTCCATGTAGAACAGCGTCTCCTCGTCGACCTGGCCGACGGTCGCGGAGTGGCTGGCCTCGGTGTCGTGGTTGTTGATGATGAGCTTCGGGGAGGCGTCGGCCTCGCTCTCGTCGCTCAGCATCAGCGTGTTCTCGCGCTGGTAGCTGGACGTGTCCCAGGCGTCCTTCCCGACGTCCTGGACGCCCTCGTACACCGAGCGCGCGTCGTCGTCGATGACGCCGCGCGTCACGAGGTCGGCGGTCGTGTGTTCGGCGCGGTGCCAGACCTTCGAGTCGAGGTCGAAGTGCTGGCCGTCGTGGCCGAAGAACGCGCCGACGATCTTCGTCTCGCTGGAGTCGCCGTTGAGCTCCGTGGAGACGCTGGTCTTCGTCAGGCGGCTGCCGAGGTTGCCCTCGATCCAGTCGACCGTGCTGTAGGTGGTCGCGTCAGCGCGCTTGACGGTGTAGTTGTACGTGTCCTCGTCGAAGTCCTGCAGGCTCCCGTACTGGACGTAGGAGTTCTCGCCCGCGTCGAGTTCGACGACGCCCGAGTAGTAGCGGCCGTCCTCGACCTCGGCGGCGTCCTCGGCGGTGTCCTGGCGCTCCAGAATCGTCACGGAGGCGTTGTCCTCGGTGACGACGAGCGTGTAGTTGAACAGCGACCGGGAGGTCATCGACGTCCGAATCGTCACGTCCTCGGCGTCGACGCCCGCGGGCACGTAGACGACCGTGCCGGTCGTGAACAGCGCCGTCGAGAGCGCGGTCAGGCGGTTCTGCTGGGGGTCGACGATGCTGCCGAAGTGCTCCTCGACGAGTTCGGCGAGGTCGTCGTCCTGCAGGGCCTCGTGGAAGGACGCCACTTCGACGTCCTCGGGGCCGACCTGGTCTTTCTGCTCGGTCTGTCCGAGCGGGTCGACCAGCGCCTCGAAGTCGAGGTCCTCGAGGTCCGTCCACTTGCGGCCCGGCGTCTCGATGACGTTCGGGTAGTCGAGGTCGTCGAGCGCGTCGAGGGCGTCCAGTCGCGTCTGGAGCAGCCACTCGGGCTCGTCGCGCTCGTCGGCGAGCTGCCGTACGGTCTCTTCGCTGATGTCCTGGTGCAGTTGCGCGCTCATGTTATCCGAGGCTCCCCTCCATCTCGAGTTCGATGAGGCGGTTGAGCTCGACCGCGTACTCGATGGGCAGTTCCTCCGTGATGGGCTCGATGAAGCCCGCGACGATCATCTGCTTGGCGTCGTCGTCGTCGAGGCCGCGCGACTGGAGGTAGAAGACGTCCTCGTCGCCGATCTTGCCGACGGTCGCCTCGTGGGCGACGTCCACCTTCGACTCGTTGATCTCCATGTACGGCATTGTGTCGCTGGTGGACTCGTTGTCGAACATCAGCGCGTCGCACTCGACGGACGTCGAGGAGTTCTCGGCGCCGTCGGCGATGTGGACGAGGCCGCGGTAGTTCGTGCGGCCGCCGTCTTTCGCGATGGACTTGGACTCGATGGTGGACTTCGTGTCGGGCGCGTTGTGGTAGACCTTCGCGCCGGTGTCGATGTCCTGGCCCTCGCCCGCGAACGCGATGGTGATGTGGTTGTCGGTCGCGCCGCGGCCCTTCAGAATCGAGGAGGGGTACAGCATCGTCGCCTTCGACCCCATGGAACCGGAGACCCACTCCATGGTGCCGTTCTCCTCGACGATGGCGCGCTTCGTGTTGAGGTTGAACGTGTTCTTCGACCAGTTCTGCACGGTCGAGTACTGCACGTGAGCGTCCTCTTTCACGAAGACTTCGACGCCGCCGGAGTGGAGGTTGTGGCTGCCGTACTTCGGCGCCGAACAGCCCTCGATGTAGTGGACCTCCGAACCCTCCTCGGCGATGATGAGCGTGTGCTCGAACTGGCCCATGCCCTCGGAGTTCATCCGGAAGTACGCCTGCACGGGCATATTCACGGTCACGTCCTCGGGGATGTGCACGAAGCTCCCGCCGGACCACACCGCGCCGTGGAGCGCCGCGAACTTGTTGTCGCTGGCCGGCACGCACTTCGTCATGAAGTGCTCTTTGACCAGTTCGGGGTACTCCTGCACGGCCTCGTCCATGTTGCAGAAGACGACGCCCTTCTCCTCCCAGCGCTCCTGCATGTTCTGATAGACGACCTCGGACTCGTACTGGGCGCCGACGCCGGAGAGCGCCTCGCGCTCGGCCTCGGGGATGCCCAGCTGTTCGAACGTGTCCTGGATGTCGTCCGGGAGGTCCTCCCAGTTGTCCGCGCCCGAGCGCTTGTCCACGTCGGGGCGGATGTAGGGGACGATCTCCTCGACGTCGAGTTCGGAGAGGTCCGGCTGACCCGGCCAGTCCGTCGGCATCGGCATCTTCTTGTACTGCTCGAGGGCGCGCAGGCGCCGGTCGAGCATCCACTCGGGCTCGTCTTTGTCTTCGGAGATGAGCCGAATGGTCTCCTCAGTGAGACCCTTCTCGGACTTGAAGGCGGACTTCTCCTCCTTCTTGAATTCGAATCGGGCCTCGGTGTCGGTTTCTTCGAGGTGGTCTTGGTCTGAACTCATGATGTTGTGTTATGCGGTCTCGTAGACCTGCTCGCGCACCCAGTCGTACCCCTTGTCTTCGAGCTGTTCGGCGAGCTCGGCGTCCCCTTCCATGACGACTTCGCCGTCGAGCATGATGTGGACGCGGTCGGGTTCGACGTAGTCGAGGATGCGCTGGTAGTGGGTGATCTGGAGGATACCCGTGTCCTGTTCGTCGCGCAGCGCGTTGATGCCCTTCGCGACGTCCTGCAGGCGGTCGATGTCGAGGCCGGAGTCGATCTCGTCGAGCACGGCGATCGACGGTTCGAGGATGGCGGCCTGGAGGACCTCGTTCTGCTTCTTCTCGCCGCCGGAGAAGCCGGCGTTGAGGTAGCGCGTCGCGAACGACTCGTCCATGTCCAGCGCCTCCATCTTCTCGGAGAGGAGCTCCTGGAACTCGGCGACGCCGACTTCGCCCTCGTCGGCGGGCCCCTCCATCGGGGAGGTCTCGTAGCCCGCGTCCTCGTCATCTTCCTCGGCGTCCTCGTCCTCGCCGAAGAGGAGTTCGTCGCGCTCTTCGAGCTTCGCGTTGAGCGCGGTGCGGAGGAAGTTCACGAGCGTGACACCCTCGATTTCCGCGGGGTACTGGAAGCCGAGGTAGATGCCGAGCGCGGCGCGCTCGTTCGGCTCCAGTTCGAGGAGGTTCCACGTCCGCGCGTCCTCCGGCAGCTCGGCGACGTCGTCGAAGTCACCCTCCTCGAGGTGGAGGAGGACTTCACCCTCGGTGACGTCGTAGGCCGGGTGGCCGGCGATGATCTTCGAAGTGGTCGACTTGCCCGACCCGTTCGGGCCCATCAGGGCGTGAATCTCGCCCGAGGGAATCTCGAGGTCGACGCCTTCGAGAATCTGCTCTCCGCCTTCTTCTGCGACTTTCGCGTGTACGTTTTTGAGTTCGAGCGTAGCCATTGCCTCAGTCGTCTGTACGGAGGGGCGTGGGACGCATAACGGTTACGGATTTCACGGGTTCCGGTTCGCGTTTGCGAAAAAACTGTTTCCGATTGGGAAAACCTAAAGCGAGTTTCTGCGGACGTGCGGGCGCCCCCGGCGGTCAGTCGCCGGCGGGAACCCCCTCGCCGTGTTGGACTTCCGTCCCGAGCAGGTCGAGGAACTGGGAAATCCACTCTGGGTGGTCCGGCCACGCCTGCGCGGTCACGAGGTTCCCGTCCGTCGTCACCTCGTCGACCCACGTGCAGCCGGCGCGCTCGCACTCCGCGCGCACCGCCGGGTACGACGTCATCTCGTAGCCGTCCAGCACGCCCGCCGCCGCGAGAATCTGCGGGCCGTGGCAGAGCGTCGCGACGGGCTTGTCCGCCTCGAAGAAGTGCTGGACCGTCTCGATGACCTCGTCGTACGTCCGGAGGTACTCCGGCGCGCGGCCGCCCGGCACCACGAGGCCGTCGTAGTCCGCGGGGTCGACCTCCGCGAGGGTCGCGGTCAGTTCGAAGTCGTGCCCGCGCTCTTCGAGGTACGTCTGGTCGCCGCGGAAGTCGTGAATCGCGGTCTTCACCTTCTCGCCGGCTTCCTTCTCGGGGCAGACGGCGTCAACCTCGTGGCCGACCGCCTGCAGCGCCTGGAACGGGACCACGATTTCGAGGTCTTCGCCGAAGTCGCCGACCACCATCAGTAGGTTCTTGCCTGTCATTGTCTCCCGGTATTCTGTTGGTGCTCCCCGAACATAACTGTTCGCTGGGCGAACTATCAAGCCGCTCGCGCCACACGCGCCGCACATGGTCTCAGCAGGACTCGACGGCGACGTCGCCATCGTCACGGGCGCGAGCAGCGGCATCGGCGAAGCCACCGCACACGTCTTCGCCCGCGAGGGTGCGACGGTCGTGCTCGCCGCGCGACGCCGCGAACGCCTCGAAACCATCGCGGACGACCTCGCGGCCGAGTACGACGCCGACACCCACGTCGTGCCGACGGACGTCACCGTGGAGGCCGAAGTCGAGTCGCTCGTCGACGCCACCGTCGAGGCGTACGGCGGCGTCGACGTGCTCGTGAACAACGCCGGCCTCGGCCGCAGTGGTGACGTCGAGAGCCTCGAAACGGCGGCGTACCGGCAGATGATGGACGTCAACTGCGACGGCGCGTTCTTCGCGACGCGCGCCGCGCTCCCGCACCTCCGCGAGGCCGACGGCAACCTCGTCTTCGTCGGGAGCTTCGCCGGCCAGTACCCGCGGCCGTCGAACCCCGTCTACGCCGCGACGAAGTGGTGGCTGCGCGGGTTCGCGCACAGCGTCGAAGCCGCCTACGGCGACGACGGCGTCGCCGTCACCGTCGTCAACCCCACGGAGGTCCGCACGGAGTTCGGCAGCGAGGACGGCGACGCCTTCGAGGAAGTGTTCGAGCCCGACGAGGTCACAGAACCAGTAGAAATCGCGGAAGCCATCGCGTTCGCCGCGCGGCAGGAGCCCCCGACGACGACCAGCGAAATCGACGTCTACCGCCGCGACAAGTTCGGCCACATCTGACGCGGCCGCCCGCCGCTCACATGAAGTTCCCGAGCCCGGTCTGGGTTTGCCCGCTCTTGACCTCGTCCCAAGAGATGTCCAGCGCTTCGAGGATGCGCTCGATTGGCCCCTTCAGCGTCTTCTCCAGCATCACGTCGTAGTCGATCTCGAACGTCTCGGGAATCTGGTCGGCGTACTCGTAGCAGATGACGTCGTGGTCGGTCTTGAACTCCACGTACAGCGGGTCGTCCCGCAGGTCCGGGTTCTCCGCCTCCAGTTCGCGGAAGAAGTCGGGGTGGACCTTCTGGAGGTAGACGCGCTTGGGTTTCGAGCCGCGCTGGAAGTTCGTGCCGAGCAGGAGGTTCGCGTACTTTGCGCCCCGGACCTGTGCGGTGTCCGTGTCGTAGTTGTCCAACCGCTTGCCGATGCCGCCCGGGATGCCGATGTCGTCGAGGTCCACGTCCCCGTCCTGGTACTCCTCGATGACGTCGTGGACGTACTCCTCGACGGCGTCGACGTCGCCCTCCTTGACGATGAGCTCGATGACGCGCTTCTGCACGCGCTTGGTGATGGGCGCGATGTCCGAGCGCTGGTACTCGAAGCCCGTGATGTCGATGTCGTCGACGTCCTTGCCCTCCTTCCAGACGATGTGGCCGGCGTAGCGCTTCTTCTTGCCCGCCTGGAAGAACCGCCGGTAGAGCTTCTCGAACTCTATCTGGAAGCGGTGCTCGTCGGCGTTGAGCTGTTCGCTGGCGAACTCGTCGTAGGCGTCGTTGATGTGGTCCTCGATGTCGAACGACTCCTCGATGGCTTCCTCCTTCGAGAGGTCCGGCCCGAGTTCCAGCATCACGGAGTCGGTGTCGCCGTACGCGACCTCGTGCCCGACCTCGTTGGCGGCCTCCTCCGTGAACGAGATGACCTCGCGGCCCGTCGCGGTGACCGCCGCGCCCATCTCCTTGTCGTAGAGGCGGAACCGCTCCCAGCCCAGCACGCCGTAGAGGCTGTTCATGATGACCTTCACTGCGGCCTGCTGGCGGTCGTAGCGGTCGTAGGCCTCCGAGTCGGGGTCGTGTTCGTTGCGCGCGGCCTTCTTCTGCTCGCGCTCCGCGAGCGTCTCGTCGATGATTTCGCGGATGATGCCGTCCGGCTCCTTCCGGAAGTGCGTCCCGTTGGGCGCGCGGTACGTCTCCCCGTCGTAGCTCTCGGGGTCGACCTTCGTCTCGGGTGACGCGTTCGTCGTCACCATGCACATCGGGTAGAGGCTCTTCAGGTCGAGCACGGTGACGTTCTCGCGGACGCCCGTAATCGGGTCGAAGACGGCGCCGCCCTCGTAGTCCTCGGACTCCTGTTGGCCCTTCGACGGCAGCACGAACCGGCCGTACGCCTTGTGCAGGATGTACAAGTCCACCGCGTCCCCGGGCGTCGTGGCGTCCTCCAGTTTGCAGCCGACGAACTCCGCGACCTCCTTCCAGAACGGGACGATGTTCTGCTTGCGGTCGATTTCCACGCAGAGCTCCACGTCCCTGACGTTGTACTCCAGCAGGCGCTCGGGGTCGTCCTCCCAGAGGTCGCCGATGTCGCCGGTGTAGCGTTCCTTCCCGGCGTCGAGTTCCTTCTCGCCGACCGCGTCCAGCCGGTAGGAGTCCAGCTCCGAGCGCTGCATCCGCTGGTAGCCGTACAGCAGGTCGAAGACGACGCGGCCCTTGATGTTCGGGCCGCCCCAGCCCGACGTCCACACCTCGCCGACCCGCGAGAGCCTGTCCGAGTCGATGTCGTGCTCGCCGTACGAGCCGAGTTCGTCCAGCCGGTCGACGTAGTAGGGGGCGTCGAAGTCGTCGAAGTTCCAGCCCGTGAGCACGTCCGGGTCCGTCTTCTCGATGTAGTCGAGGAACGCCTCGTGCATCGCCTCCTCGCTGTCGAACGCCCGGACTTCGAGGTCCGCGCCGTCGTCCATCAGGTCGTGGTCGGCGAGCGCCTCCGGGGAGGGCGCGGTCGCCTCGGGCGCCTCGTAGAGCCACGCGACGTACTCGTCCCGGTAGGAGTCGTGGCTCGTCAGGCAGACGATTGGCTCCTCGCCGTCCTCGGGGAAGCCCGAGCGGTCGTCGACCTCGATGTCGAAGGTGTTGACGCGCACGTCGGCGTCCACCTCGCAGGTCTCGATTTCGTCGTGGTGGACGTAGACGGCGCCGTCGTCGGCGCGCCGCTCGGGCACGCGCAGGCCGCTGGTGATGTCCTTGTCGATGAGCAGGCGGTTCGGGAAGAGGATGTCCGCCTCGTAGTGGTCGAAGCGGTCCCGGACGTTCCCGACGTCCCGGGGGGTCCGGCCGAAAATCTTCGTGAGCTTCTCGCCGCGGATGGACTCGTAGGGGTCGCCGTGCTCGTCGGTCTCCTCGGAGCCCGTGATGACGTCCTGCGCGAGGTCGTCCTCGTCGATGCTGTCCGTGGGCGCGTAGAAGTACGGCCGGAACCCGTGGACGCGGACGTGCTCGGCGGTGTTGTCGGCGGTGCGGCCGAACACGTGGACGACGGGGCGCTCGCGGTCGCCGTCGCCCTCGACGGTGTAATCGACTTGCGTGACCATCAGTTCGACGTCGCCGTCGGCGTCCGGGAGCGCCTCGGCCTCCGCGGAGACGATCTCGTCCACGACGGGGTCGCCGTCCCCCGCGACGACTTCCGCTTCCGCGCGGACCGTGTCGTCGGGGACGCCCTCCGGGGCGTCCTCGCCGGCGTCGCCCCCCTCGTGCATGAACTCGGAGAGGTCCGTGTCTTCCATTACCTCATCGTTCGGTCCTGTCGCCTAAAAACTCGCCCTTCCGACCGGCGAAATCGGTCGCCGGGAGAAGGCTTATGGTATGCTACTTCTTACCACAGGTCGAGGTGACAGACGTGACTGACCACGCAGCGGGCGACACGCACCGCTACAACGACGTCCCACAGCTGCCCGAGGGCGACGACGCCCGAGACACAGTCGAGTCCTACGACACAGAGGACGGCGTCGTGTTCTACGACGCCGACAATCCGCTCGCGTGGCTCAAGGCGACGAACGCCGTGTCGCTGGGCGACGTGCTCTGATAGGCAACGCTTTTCCACCGACGCCGCCCTTCTGTGAGCGTGTTCGACGAAGACGAGGCGGACGGCGACCACGACTTCCTCGACGAGGAACCCACCGACGCCGAGCAGGACCTCGCCCCCGAGGTCGATGTCCCGTCCGTCGACGCACCCGAGGTTCCGGACGCCTCCGACGCGCCCGCCGGGCTCCGCCGGAAGTTCTGGACGCTCGTCGCCACGTTCAACATCGCGCTGTTCGCGGTCAGCATCGGCCTCCTGTTCGTGGTGTTCCGTGGTCGCGTGCGCGACGGCGGCCTCGCGGTCGTCCTCGGGCTCGCGCTGTTCACCGCCGGCTACCGCCGCTACCGCCGCTACACGAACGAGGGCGTGGCCGGCGACGCCGACGACGACTGAGCCCGGAAGGCCTAACGCCACACGCGCCTTTCTCCCGGTCATGCGCACGGTCCGCGACGACGACGGCCACCGCTACCTCCTCCTCAAGCAGAGCAGCGACAGCAGCCTCGTCCGCGACCCCGAGACCGGCGACGAGCGTCACGTCCCCAACGACGACCTCGAACCCGCGGACGGCGAGGCGCCGCTGGACGCGCTCGCGTCCGCCGTCCCCGAGCCCGCGCGCCGCGTCGTCACCGCCTGCCATGACGACTGGCACCTCGGCCTGCTCGTCGACCTCTCCGAGCGCGGCCCGCTGGCCGCCCGCGAGATGCTCGGCGCGTACGACACCTGCGAGAGCGACCTGCTCGGCGGCGTCACCGAACTCCGCGCCGCGGGTCTCGTCGAAGAGGCCACGGTGAACGGCGAGCGCGGCTACCGGCTCACCGAGACCGGAAAAGACGGCATCGACGCGCTCCGACAGAACTAGTCCGCCAGCACTTCCTCGGCGTCCCGCACCACGCGGGAGCGATTTGTTGTCGCGTCCTTCTCCACGCGAACCACGTCGTCGGCGGCGTCCACGAGTTCGTCGTCGTGGCTCACCACGACGATTTGCTCGACGCCCATCCGGCGCATCTGCTCGACCAGTTCGACGAGCTGGGAGACGTGCCCCGAGTCGAGGAAGACGGTGGGCTCGTCGAGGATGAGCGGCGGGAGCGGCGCCTCGCCGTCGATGCCCTCCGCGAGTAGGCGGTAGATGGCACACCGCAGGCTGAGGTTGAACAGCGCGCGCTCGCCCCCGGAGAGCTGCTCGGGTTCCAGCGGCTCGCCGTCCTTCTGGTAGACGGTGAGCTCGTAGTCCCCGGAGAGCTCGATGCGGGCGTACGAGTCGTTCTGGTAGACCAGTTCGAACGTCTCGTTCAGCAGGCGCTCCAGTTTCGCGACGTTCTGCTGGCGCAGCTCCGCGCGCAGGTCTCCGTACGTCGCCTCCAGCTCGGCGACCTCGTCGTGAATCTCCTGTAGCTCGTCGAGGCGCGCGGCCACCGTCTCGCGCTGCTCGCGCAGGGCCTCCAGTTCCTCGATAGCGTTCTCCGCCGCGCCAATCTGCCCCTGTAGCTCGTCGCGGCGCTCGCGGAGGTCTTCGAGCTTGGGTTCGACCTGTTCGAGGTAGTCCTCGGCGCGCTCCTTGTCTTCCTTGGCGGCCTCGATGCGGTCCTCGTCGAAGTCGGCTTCCAGCGACTGCTTGCGCTCGCGGAGGTCGCTCAGGCGGTCGCGGCGCTCGTCGTTGCGGTCGTCAAGGCTCGCGCGCTTCTCCGCGAGCTGGTCGGCGGTCTCGCGGTGGTCGGCGGCCTCCGCCAGCACGTCCACGAGGTCCGCCAGCCGCTCGACGCGCTCCTTGAGCGACGACTGCTCGGCGTTCAACTCCGCGAGCGCCTCGCGTTTGTCCTCGGCCTGCTCGCGCTTTTCCTCGGCTTCCTCGCGGGCGCCCTCGGCCTCGGCTTCGAGGTCGTCGGCCTGCTCGCGCTTCGCTTCGGCGTCCGCGCGCGCTTCGCTCGCGGCGTCCGCGCGGTCGTCGCGGCGCTCGACCGCCAGCTCGCGGTTGCGCTGGAGGTCCGCGACCTCGCGCTCGCGCTCCACGAGTCCCTCCGCGCGGTCGATGCGCTCGGTGACGTCCTCGACGTCCTCCTCGATGGTCTCCAGTTCGGCTTCGAGGTCCGCGACGCGCTCGCGGTACTCCTCGACGCTCTCGACGTGCGGCGACCCCTCGATAGGCTGGCCGCACTCCGGGCACTTCCCGGCGTCCAGTAGCTGTTCGGCCTCCTCGACGCGGTCCTCCGCGGACTGGAGGTCCGCGCGCACGCCCTCCCGGCGCTTCCGGAGGTCGTCGAGGTCCGCGTTCAGGGATTCGAGGTGCGCCTCGGCGTTCCCGAACTCCACGGGTGCATCCTCGAAGGCCGCCTTCGCCTCGGCGACTTCCTCGTCCAGCTCCGCGATGCGCTCGACGGCCTCCTCGCGCTCGGCGTCGAGTTCGTCGGCCTCGCTCTCGAGTTCGTCGGCCTCCGCGCGGAGGTCCGCAGCGCGTTCTTCGAGGTCGTCGGCGCGCTCGGCGGCGTTGTCGGCCTCCGTCGAGAACTGCGAGACCTCGGGCGCGACCTCTGAGACGCGCTCGGTGACGGCCTCGCGCTCTTCGGCGAGTTCCTCGCGCTTCGCTTCCGCGGCCTCGGCGTCGGCCTCGTCCAGTTCGGTCTCCGCGACCAGCTCCTCGGCCTCGGCTTCGAGGTCGTCGGCCCGCTCGCGGTGCTCGGCGATTTCGTCGGCGAGCTCCTCGCGCTCGCTCTCGGTCTCCGCGATTGCCTCCCGGACGTCGCTAATCGTCTCCTCCACGTCGGCGAGTTCCGCGCGCTTCTCCTCGTAGGCCTCCAGCACGCTCTCGGCGTCTTCGAGCGTCTCGCGTGCGGTCTCGCGCTGGTCCTCGAAGTTCTCGATTTCCTCGGTGACGTCCGTGAGTTCGGACTGCAGGCTCGCCAGCGTGTCGTGGGGATTCTCGGATTCTTTGGCCTCGATTTGCTCGTCCAGCTGGTCGAGCTTCCCCGCGACGTTGCTCTTGACGTCCTCCACGCCGAGCCGCGCGTCGCCGGCGCGCTGGCGGTAGTCCTCCAGCTTCCCGAGTTGGAGGAGGTCGTCGAGCATGTCCTGCCGGGTGCTCGGCGACGCGTTGATGAGCTTGTTCACCTCGCCCTGCCGGACGTACGCGCAGTTCACGAACGCCTCCGCGTCCATCCGCAGCAGGTCGCCGACGTAGTCCTCGACGTCGGTGACGCCGTCGATGCTCCCAGAGGGCGTTTCGAGCGTGCAGTCCGGCGTCGAGGCGCGCTCGCCGGTGTTCCGCACGCGGCGGTGGACGTGGTAGTCGTTGCCGGCGTGCGTGAACCAGAGGTCGATTTCGGCTTCCTCCGCGCCGATGGTGACGATTTCGTCCAGCGTCTTGTCTAACGCGGACGCGCCGTACAGCGCGAAGAAACACGCCTCCAGCAGGCTGGACTTCCCGCTGCCGTTCAGCCCGTGGATGACCGTGACCCCGCGGTCGAGGCGCACGTCCGCGTCCTCGTAGCACTTGAAGTTCCGCAGGGAGACGCGCGTGAACCTCACGAGAAGTCCTCCATGGTCGTCGCCTGCGCTTGCTCGGCCGATTCGTCGTCTGTGTCGGCGCCGGCGCTGGGCTCGTCGTCGAGCACGTCCTCGACGCGCTGTTTCACGCGCTCGCGGACGTTGGAGTCCGCGACGTCGAGGTCCCGGACCGTGTCGTCGACGTCGAGGCCCGCTTCGCTCAGCCCCATCTCGCGGACGCGCTCGCGGACGGCCTCGTCGGGGTCCGCGAACGACACCTCGACGTCCTCGTCGGTTTCGACCTCGCGGCGGTCGTTGACGCGCGTGAGCAGCGCGCCGCGCTCGTCGCCGAAGCGCTCGACGTCCGCGGGCGTCACGGTGTCGCCGTCACCCTCCACGGTGACGACGACCACCGCGTCCTCTACGTCGCGCTCGCGGAGTCGCTCGCGGACGTACTCGGTACCGTCCTCCGGCCTGAGTTCGACGTCCACGAACACGAAGTCGCGGGTCTCGATGCCCTTCCGGGAGATGGCGACGTCGCCGTCGTCGAACTCCACGAGGTTGTAGCCGCGGGGGTCGCGCTCGCTGGCGCTCGCGCGCTCCGTCGAGCCGCAGTACGTGACCCAGGTGTCGCCGACCTGCGCTTGCTGGGCGGCGTGGTTGTCGCCGAGGAGGACGGCGTCGAAGTCGACGTTCGACTCGCCGAGCACCGCGTCGAGGTCCCAGTTGGCGTGCGCGAACGGCGTGAACAGGCCGTGGGAGACGAGCGCGGTGTGCTCGGCGTCCGGCTCCTCGAACTCGTAGTCGAGGTCGGCGCGCTTGGACTCGGGGACGTAGTCGAGCCCGTAGAAGGTGGTGTCGCCGACGCGGCGACCCGTCTCGTCGAGGCGCTCGGCGAGCCCCAGCGTCTCGAAGAGGTCCAGCCACTGGGCGTCCCGCGTGCCCTCGTGGTTGCCGACGATGGCGAGGAACGGGATGCCGGCCTCGCGGAGCGGCCGCAGCACGTCGATAGTTCCCAGAATGTCCCGGAGGCCGGGGCGGCGGTCGTGGTAGAGGTCGCCGGCGTGGACGACGGCGTCCACGTCCGCCGCGACGGCGTCCTCGACGACGGACTCGAAGGCGTCGAGGAAGTCCTGCCGGCGCTCGGGGGAGTGGTACTGGCGGTAGCCGAGGTGGGTGTCCCCCGTGTGGATGACGCGAGCCATTACTGTGGGGATGTAGCGCTACGCCGGATAAAGGTTCGGCGCTTCCGCGGACGACGCGGTGACCACCGGGCGGCGCGACAGCCAGCGAGACGGCGATTACGCGAGCGTGTAGATGCGCTTGCGGGCGTCCGAGAACGAGAACCGGGACTCGACGACGTCCTGCTCCTCGAGGCGGGTGAGCGCGTACCGGACGGTGCGGGCGGGGAGCAGCGTCTCCTCCGCGAGTTCGCTCTGCGTGAGGGTGTCGTTGTATTCGAGGACTTTCGCGACGAGCTTCGCGCTCGGGGGGAGGTCTTCGAGTGCTTCGACCGTGTCGCCGTCGATTGCGGTGGCGCTCATACCCACCGATACTGAATGCACTTAGATAATGGTTTCGCTATCTAAAATGCACAATAGTAATCTATAGGCTCACGGGCGCTCGAACGGCACTGTCGCTCGGACGTCGCCAGCGGACCGCGCCAGTTCCACGACAAACGGCCCCTCGCGCTCCTGCCACCCGTCCTCGTACCGGCGGAACGCGTCGTTGGCCAGCGTCACCTCGACAGTCACCGCTTCCCCGGCGTCGAGGTGGACAGACTGGAACCCCGCCAAGTCGCGGACGGGCGCGTCCCCGTTGGCGTCGTCGGCCGGTCGCACGTACGCCTGCACGACCTCGCGACCCGGACGCTCGGCCGTGTTCGCCACCGTCGCCCGTACCGTCGATGCGTCCACCTGCTCGGCGCCGCGGTACGCGAACGACGCGTACGACTCGCCGTGCCCGAACGGGTAGACCGCTCCGTCGTCGCTCGCCTCGAAGTGGCGGTACCCCACGCGGCACCCCTCGCTGTACTCGACGACTCCGTCCTCGCCCGGGAACCGCTCGGATGCCGTAGTCGGATACGCCGACTCCGCGGCGAACGACACCGGCAGCCGGCCGCCGGGGTCGCTGTCCCCGTACAGCACCGCCGCCGCCGCGTCCCCGTGAGCCTGCCCCGGATACCAGTTCTCCACGACCGCCGCCACGTCCTCCCGCCACGGCAGCTCCACGGGTCCGCTGGAGTTGACGACGACCACGGTGCGGTCGTTCGCGTCCGCCACCGCCGACACCAGTTCGTCCTGCCGGCCGGGCAGCCGCAGGTCCGGCCGGTCCATCGCCTCGGTCGCTCGGTCCCGGACGAAGACGACCGCGACGTCCGCATCCGCGGCCGCCGCGGCAGCGTCCTCGACCGAGCTATCGGCGTCCGCGGGCGGTTCCGTCTCCTCGAAGAACGACAGGTCCGCGACCGGCTCGACGCCGTGCGCGACGGTCACCTCGCCGCCCGCGCGCTCGGTCACGCCCTCGACGGGCGTCGACGAGACGAACGGCGTGACCTCCGAGGACCCGCCGCCGCCCAGCAGCGCCTCGTCGACGTTCGGGCCGACCACCGCGACGTCCGCTTCGTCGTCCAGCGGGAGGACGCCGTCGTTGGCCAACAGCACCGTGCCGCGGACCGCGACGCGCTCCGCGAGCGCGCGGTGTTCGTCGGTGTCCAGTGCGCCGTCGGGTCGCTCGCCGTCGAGCCGACCCACGGACGCCATCTGGGAGAGGACGCGGCCCGCCATGTCCGCGAGCCGGTCCGCTGACACGTCGCCGGCTTCGACGTCGGCCGCGAGCTCCGTCTCGAAGCGCGCCGCCGTCCGCATGTCCGGCATCCCGCCGCCGAGTTCGTCGAAGTCCACGTCCGGCCCGCCCTCGTCCATCCCCATCAGCGACGCGAGCTCCTCACCGGTGACTCCGGGCATCTCCACGTCGAGGCCGCCGTTCGCCGACCGAACGGAGTCCGTGGTCCCGAACCAGTCCGAGACGACGAACCCCTCGAAGCCCCACTCGCCTTTGAGCACGTCGCCGAGCAGGCGGCCGTGTTCGCTCATCGGCGTCCCGTTGACGCTGTTGTAGCCGGACATCACTGCGCCCGCGCCGGCGTCCACGGCCGCCCGGAACGCCGGCAGGTAGAGCTCCCGCAGCGGCTGCTCGCCGACGCGCACGTCCACGGTCGCCCGGTCGGTCTCCTGGTTGTTCGCGACGTAGTGTTTCACGCACGCGAGCACATCCTCGGACTGGACGCCCTCGACGACCGCGGCCGCGAACGCCGCCGAATGCACCGGGTCCTCGGAGAAGTACTCGAAGTTCCGGCCGCCGTGGGGGACTCGAATCAGGTTCGTCCCCGGGCCGAGCAACACGTCCTGCCCGTGGGCCGCCGCTTCGCGTCCCATCGCGGCGCCCTGCGAGCGTGCCAGCGACGGGTCGAACGACGCCGCCAGCGCCAGCGGCGCTGGGAACGCGGTCGCTCGTCGGTCCGGAATCCGGACGCCGAGCGGGCCGTCGACGAACCGGAGCGGCGGGACGTCCAGCCGTTCGACGCCCGGGAGGTAGCCAGTCGCGGTTCCCTCGGGGTCGAGGGCGCCGTGGACGAGTCGGACTAGCTCCGCGCGGTCGAGTTCGTCGAGGAGGGCGGCCACCTCGTCGTCTGTTGACTCCATGCCGGACGTTCCAGTCCACCGACACATAGGCTTCGTGCTTTCGGACGCCGTGCTGGCCGACGCTGCGCCGACGTGGCGAGGGGTTAGGTCACCCGAAGCCTCTTATGAACTAACACCCTACCCAGTGGTGATGACCGAGACCGCAGAGGACGCCGAGCTGCCCTACGACGAGGGCGCCTCGCTCCAGGAGAAGATCGAGGCCCTAGAGGAGCAGCTGTCGGCCCTCGAGGACGAGAACGAGGAGATGCGGGACCGTCTGCTCGACGCCAACGCAGAGAACAACAAGTACCAGCAGAAGCTCGAGCGGCTCTCCCACGAGAACAAGAAGCTCAAGCAGTCGCCGCTGTTCGTCGCCACCGTCCAGGAGCTCAACGACGAGGGCGCCATCATCAAGCAACACGGCAACAACCAGGAGGCGCTCACCGAGGTCACCGAGGACCTCCGCGAGGACCTCGAACCCGGCGCCCGCGTCGCGGTCAACAACTCGCTGTCCATCGTCGAACGCCTCGACGACGAGGCGGACGTCCGCGCTCGCGTCATGGAAGTGGACGAGTCCCCGGACGTCGGCTACGAGGACATCGGCGGCCTCGACGACCAGCTCCGCGAGGTCCGCGAGACCGTCGAGCTCCCGATGAAAGAGCCCGGGATGTTCGACACCGTCGGCATCGACCCGCCGAGCGGCGTGCTCCTGCACGGGCCGCCGGGCACCGGGAAGACGCTGATGGCGAAGGCCGTCGCCGCCCAGACGGACGCGACGTTCATCAAGATGGCCGGCTCGGAGCTCGTCCACAAGTTCATCGGGGAGGGCGCGAAGCTCGTCCGCGACCTCTTCCAGGTCGCCCGCGACCACGAGCCCGCCGTCGTCTTCATCGACGAGATCGACGCCATCGCCTCCAAGCGCACGGACTCGAAGACGTCCGGCGACGCGGAGGTCCAGCGGACGATGATGCAGCTGCTCAGCGAGATGGACGGCTTCGACGAGCGCGGCGACATCCGCATCATCGCGGCGACGAACCGCTTCGACATGCTCGACCGCGCCATCCTCCGCCCGGGCCGCTTCGACCGCCTCATCGAGGTGCCAAACCCCGACGAGACCGGCCGCGAGAAGATCTTCCGCATCCACACGCGGAACATGAACCTCGCCGAGAACGTGGACTTCGCGCGCCTCGCCGCCGAGACCGACGACAAGTCCGGCGCGGACGTCGCCGCCATCTGCACGGAGGCGGGGATGTTCGCCATCCGCGACGACCGCGAGGAGATCACGATGCAGGACTTCCAGAACGCGCTGGAGAAGCTCGAACAGGACACCGACGCCAGCGCCGAGCCCACGCGCACGTTCGCGTAGTCGGCGCCCCCGCTCTCGTTCTCTCCTCTCCGCTGCCCGCCGCGCAGCCGCGGCGCTGTTCCGGTTCGCGGACGGCAGGGAGAGCGCCGCTACCTCACAGCGCCGTGAAGACTGCGTACGGGACGCCGAACAGGAGAATGGTCATCGCGAGCAGGACGAGCCCGTAGCTCGCGAACGTGGCGAGCGCGGTCACCCACGAGGGGTGCTCGAACTCCGAGAGCGTCGCGGTCATACGCGTCGGTTGCCGCGCTCGCCCCTAAAAGTTCGCGTTAGACGATGTCGCCGATGCGTCGGGGCTCGCCGGACAGCGACGGGTCGCGCTCGACGAGCTTGAGCACCTCGTGGTCGGTGACCTCGTGGTAGTCCTTGTCTGTGGCCTCCTCGATGAGCTCGCGCTCCATGCGGAACTCGGTGCCTTCGTAGACGACGTCGACGCCGTCGTCCTCGAACGAGAGCGTAGTCATACCGCGGCGTAGGCGGCGGGCGGACAAAAGCCCGCCGTCCGACGGTTGGCGTGCGCTCTCGCGGGGTTTATTGGCGTGCGGGGTGATTGGACGGGTGTGCTCGGCCCGAACCCGATAGACGAACTCGTCGTGCCCGACGGCACCACCGTGCAGGAACACGACGTGGTGGTGGACGGCGACGTGCTGGTGGGCGGCCAGTCCACGGTCGAACTCGGGGTTCGCGGCCACAGCGTCATCGCGGGCGAACGCGTCTCCGTCGCCGGCGACATCGAGGCCGACGGCGACTGCCGGCTGGACATGTGGTGCGACGTGGACGGGAACGTGCTCGCCAGCGAGGACGCGTACCTCGGCGAGCGCGTCCACATCACCGGCCGGCTCGTGGTCGGCGGCGACCTCGACATCGGCGACGACGTCGACATCGAGGAGGGCTTCGAGGCCTCCGGCTGGATCGTCATCCGGAACCCGATGCCCACCATCACGTTCTTCGTCGTCTACCTCTCCCACCTCCTCCAGATCGGCGAGGAGGAGGAAGCCGAGGAGCTCGTCGAGCAGTTCGCGACCGACGGCGACGCCCAGCCGCTGACGATTCCGCGCTCGGGCAGCGTCTCCGACGACGCGTGGCGGGTCTCCACGCCCGCCACCATCGGCGACGACTGCCGGCTGCACGGGAACATCCGCGCGACCAGCATCGACGTCGGCGAGGACAACAACATCTTCGGGAGCCTGCGCGCCCAGGACGACGTGAGCGTGGGTTCGGGCACGAAGATTCACGGCGACGTCACCACGCGAAACGGCGACGTGCGCGTCGAACCGGGCGCGGTCGTGCTCGGCGACGTCTCCGGACAGGATGTCCACGTCCACCCGGACGCCGACGTGGATGGCGTCATCCGCGCTCGCGGCGAGATGCACCTCGGCAGCCGCGCGGACCGCGACCCCGAATAGTTTAGTCGGCTCCCCGACCAGTCCTATCTATGTCTGATTCGCCCGCCAGCGACGACGCCGACGCGGGCAACCCCCACGTCCCCGAGCGCGGCGAACCGGACTCGTCGCCGTCGCCGCTCGTCGTCGGCGTGACGCTGTGGCGCGAGGGCGTCGTCGCGGCGCTGGGTCTCCTCGCGCTGCTCACTGGCGTCCACGGCTTCTGGTTCGTCCTCGACGGCGGCCTCTACGACTACCAGTACACCGACGTGAACCTCGCCGGCGACCTCGCGTTCCTGTTCGCCGGCGTGATTCTCGTCTTCGTCGCGGTCGGGAGCGCCGCGACGCGCCTGCGCGCCGATTAACGCTCGTGCTCGTCGTCGAGCGGGTCCTCGACCTCGCCGGCGATGGCCTCCAGCGCGTCCGTGACCGTGACGAGGCCGACGACGCGGTCGTCCTCGTCAGTGACGAACGCCAGCTCCTGGCGCTCGGACTGGAAGCGGTCGATTGCCTCACTGACGGACAGCGACGCCGGAATCGTCATCGGCGGCTGCGCGACGTCTTCGAGGGTGTCCTCGCCCGTCCGGAGGTCGTCGAGGTCGCGGAACACCGCCGGCAGGTAGACGATGCCGCGGAAGTCGTCGAGGGTCTCGCCGACCAGCGGGTACCGGACGTGGGGCGTCTCGCTCATCCGTTCGAGGTTCTCCTCGAGGCTGACGCTCGCCGACAGCGCGACGACGTCGTCGGCATCCACCATCACGCTCTCGACGGGCATCTGGTCGATGTCGAGCGCGCCCAGCACCTCCTCGCGGCGCTCCCGGGTGAGGTCGGACTCGCCGAGCACGGACCCGAGGCGGTTCCGGAGGTCGGCGCGCGTCTCGATGACGTCCTCCTCGGTCTCCAGCCACGCGCCGGTCATCTCCACGCCGAACAGCTTCAGCGTCCCCTTCGCGATGCCGTCCCCGAGCTTGATGATGGGGGAGATGGCGAAGTGGAACCAGTAGAGGGGCGCGGCGCCGTACTTGGAGACGAACCGGGAGCGCTCGACGCCGAGGTACGTCGGCGTCTGCTCGCCGTGCGTGAGGTGGACGAGGTTGATGAGGAGGAACGCGAGCACGGCGCCGCCGCCGACGGAGGCGAGGAACGTGTCGTGGAATATCGGCTCGAAGATGGCGGCGAGCGCGGGCTCGGCGACGATACCGACCGCAATCGAGGACGCGGTGATGCCGACCTGACAGGTGGTGAGGTAGAGTTCGAGGTCGTTGGTCATCTCCCACGCCCGCTCGAGGGCGGGGTTGCCGTCCACGAACTCTTCCTCGGTGAACTGCCGGGCACGAGTGAGCGCGAACTCGATGGCGACGAAGAAGCCGTTCGCGAGAATCAATCCGAGTCCCGCGACCAGACGGAGCGTGACCTCCAGCGTGTTCATCGCCGGAGTGGTTCCGGCGGGCGCCGAATATCCCTTGTGGTGGGTCGCGGGACCGAAAGCCATTCTTCCGCGCTCGCGCTACCCCGTGGTATGCTCTCTATCGCGCTTGCCGGGAAGCCGAACGCCGGCAAGTCGACGTTCTACACCGCGGCGACGCGCTCGGAGGTGGACGTCGCGAACTACCCGTTCACCACCATCGACGCGAACCGCGGCATCACGCACGCCCGCACGGAGTGCCCGTGCCTGGAGCGCGAGGAGCGCTGCGGCCACGAGCACTGCCACGACGGCAAGCGCTACGTCCCCGTCGAACTGCTGGACGTGGCGGGGCTCGTCCCGGGCGCTCACGAGGGGCGCGGCCTCGGCAACCAGTTCCTCGACGAGCTCACGAACGCGGACGTCATCGTGAACGTCGTGGACGCGGCTGGCGCGACCAACGAGGAGGGCGAACCCGTCGAGGTGGGCGCCCACGACCCAATCGAGGACATCGACTTCATCGAGGAGGAGATGGACCTCTGGTTGGCGGGCATCGTCGACCGCAACTGGGAGACCGTCGAGCGCCAGTCCCGGAGTCCCGGCTTCGACATCGAGGAGGCCGTGACGGACCTGATGACGGGCTTCGGCGCGACCGAGTACGACGTCGCCGCCGTCCTCCGCGGGATGGACTACTCCGAGGACCCCGTGCAGTGGTCCACGGAGGACCGCGAGGCGCTCGCTCGCGGCGTCCGCGAGCGCACGAAACCTATCGTCGTCGTCGCGAACAAGATCGACGTCGCGCCCGCCGAGAACGTCCAGCGGTTGCTCGACCTCGACAAGCCCGTGATACCCGCGACCGCGCAGGGCGAGCTCGCGCTCCGCCGCGGCGTCGACGCCGGCTTCCTCGACTACGACCCGGGCGACGAGGACTTCGAGATTACGGGCGAGGTCAGCGACGGCCAGCGCGACGCCCTCGGCGACCTCCGCGAGACGATGCGCGAGTACGGCGGCACGGGCGTCCAGGCGGCGCTGAACCACGCGGTCTACGACCTGCTGGACATGGTCACCGCCTACCCCGTGCAGGACCAGTCGAAGTGGACCGACGCGAAGGGCAACGTCCTCCCGGACGCGTTCCTCCTGGAGAACGGCTCGACGCCAGTCGATTTGGCGTACGCAGTCCACTCGGACATCGGCGACGGTTACCTCCACGCCGTGAACGCCAAGACCAACCGCGAGGTCGGCGAGGAGTACGAACTCGAGGAGGGCGACGTCGTGAAAATCGTCTCCACCGCGAAGTAGCTACTCGGACGCGACGAACAGCCCGACGGACCGCTCGACCTCGAAGGCGTCGTCGCCGATTCGCTCGCGGAACGCGTCCTCCAGCGCGAACGCGGCGTCGCCGTCGAAGCCGGGCAGCGAGAGCAGGTACGCGACCACCGGCTCCGGCTTCGTGATTCGCAGCGCGTGCTCGAACTCGCGGCGTTCGACGTTCGCGAACCGCTCGCGCAGCTGCGCTTCGCCGTTCTCCAGCGCGAACCCGTCGTCTGCGGGCCGGTCGCCGTACTCCGCGGCCGCGTCGTAGACGGCGGCGAGGTCGTCGGTCCCGGTCGTCGCCGCATATAGTGTCCCGTCAGCCTTCAGTACGCGCCGGATTTCGCGCAGCGCCTGCTCGCGGTCCGCGTCCGTCAGGTGCGAGAGGACGAAGTGCGCGGTGACGGCGTCGAAGGTGTCGTCGGGGTAGGGGATGTCGCGGGCGTCCACGGCGTCGAAGTCGAACTCGCGGTCGACGTCCTCCAGCGCCTCCATCGCGTCCATCACCATCCCCGCGGAGGAGTCCGTCACGGTGACGTCCCAGCCGGCGGGAATCCGGTCGGCGTTGGCGGTCCAGAGCGCGCCGTGGCCCGAACCGAGCGAGAGCACGACGGCGTCCGCGGGGAGGTCGAACTGGTCGAACAGCCACTCGTGGGTGGACCGATCCGCGGTCGAGAACCGCGCGTGCAAGACCTGTCGGGCGGCGAGGTTCGACGCGTCCGCGTACTGGTCGGCGAGCGCGTCGTCGTCCTGCCAGGCGTCCATACCCGACAGTCGCCGTGCGCGCCCTTCAGGACACCGCTCTCGCTACGCGAGCGGCCGGAACCACACCGCCGCCACGAGCACCGCGAGGAAGACGTAACAGCCCCGCACGAGCAGCATCGTTGCGACGGTGGGTTCGGCGCGTGCCGCGAACCACGCGACGACGGCGAACGCCGCGACCGCGACGACGGCGCTCGGCGGGAAGACGGC
This sequence comes from Halobacterium hubeiense, assembly GCF_001488575.1. Classification (NCBI taxonomy): domain Archaea; kingdom Methanobacteriati; phylum Methanobacteriota; class Halobacteria; order Halobacteriales; family Halobacteriaceae; genus Halobacterium; species Halobacterium hubeiense. The sequence goes on from NZ_LN831302.1 coordinate 760,021, forward strand.
GAGCGCGGCGAGCGCGACCACGCCCGCCATCGCGGCCGCCATCAGGCCGTACGCGAGTCGTCGCGCGCCCGGCTTCCCGAGGACGACGGCGACGCTGCGCTTGTCGATGGAGCGGTCGTAGTCGTAGTCCTGCGCGTCGTCGACGACCTTCACGCCCGAGAGCAGCACGAGCAGGACGCCCGCGAACGCCAGCGGGCGGACCGCGAGCGTCCCAGCCTGCGCGTAGTAGCCGCCGACGAGCGCGACAGCGATGCCGAGCGGGTAGCCGGTCGTCGTCGTGACGGGGTTCGTGTCCAGTTGCGGCGCGTGGTGGTACGCGATGAGCCACGCGGGCACCGCGAGCGCGGCGGCACCCGGACCGGCGAGCCACCAGAGACCGGCGACGCACGCGAAGAAGGCCAGCGACGCGGCGCGGATGGCGAGCCGACAGCCCGCCGCTGTGAGCGGGTGGTCGTCGTCCTCGCCGCGCACGTGGAAGTCCACGTAGCCGTCCTTGACGTGCGCGGTGTAGACGGCGGAGAACATCGCCGCGAGGTGGACGCCCGCGACCGCCAGCGAGAACTCGCCCGCGAGCACGGCGCCGAACCCCGCGGCCGCGAGCGGCGGCAGCATGAACACCGGGTGGACCTGCGAGAACAGCGCCGAAGCGGTCGCGCGGCCCCCGCTCCCGTGCCGCGTGATGTGCATACACGTACCATAGGCGGCGGGCGGCATAACTGTCAGGGACCGAACCACGAGAACGAGACCGGGCCGCTACCGGAGCGCGTTCGTCGCCGCGCGCATCACGTCCAGCGCCTCGCGGAGCTGTTCGGTGTCGGCGGCGTAGGAGATGCGGGCGTAGCCCTCGCCGTGCTCGCCGAACGCGTCGCCGGGCACGACGACGACGCCGCGGTCGATGACCTCCTCGACCCAGCCCTCGGGGACTTTCGGCATCGCGTAGAACGCGCCCTCGGGCTTCGGCACGTCCAGGCCCATGTCTTCGAGTTCGTCGAGCACGAGGTCGCGGCGCTGTTCGAACGCCGCGACCATCTCGTCGACGACGTCCTGCGGGCCCGTGAGCGCGGCTTCGGCGGCGTACTGGGCGGGCGCGCTGGCGCAGGCCTGCGAGTACTGGTGGACGCGCAGCATCCGCTCGGCGCGGCGCTCGCTGGCGGCGACCCAGCCCAGCCGCCACCCCGTCATCGAGTACGTCTTCGAGCACGCGCCCACCACGACGACGTTGTCGGTCTCCGCGAACTCCATCGGCGAGCGGTGCTCGCCGTCGAAGACAATCTGCTCGTACACCTCGTCCGAGATACAGAGCACGTCGTGCTCGTCGGCGATGCGCGCGAACTCCCGCATGTCCTCCGGGGACTGCACCGCGCCCGTCGGGTTCGCGGGCGAGTTCACGACGAACGCCGCCGTGTCCTCCGTGATGTGCTCCTCGACGGTCGCCGGGTCGAGCGTCAGGTCCTCGCGCAGCGGCAGGCCCACGGGCTCGCCGCCCGCGAGCTTCGTCAGCGCGTCGTAGGAGACGAACCCGGGGTCCGGGAACAGCACTTCCTCGCCGGGGTCCACGTGGGCTTCGAGCGCGAGGTGGAGGGCTTCGCTCCCGCCCGAGGTCGCGATGACGCCCTCCGGCGCGACGTCGAGGTCGTTGTCGCGGTCGTGCTTCCGGACGATGGCGTCCACGAGTTCGGGCGTCCCGCGGTTCGACGTGTACGCGTCCGCGTCGCCCGCCTCGATGGCGTCCACGGCGGCCTGCCGGGCGTGCTCGGGCGTCGGGAAGTCGGGCTGGCCGAGCCCGAGGTTGATGGCGTCCTCGCCGGCCGCCTCGAACACTTCCCGGATGCCGCTGATGGAGATGGCTTCGACTCGCTGGGAGAACTCCGTCATACGAACGACCCGGGCGGCGGGCGCCATAATTCCTCCTGTCCGCCCGTGGACTGCTGGGAGCCGAACCGTTTTCTCTCGCAGTCCACGAAGGCGAACATGGACCTCTCTGTCGTCGACCTCTCCCCGGTCCCCGAGGGCGGCACCGCGACGGACGCCTACGCGAACACCGTTGAGGCCGCCGAGCAGGCCGAACGACTCGGCTACGAGCGCTTCTGGGTCGCCGAGCACCACGGCATGGGCGACACGCTCGCCGGCACCACCCCCGAGGTGTTGCTCGGCCACCTCGCCGCAGAGACCGAGTCGATTCGGCTCGGCTCGGGCGCCGTCCTCCTCAACCACTACAGCCCGCTGAAGGTCGCCGAGGAGTTCGGCGCGCTGGACGCGCTCGCTCCGGGCCGCATCGACGCCGGCCTCGGGCGCGCGAACGGCTCGCCGGCGGTCGACCAAGCGCTCGGCACCGAGCGCCACGTCCCGAACCCCGACGAGGACCACCGCGAGAAAATCGAGGCGGTCGTCTCCCACCTCTACGACGACTACCCCGACACGCACGCGTACGGCGACATCGAGATTCCGCGCTCCGGCGACGAACCCCCGGTCCCGTGGGTGCTCGGCTCCAGCCCCTCCAGCGCGGAAATCGCGGGCAAGCTCGGGCTGCGGTACTGCTTCGCGGCGTTCATCCGCCCGCAGTTCGCCACGCACGCCTTCCAGCAGTACCGCGAGGCGTTCCAGTCCTCGCAGTTGCCCGGTAGTGTGGACGAACCCGAGGGCATGGTCGCGGTCAACGCCGTCTGCGCGGAGACCGACGAGGACGCCGCGCGACTGCGCGCGACCGCCGAGGCCTCCTTCAAGCGCATGCAGCGCGGCGTCACCGGCACCGCTCCGTCCGTCGAGGAAGCCATCGCGGAACTCGGCGGCGTCCCCGAGCCGACGCCCGAGACGCTGGACGACGACGAGTGGCCCCGCGCCATCTCCGGCAGTCCCGAGACATTGAACTCCCTCCTAGAACAGCTGGCGGACCGCGTGGGCGTCGACGAAGTGATGATTCAGCACGTCGTCGCCGACCACGACGACGCGCTCCGCTCGCACGAGCTACTCGCCGACGGCGTCGGCCTCACGCCGCGCTGACGCGTCGGCCGCCGGCTCCGCGGCTCGCCCGTCGCCCGACTGGTCTTCGGCTCCGGCGTTCGCAAACTCGAAGCGCGCGCCCCCCGCCTCGCTGTCGGTCACGCTCACCGTCCAGCCGTGGGCGTCGGCGATGCTCTCGACGATGTTCAGCCCGAACCCCGTGCCGTCCGGGGACGTCGTGAATCCGGCGTCGAAGACGTTCTCGCGGTCGCTCTCGGGGACGCCGGGGCCGTCGTCCGCCACGTAGAACCCCGACCCGTCCGCGAGTTCGCCGACTTCCACCGCGACGTCGTCGCCGCCGTGTTCGACGGCGTTCCGGAAGAGGTTCTCGAACAGCTCGCGGATGCGGCTCTCGTCGCCCGCCACGGTCCCTAGCGACGCCGCCACGTCCAGCGTCGCGTCCCGGGTCTCGGTGGTCTGCCACGCCTCGGCGGCGACCCCGCCGAGGTCCACGCTGTCGAACTCGCTGACGACCTGGCCGCTGCGCGCCAGCGCCAGCACGTCCTCGACGAGCTCGTTCATCCGCGTGAGCGCGCGGGACGCCCGCTGGAGCGCCTCGCTGTCCCCCTCCGCGCGCGCCAACTCCACGGATCCCTCCGCGACGTTCAGGGGGTTGCGGAGGTCGTGGCTGACGACGCTGGCGAACTCCTCCAGGCGGTCGTTCTGACTGGCGAGCTCGCGCTCCCGGCGGCGCAGCTGCGTGCGCGCCTCGATGGACGTGACCGCGTGCCCGATGGTCTCCCCGAGCTCCGCCAGCACCTCCCGCTCGGGCTCGTCGAAGACGTACGCGCGGTTCGCGTACACGCTCAGGACGCCGTAGACGGTGCCGTCGTGGGTAATCGGGACGACCGCGACCGACTCGACGCCGTGCTCCGCGAACAGGTCGTGCCACGGCTCCATCGACGGGTCGGCGAACACGTCCTGCGAGCACTGAATCTCGCCCGTGCGGACGGCGCGCCCGCCGGCGCCACGCCCCTCAGGGACGTCCTCGTCGAGCGGGATGGCCAGCGGCTCGTAGTAGTCGTCCTCCAACCCCGCCCACGCGACGGGCGTGAGTTCGTCGTCCCCGGGCTCGTAGCGCCCGATCCACGCCGACTCGTAGGAGCCGGACTGCTGGATGCGCTCGCAGACGCGCCGTTCGAGGTCGTCGCGGGTGTCCGCGGCGACGACCTCCCGCGTGGCGATGCGGAGCGTGTCGTTGATGCGGTTCAACTGGTCGGCGCGCACCTGCTGTTGGCGGCGACCCACGTCGTAGACGCCGACGAGGTAGCCGATGAGGCCGCCGAACGTCGCGGCGTTCGCGAGCGTCGACCAGAGGTTCGGCGGGAGGCCACCGCTGTCTGCGCCGGTCGCGTACAGCCACGTCGTCGCGGCGACCAACACGACCACGCCGACGGCCACCCACGAGAGCGCCCGCGGGACGAACTGGTCGGCGACCCCCTCCGAGCGAGCGAACTGCACGCCCGCGGCGACGACGGCCGCCGACAGCACCAGCGGGAGGAACCCGTCGGCGAGCAGGTGGGCTGCCGACTCGCCTCTCGCCGCGCTGATCGTCCCCACGTGGAACGCCGCGAGGGCGAGCCCGAACACCGCGATGACGGTGCCGCCGGTACGGGACGACAGGGACACGAATACGATTGACGTACGCGCTATTCGAATAAGAGTCTACCCCCGGCCGACTACAGTTCGATGCGCTCGACGAGCTGGTCGCTGTCGCCGCCGGTGTTGAGCGCGACGATGCGGACGTCGTTCTCGATGCCGGACTTGTGGAGCTTCTCCTTGAGGAGGTTGTCCACCTGGTAGACGCCCGCGGCGTTGCGCATCTCGATTTCCACGAGCACGGGGCGCTCCTCGCCCTGTTCGAGGGTCACCGAGTCGATGGCCTGACTGGAGATGGTGTTGATGCCGCGGCCGCCGCGCTCGTAGGGGAGCCGCGACCGCCCGCGCTCCATGTCGAGGCCGTCGGCGACGCGGATGACGCCGGCCTCGGTCGTGAGTGGGTCCTCCTCGGTGTGGTGACAGAGAATCGCGTGCAGCACCTCCGCCTTCACGCGCACCGCTTCCGGGGTCGCGTAGAACTCCGGGAGGATGCGGTCCAGCAGGTCCGACGCGAGCGGAATCGAGTAGTACGCGTGGTCGTCGCGGTGGACGACGTGCCCGATGTCGTGCAGCGTCGCCGCGAGCGCGACGATGACGGCCTCGTCGGCCTCGTCGAGCCCTTGGTCGGTCGCGCCGTTGAACTCTACGCCCCCGCGCTTCAGGAGGTCGTAGAGCCGCAGCGCGCGGTTCCGGACGATCTCGATGTGCTTGGTGCCGTGGTCGTTGTACCCCTTCCGCTTCACGGGGTTGACGTTCTGCGCGTCGAGGTACGTCGTAATCTCGGGGTCGTCGGTGACGAGCTCCAGCACCTCGTTGAGCCGCTCGTCGGGGAACGCGTGCTCGGCGTCCGGGTCGTACTCGCGGTCGGCGTCGGACTGCGTGGCGTCGCTCATACTCCGACGGTTCGCGGGCCGCCGTGAAAAACCGTGTGACGGGGCCGACACGCCGCATCGCCGACCCGCCACGAGCGGAAACGCCCGCGAGGACGCGTAGCGGCGTTTTCAGGAGGGGAACTGGGCGTTATTGCGAGCCTGAGAACAGCATAAAGCCTATAATTGCGAACCGGCTACCACCGAGTAGCGATGTTCACCAGTACTCCCCTGTTCATCGGCGGGCTGCCGGGCGGCATGGAGTGGGCAGTCATCCTGCTCATCGCCGTCCTCCTGTTCGGCGCGAACAAGATTCCGAAGCTCGCCCGCTCCAGCGGCGAGGCCATCGGCGAGTTCCAGAAAGGCCGCGAGGAAGTCGAACAGGAACTCCAAGAGATGCGCGACGGTCCCGAAACCGACGGCGAATCCACGACCACGGAGACCGAGACCACCACGGACTCGACGACCGGCGACGCGGACTCCGAGACCCCGTCCGGCAACTAACGTAACGGTTTTTCTGTGCCCCGTCCTCGCTCGACGTAGAGGGCGTGTGGCCAAGCGGACACGGCGAGAGGTTCCTAACCTCTAGATCGCGGGTTCGAGTCCCGCCACGCCCGCTCACTCACTTCGTTCGTTCGCGGGCGTGACGTAGCTCGCAAACGCGAAGCGTTTGCTCACTCCCGCCACGCCCGTTTCCTCAGTTCTGTCGCGCCCGCTTTCTGCCCGTTCGAGGAGGAATGACGGCTTCGGCCGTTCTCGGGAAGTAACTGTTCGGACCCGAACTAATATCATCAACGTCCATGATTGTCCGGTATGGAGCGACCACTCCTCGTCACGGACTTCCTCGACCGCGCCCGCGAGTACTACGGCGACGAGACCGCTGTCGTCGCGACGACGGGCCAGCGGTACACGTACGACGAACTCGGCGAGCGCGCCGACCGGTTCGCCGCCGCACTGCAGGCCCGCGGCGTCGAAGCGGGCGACCGCGTGGCCGTCCTCGACCCGAACACGCACTACCACCTCGAAGCCGCCTACGGGACGATGCAGGCGGGCGCGATTCACACGCCGCTGAACTACCGGCTGACCCCCGAGGACTTCGAGTACGTCCTGAACGACGCGGGCGTCACCGCCATCTACGCCGACCACGAGTACGCCGAGAAGGTCGAAGCCGTCCGCGACGAGGTGCCCGTGGAGACGTTCATCACGAACGACGCCGACGCCGTCGACGGCGACTGGGAGGGCTTCGACGACGTGCTCGCGGCCGCCGGCGACTACGACCGCCCCGAGATGAGCGAGGACGACGTCGTGACCATCAACTACACGTCGGGGACGACCGGCGACCCGAAGGGCGTCTGCCGCACGCACCGCAACGAGACGCTGCACGCGTTCCTCGTCTCCTACCACCAAGACGTCCGGGACACCGACACCTACCTCTGGACGCTCCCGATGTTCCACGTCAACGGCTGGGGCCACATCTACGCCGTCACGGGCGCCGGCGCCACCCACGTCTGCACCCGGGGCGTCGATGCCGCGTCCATCTTCGAGACCGTCCGCGAGGAGGACGTCTCGTACCTCTGTGCGGCGCCGACGGTTCTGAACATGCTCCAGGACTACTACGCGGACCACGACGTCGAGCCCTCCGGTGACGCGCCCGTGCGGGTGGCGACCGCGGGCAGTTCGCCGCCCGAGGCGACGATTCGCACCGTCGAGGACGAGTTCGGTTGGGACCTCGTCCACGTCTACGGCGCGACCGAGACGGGGCCGCTGGTCACCACGTCGAGCGCCGAGCGCCTGCTCGACGGCGAGGACCGGTACGCGCTCCAGAAGCGACAGGGAATCGGGTTCCTCGGCACCGAAATCCGGGTCGTCGACGAGGACGGCGAGGACGTGCCGTGGGACGACTCCACCATCGGGGAAATCGTCGTCAGCGGCAATCAGGTGATGGACGGCTACTGGAACAAGCCCGAGGCGACCGAGGAGGCGTTCAACGACCGCGTCGAGGGGTACTACCACACGGGCGACCTCGCAGTCGTCGACGAGCACGGCTTCGTCGCCATCCAGGACCGCTCGAAGGACATCATCATCTCCGGCGGGGAGAACATCTCCTCCATCGAGCTGGAGGACGCCCTCTTCGACCACCCCGAGGTGGGCGACGCCGCCGTGATTCCGTCCCCGCACGAGGAGTGGGGGGAGACGCCGAAGGCGTTCGTCGTGCCGGCGTCCGGCGACCCCGAGAGTCCGGGCGTCACCGCCGACGAGCTCGCGGAGTTCACCCGCGAGCGCCTCGCCTCATACAAGGCGGTGCGGCGCGTCGAGTTCGTCGCGGAGCTGCCGACGACGGCCACCGGGAAGGTCCAGAAGTACGAACTCCGCGAGCGAGAGTGGGCCGACGAGGAGTCGATGGTCGGACAGGGGTAGTCGGCGGCGCTGGCCGCGCTCGTGGTCGTTCGCCGACAGTTCCCCGTCACCTTCTTGCGTGTCACCAGCCAACCGAGGGGGCATGGACGCGCGCGGACAGAGCGAGACCATCGGGGTGGTGTTGCTGCTCGCCATCACCGTCGCCGGCGTCGGGGCCGTCGTCGCGGTGGGCGGCAGCGCACTCGACACGGCGCAGGACCAGTCGTCGGTCCAGCGCGCCGAGCAGTCGATGAGTCTCTTCGACGCGCGCACCGCGCTCGTGGCGCTCGGGCGGTCGGACGGCCAGTCGCTGACGCTGGCGAACGCCGAGCGCGGCCGCTACGAGGTGCGGCCGGACACCGGCCGCATGGTGGTCGTCCGCGAGCAGCAGGACGGCACGACGACCGAGTACGTGGACACGACGCTTGGGTCGGTCGTCTACCAGAACGGCGACAGCGAGGTCGCGTACCAGGGCGGCGGCGTGTGGCGCTCCCGGGGCGCGGGCGCGGAGATGGTGTCGCCGCCGGAGTTCAACTATCAGGGCGCGACGCTGACGCTGCCGGTGATTCGCGTGACCGGCGGCGCGCAGTCCGCGGGCGGCGCGCCGACCGCTCGCGTGACGGGCAACGAGGCGGCGTCGAACCGCTCGGTGTTCCCGGGGCCGGGGCGGTCGAACCCGCTGGAGAACGGCACCGTCACCGTCGCCGTGGAGAGCGACTACTACCGCGGCTGGGCGTCGTTCTTCCGGTCGCGGACCAGCGGGAACGTCTCCGTGCTCCCCGACCAGAACCGCGTGGAGCTGGAGCTCGTCGCGCGCGGCGGCGGCGGCCAGTTCACGCTCAGCGACACGCCGCGGCGGCTCCGCGGCGTCGCCGAGACCGACCCCATCGAGTCGCTGTCGTTCACGCTCCGCCCGAAGAACCCCTCGGGGTTCCGGCCGATGGACTGGTCGATGGTCCTCGACAACGGCGGCGACCAGCAGTTCCGCGTCCACATCCCGCGCGGGAAGCCCTGCGAGGGCGAGCCGTTGCCCGTGACCGCCACCTACGAGGACGGCGGGACGACGCACACGTGGGAGAACGACTCCGCGGTGAACGAGTCGGGGACCTCGTTCGTCGCCGACTGCGACGGCGACGAGCCGGTGTTGCATCTCGACTTCACCGGGAACACGTCGCTTCCCTACGAGGGCAGTGACCCGCCGATAGCCAACGACTCCATCGGCGCCATCGTCGACTACGCGTTCGCCGAGATGGGGCCGACGGTCGACCTCCGCGTCGAGAAGCAGGGCAACGGCAACTCCGCGGGCGTCCAGCTGGACGAGTCCAGCGGCGAAGTCGTCTACGACTCCTCCGGCGACCGCGTCGTCACGTTCCTCCACGTCACGGAGAACGCGGTGAACGTGACCGTGGACTGACTACGAGAGTTCGACGTCCACGAAGACCGCCTGCACGTAGACGTCGTCGCCGAGCGCGCACTCGACGCGGCCAGTCCGTCCCTCCGCCGGGCCGTCGCAGTTCGCGCCCAACTCCCCTTCTAGGTATCGCTCCCACGCGGCGGCCCGCGGCGACTCGACGGTGAGGTTCGTCGCCGTCGTGAAGCGCTCGACGTCCCGCGAGGCGACGTCGGTCCTGACGAGCAGGCGCCGCGTGCCGTCCGTCGAAATCTCGCGGCTCGCGGCGCGCGTGACGACCAGCGGGACGAGCGTGCGGTCGCCCGCGGAGACGCGCGGCTCGCCGAACAGCACCGCGCGGTCGCCGTACTCCCGGAACAGCGCGCCGTTCGAGTAGACGAGGCGGTCGCCGTCGTCCGCGCGGTAGACGAGCGGGCTGGTGGTGACCTCGTAGTAGCCGCTGTCGGCGGTCGTGACGTTGAACGTGACTTCCTCGCCGAACCCGAGCGCGCCGTCGGACAGCAACACCTCCGTCGTGCGGCTGGGCGCGCCGCGGACCGCGAGGTCGTCCACGTTCGAGTCGAGGACGTCGAACGCGCGCTCGGTGTTCGCGAACTGCTGGGCGTCCCGCGCGCCGGTGAGCGCGTCGTATCCGCCGACGTAGACGACCGCGACGGTGGAGACGATGATGGCGAAGACGAGGACGAACCCGAGCGCGTCGCTGACCCCGCGGTCGCCCGAGGCGCCGCCGACGCGCACGCTACGCATCCTCGACCTCCAGTTGGTCGCCGTCGTAGCCCACGGCGAAGTCGCCGCCCGAGACGGTCGCGTTCTCGACGGGCGTCTCCGTCTGGAACTCGACGGTGACGGTGACGTCCGAGCGGTCGGCGTCGAGGACGACGGTGTCGTTCCCGGACTCGTTGACCCGCACGTCGTACGCGACGCCCGCGACGCGCGGCGGCGCTTCGACGGCGTACCGGACGCTGCCGCCGTCGCTGGCGCGCGCGAGCGTGTCCGCGGCCGCGAGGTCCGCCGCCACGCGGTCGCCGACGACGCGGAGTTCGGTCTCGACGGCGCGGTCGCGCTGGGTCTCCACGAGCGACCCCGCGGAGAACAGCAGCATCGTCACGAGGATGGCGGCGACGCCGATGTTCAACACGTACCCCAGCGCCGTGGAGACGCCGCGGTCGTCGCGGCGCAGGCTCACATCCGCCACAGTACCACCTCCACTTCGACGACGGCGTACGCGTGGCCGGGCGCGTTCGGCGCGAAGTAGCGCTCGCCGGTCGCGTCGTCGACGTCCGCGAGCGTCTTCGCCGTCGGCTCGAAGCGCGTGCCGTTGCGCTCCGTGACCGACTGGTTGTCGTACAGCGTCACCAGCCGCGTCGCCGCCACCGCGTCCGCGCTCGGGTCGCCGTGGTGGACGACCCGGCGGGTGCGGCGGTCACCGTTCGCGTCCACGTAGTAGGCGTTGACGTTGTACGCGACCGCGCGGTCGCCGAACGTCTCCTCGACGGCCAGCAGGAACGACGCGTTCGGCGGCTCGCCGACGTAGTAGCCGTTGGCGCTCCCGTTCGCGAACGACGCGCCGGTGCCGTTCCAGTAGCGCAGCGTCCGCGAGAGATTGCCGTTCGCGCGCTCGGTCTCCAGCAGGCCGGAGGCGGCGCGCTCGTGTTGGGTCTCGATGTGCTGGCTGGCCGTGCTCGCGGTCAGCGGCGTCACCGCGGTCGCCTGAATCGTGAACGCGACCGTCGCGACCACCAGCAGCGCGGCGGCGACGCCCTCCAGCGTGTGCGCTTGCCCCCGCATGCTACCACACCCTCACGACGAGTTCGTAGCGGTCGCCGCCGACGGTGACGCTCCGCCACGCGACGGTGGCGTCGGCGTCCCCGGGAAGCGACTGGCCGGCCGCCGCGCGCACGTCGTCGATGGTCGCCACGTCGCCGGTCGTGTTCGTCAGCGTGACGTTCACCGACTTGTAGTCGCGCATCGCCAGCTCGCCGACGGCGTCGCCGTCCTCGAAGAACGCGGCCGTCCGCTCCGCGTCGAGGTCGTAGGGGTGGTTCGGTGACGCGAGGCGGTCGGTCGCGAGGTCGTCGGCGACGCGGTTCGCGGAGACAGGGTCGCCGACGTCCGGGTCCGCGAACGGCGTGATGATGCCGGGGACGAACGCGAACGCGAACGCCACGGTCACGAGGAAGATGCTGACGCCCGCGGCGAAGTCCATGGTGGTCTGTGCTCGGGACATGTCAGGCGAACGAGAACGCGACGAGCGCGACGGTCGGCAGCGCGACCGCGAACTTCACGCCCGACAGCAGGCTGGCGTCGCGGATGTACCCCGCGACGAACCCGGAGATAACTCCCTGCATCGTCACCGCGTGGAAGAACATCATCCCCAGCAGCTCGGTGTCGATATCCCCGCCGAAGCTCAACTGGCCGCCGGCGCCGCCCGCGCCCCCGGTCGAGGTCTCCAGCCCGCTCATCGTGCCGAGGAACTTCACCTGGAGGATGAGCATCACCGCCAGCAGCGTGAGGTACGTCATGATGATGATGACGACCTGCATGCGGGCCCGCGAGCGGCGCTCGCGCTCGATGTCGTCCTGATTCTCGCTGGCTTGGGCGGCCGTCGAGAGCACCGCCGTAATCTGGCTGGACGCCTCCTGGGCCTTCGTGATGAGCTTGACCGTGCGGGCGAGCCGCGGGATGTGGTACTTGTTGTTGAACTCGACGAGCGCGCGCTTCAGACTCGTGCCGTAGTTCACCTTCGCGTACATCGTCTCGAACTCCTCGCCGAGCTTCCCGCTGGTGGTCTCCGACACCGCGCCGATGGACTCCAGAATCGTCATTCCGGTGTCGTTCGCGGAGGAGAGCTTCCGGAGGTTGTCCGAGAGCTTGTTCGTGATGCGGCGCCGCGAGCGCACGTTCCACTCGCGGAACACCGCCAGCGGGAACCCGACGAGGTACAGCGGGAGGTAGGCGTAGAGGAACGTCCCCCAGATTGGCGCGTCAACCATGCCGTCCAGCGTCGTCGGCGCGAGGCCCGCGAGGAACGCGTTCGCGACGAGCACGAGCGTCACGGGCACGGTGAACGCGAGCGTGAACAGCGGGTTGTCACGGAAGAAGCGCGCGGGGTGGCGCATCACCTGCATCGTCTCGTAGGTGCCCTCGCGGCGCTTCACGCGGTCGAAAATCGAGTACTCGCCGACGAAGCGCTCCACGAGGCCGAGGCTGAGCAGGCCGGGTTCGCGGCGGCCGGCGTCCTCGCCCTCGAACTCGAGGTAGCCGTCCCCGATTTCGTCCTGCTTGACCGTGGAGACGAGCACGAGAAAGCCCAGCCCGACGATGGGCGTCAGCACGTAGACGGTGGCGTAGAGGAGGCGCATCTGGGCCTGCCCGAGCATGCTCATGATGACGAGGATGATGATGAGCAGCAGCGGGAACAGCGACAGCGTCATGTACATCTCGCCGAACAGCTCCAGCGTGTCGAGCGTGAGCTCCTGTTGCTGTTTGGCGGTGCGCATGTGCTTGTCCTTCTTGTCCGAGAGGAACTCCGTCATGTCTCCGCCGGAGTTGATGATGGAGAGCATGTCCGTCAGGAACTGGCTGAGCTCGTCGCTGGGCGTCTCCATCGAGCGGTTCCGCACCGCCGTCCGGTAGTCGGTGTCGAAGTACTCGGTCTCCTGGACGATGCTGCGGAACTCCATGGCGACCTCGCCGTACGTGTCGTCGGCCTTCGCCATCGCCTCCAGAATCTCCAGTTGGTTCATGCCGCCGATGGACAGCGCGTACATGAAGGAGACGGCGTCCGGCAGCAGCATGTTGATCTCGCGCTCCCGGGAGCTGGACCGCATGTACGGTACGGAGAGCAGGCCGCCGAACCCGACGGTGAAGCCGACGAACCCGAACAGGAGTCCGGTGCCGACCACCAGCGCGGGAATCTTCAGCGCCTGCACGATGGCCAAAAGCGTCTCGTTCGGGACGGGGACGCCGATGAGCGTCTCCGTCTCCACGAGCCCGGTGTAGAAGAGGCCGTAGCCGAGCCCGAGCCCGAGCAGCCACAGGAGGACGCCCGCGACGACGCCGACGCCGATGGCGCGGGAGACGAACAGCTCCACGGGGTCGTCCATGCGGGCTTCCGCGAGCTTCGTCTCCACGTCCGCGACGAAGTCGCTGCCGTCGCTGAACGCCCACTGGTAGACGGGGAAGAACGCGTCCGCGACGGCGTCCGCGCCCTCGCCGAACGACTGCGACCCCGTGCTCATTCGGCGTCCTCCTCACGTTCCGCGCGGTCGCCGTCGCCGGCGGCGGGCTCGAACGCCCCGAACCCGTCGGTGTCGCTGACCGGCTCTATCGCGGGTTCGAGGTCGTCGCCCGCGAACGGGTCCGTCCTCTCACGTTCTGCGTCGCTTCGCTCGCTGCCGGGCGCGAACTCGGCGTCGGTCACTTCCTCGATGGCGGCTTCGAGGTCGTCGGCGTCCAGTCCGCGGGTGTCCGCGACCACGTCCTCGTCGGCGGCGTCGGGCGTGAGCGCGGTCGCCAGCGAGTCCGCGGACTCGCCCTCGAACTCCGCGAGCACGCCGCCCTCCTCGCGGGCGGTTTCGAGGATGTCCTCGGCCTCTTCGAGCACGCTCTCGGAGGGGTTCGGGCGCGGGACCATCGCCTCCTTGTCGGGGTCTACGTCGATGAGCACGCTCTCCATCCCGCGGAGGTCCTCTAAGGCGTCCTCCAGTCGGCCGTTGGCGACGAGCGTGAGGATGGTCTCGGGGTCGTTGATGTACGCCTGCGCGGTCGCGGCGACCTGCGCGTACTCGTTGAGCCCCTGCTCGATGAGGTACGCCAGCAGGACGCGGCGCTCCTGCAGTTGGCGGTCGAGTTCCATCTGGGTCCAGCCGCGGTCGAACTTGATGTCCTCCAGCGTCGAGGAGTCCGCGGTCTGCCGGTAGGAGTCGTCCTCGGGCTCCCACTGGAAGACGTCGTTGACGTTGATTTCGTCGTTCTCCGGGTCGTAGCGGTTGATTTCGGTAATCGAGCGGTTTCGCCGGACCTTCTGTCCGCGCACCCGCGTCTGAGACTGCACCGACACGAGGTCCAGCGCCGTGAACAGCGTCTTCGAGACGTTGATGGGTTCGGTGGTGAAGCGCTTGAGGACCTCGCCGACGTTGTCCGCGTGGAACGTCGTGTACGTGGTGTGGCCGGTGGACATCACCTGGAAGAGCGTGCGGCCCTCCTCGCCGCGCACCTCGCCCATCACGATGTAGTCGGGGCGCTGGCGGAGCGCGGCCTCCAGCAGGTCGAACTCGTCGATGTCGCCGGTCTCGTCCTCGCCGAAGCTCGGGCGCGTGACCGACGCAATCCAGTTGCGCTGGGGCAGTTCGACCTCGCGGGTGTCCTCGATGGAGACGATCTTCGCGTTGCTCGGGATGAACAGCGAGACGGCGTTCAGGCTCGTGGTCTTCCCGGACGCGGTGCCGCCCGCGAACACGAGGCTCTTGTGGGACTCGATGCACAGCCAGAGGAACGCCATCTCGTCGAGGCTGAACGTCTGCCAGTTGATGAGGTCCACGGGCGTGAACGGCACGTCCTTGAACTGGCGGATGGTGTAGTTGGTGCCGTGGTCGCTGACCTCCTGCCCGAGCGTCAGCTGGGCGCGCGAGCCGTCCCGGAGGGTGGCGTCCACCTGCGGCTGGCGCTTCGAGATGCCCTTCCCGGAGCGCTGCGCGAGCTTCACCACGAAGTCGTCTAAGCTCTCGCGGCCGTGGTAGACGTTCGTGATGAGGTTCTCGTAGTCGGTGTGGTAGACGAACACCGGCGAGTCGTAGCCGTCGCAGGAGATGTCCTCGACGTTGATGTCGTGCTTGATGCCGTCGATGCGCTCGTAGCCGATGAAGTTCCGCTGGAGGACGTACAGCAGGGTCTCCACCTGGTACTGCGTGAGCGCGTCCGGGTCCTCCGCCAGCACCGCGGGCTCGGGGCGCGCCATGATGCCGTCGAGGTGGGTGTCGTCGGGTTCGACCGGCGGCTCCCCGCGCCCGACGGCCGCCAGCAGTTTGTCGACGAGCGACTGCTCGCGCCCCACCGGGCCGTCGTAGAGGTCGTAGCGCTCCAGCAGCTTCCGCGTCTCGCGCTCGATGACGCCGCGGCGCTCGGCCTCGTCGCCGGCGGCCGCAACGTCGTTGCTGGCGTACTTGATGGCGGTCCGGAGCTTCTCCGTGAGGAACTCCTGGAGGTCCTCCTCGATGGGGTTCCGGTAGGGCTCCACGAGGTAGTACTTCTTCTCGTTCTCGCGGTCGGAGTGGAAGATGACGACGAACGCGTACGGCTTGTTCACCCAGTAGCGCTCGACCTCCCGGAAGTGGCGCTTCTTCTCCATCGGCACCGCCTTCTCCAGGTCGTAGCGGTTCGCGATGGTGGTCTTCCCCTCGATAGTCGAGAAGAACGCGTCCTCGTCGATGTCCTCGTGGATGTCGACCGTGCGCTCGTCTTCGAGGTCGAGCATCTTGTCGGCGGCGTCGTCTTTCACCGAGAGCCACTGCTCGACGTTCTCCGGGTCGAAGCCGAGGTGCTCCACGGGGTCGAAGCGGACGATTTCGCCGTCGTCGTCGCGCGGTCTCGTCCAGTCGTTGTCGCCGACGTAGTAGTACTCGCGCTTGAAGTGCTCCCACATCCACTCGTCTTTCGCGACCGGCGTCGTCTCGGGGTCGGTGAACTCGTCGAAGTAGTCGTGGAAGTTGCTCGCGCGCCGCGCCGCCGTCGCGAGCACGTCGCCCTTCTCGTCGGGGTCGAACCCGAGGTCGCCGCTCGGGTCGGCCTCGACGGCGTCCCACTTCGGCTCCGGCGGGTCCGCGCCGAGTTCGTCCCACTCGGGGTACGGCGGCTCGACGGTCTCCCTCCTGCCCGCGTCGGCGGCCGCGAGCTCGTGTCTCGTGCGCTCGCGGCGCTGTCGGACGCGGTCGGCGGCGTCGTCGTCGCCGTACTCCTCCAGATAGTCCACCCAGGAGTAGTCGCCGACCGTCGCGCCGACGTCGTACTCGCGGACCGCGGGCGCGAGGTCTTCCCAGTCGTAGTCGCGGTTCCGCGCCCCCGGTGTGCCCTCCGCTGGTGTGCCGTCGGTGCCGCCGCCGGTCGTCGCCCCGCCGGCTTCGGCATCGTCGCCTGCCATTGGCTGGTACTGGCCGGGCAGCGTCAAAAAACCCTTGCGACCAATTACCACGCTCCTTGACACGAACCGGCGGCCGCTACCGGTACTCGTCCACCACGGTGACCTCGCCGTCCGACACCTCGATGTCCACCAGCGCCGTCACGTCGTGGGGCGACTCGGCCATCGCGCTCTCCGAGCCGACCTTCCGGATGACCACCACGACGTCCGCGATGTCCGCGCCGATGCCGTCGAGAGCGTCCGTGAGCGCGCGCAGCGTCCCGCCCGTCGATAGCAGGTCGTCCAGCACGAGCACGCGGTCGCCCTCCTCCACGTCGTTGACGTACATCTCGCCCTCCGAGTAGCCCGTCTCCTGGTGGATTTCGACCTCGCCCGGGAGGCCGTACTCGCGCTTGCGCACGACGGTCACCGGGAGGTCCGTCTGCAGGCTCACCGCCGTCGAGATGTGGATGCCCATCGCCTCCGGGGTCACGATTTTGTCCACGCCTTCGAGGTCCGCGACCCGGGTGATGCCGACGACGACCTCCCGCAACAGCGCGGGGTCGAGCATCGGCACGCCGTTGCTAATCGGGAGGACGACGTACTCGTAGCCGCCCTCCTTCTCGATGACGGGCGCCCGCTGGAAGGACTCGCGTAACCGCTCCATACCCCGCGTTCGCCCGTCGAGCCAAAAGGATGCGGGGTTCGTGTATTTTCAGCAATTACGCTGGTTTCACCACTAACGCTCTTTGCGGTGGAGGCCCTACGTCCACCCGAGATGTCCATCGACCGCGAAACCTTCGAGAACGCGAGCGAGGACGAACTCGCGGGACTGTCCGTTCCCGAGCGCGTCCTCGGCTTCCTCGCGAGCCACGACGGCCACGCGTTTGAAGCGAGCGAGATTGCCGCTCGCCTCGAACTCGACGACGGAGCGGTCAGTACCGCCCTCACGCGGCTCAAGGACCGCGACCTCGTCGAACACAAGGCGACCTACTGGGCGGTCACCGACGACGAGCAGCGACTCGCGGCGTACGACGGCTACGAGCGCGCGACCTCGCTGTTCAACGAGCAACTCGGAGAGGAGAACGCGGACGCTTGGCGCGAGCAGTCGCCCGAGGGAGCGCACCCGAGCGTCGACGACGAACAGTGAGCGACGAGGAACCGACGCCGACTTTCGAACCGGGCGACGTCGTCTACGGCGCCGACCCGTTCGACGGTGACAAGCAGGCGCGCCCGTGGCTCGTCCTCTCGAATCACGAGGACCGACCGTTCCACGGCGAACAGTACATCGCAGTCACGCTGACGACGAAGTCGTGGCTGGATGGCCTCCTCGAAATCCCGGACGACGACTGGATACGTGGTGGAACGCCCGAACAGAGCCGCATCGTTTCGTGGGGCGTCCAATCGCTCAGTTCCGACGACATCGCGTTCTGGCAAGGACGGCTGACGCAACGCCTCGTCGACGACGCCGTCGCGTCACTGGTCGACGAACTCCGCCAGTAGCTACCGGGCTGTCGATTCGCCGCTCAGACCGACACGTCCGAGAAGTCGAAGAACGCCGTCTCGTAGCCCTCGTGGCGCGAAATCTGCGGGGGCGTCTCCACGCTCACGGTCGCGTTCTCGATTTCCTCGCCCGCGGAGACGACCGCGCCGTAGTGGTAGCCGAGGTCGGCGTCGAGCGTCGGCACGAGGTCGCCGTCGAAGACGCGCTCGCCGCCCGCGTCGGCGGTCGCGGACAGCGACGCGCTCGGGAGCACGAACCGGTTGTGTGGCGTGCGCAGCGACGCCGCCACGTACGTCTCGTCGTCGCCGGCCGCGAGGTCGCCGAACTCGCTCGTGGTTCCGACGACCAGCTTCGCGCCGCCTGTCTCGCCGCTCCCGATGACCCGAATTGGGAACGAATCCTCCGGAGGCACCTGCGAGAGCGTCGCGCTCTCCATGTCCATCGGGTCGACGGCGCCTTCCGTGCCCTCGCGGTCGGCGGGGATGTCCTCGAACGGGAGGTCGTCGAGCGCGCCGCGGTCGAACGTGAACGAGAAGTCGAACTCCACGGGGTCCGTGGCGACCGACTCGCCGCTCGACCGGCGCGTGGTCGGCGGGACGACGCGCACGGTCACGTCGTAGTTGCCCTCCGGGCCGAGCGCGACGTTGTCGCCGTGGTGGACGCCCATCTGCTGGGAGAGCATCTGCCACGGCGTCACCGACGACGTCTCGTCCTCCGGGCCGGTGTGCTCGATTTCGACGTTCGCTTCCGGTAGCACCGTTCCGGTTTCCGTGTCCCAGACGGCGACCATCAGGTGCACGTCGTCCTCGCCGCGGACGTTCACGCGGTCGGTGTCCGTCGTGCGCACCAGCCAGAAGCGGTGCGGGAACGTGTAGGTGAGCGCGCACGCGTACCGGCCGCTGGTCTGCATCCCCGCCATCTCCATCCCCTCGACGTGCGAGGGGACGTAGGCGGCCTCGGGGCGGTTCTCGGGGAGCGGCGGCTCGCGGGTCGCCCGCTCGGTTTCGAGGAAGCCCAGACAGCCCGCACTCGCGGTCAGTCCCGCAGCGCCCGCGGCCGCGAGGAACGCGCGCCGGCTCGGCTTACGCATCGCCGCCCTCCGGGGTGGGGAGCGCGCGCTTCGACCGCGGCGGCAGCAGGTAGTTGCCGCGGTGGGTGACCGAGAGGTACTGGCGGATGCCGTTGTTCTGCGTGCGCCCGACCGGCGTCTCGCCGCTGACGTCGGTGGCGTTCATCGCCTCGCGGGTGCGCTCGAAGTCCGCGATTTCGCGCTGGAGCGCGAGGAAGTGCACGCCCGCGCGCCCGCCGTCCGTCGAGTCGAAGTCCCGCCGGAGGATGACCGGGCGGCCGTCCTCGCGGACGCGCTGGAGCTTCTGGCCGTGGCCGACGACGCCGCGCTCGCTACCCGTCTCCACAGGGTCGCCACAGCCGCCGAGCTGGGGGCTGTCGCCGAGGTTCTCGCCCGTCTCCTCGACCGCGCCGCTGTCGGCGTGCGCGGGACAGAACATCTGCGCGACGCGGGACTCCCTGTCGTCCTGCTCGTACCACTGCGTGAGGTTCAGGTCGATGTGGGAGACGTGCTGGGTGGTGCCGCCCGCGAACGGCCCCGACTGGATGGTGACGCGGTCCTCGGTCGCCTGACTCTTCTCGAAGTCCGACTTGAAGCCCATGTACAGCGGCGCGTCCTCGGGCACGGGCTCGGAGTCGGGGACGCCGCCGGTGTCCTGATTCTCCGCCGGCAGGCCCTCGCCGACGAACCCGGAGCGCCGGTCAGCGACCGTGAACGCCTCGGTGAGCGCGGCCTTGACTTCGACGCCGTTGGCGGTGTCGCGGTTCCCGCGCATCGCTTCCTCGGCTTCGAGGACGGCGCTGGCGTGGTCGCTGGCGAGGTGGAGGAGCGCGTCGGGGTCGTCCAGCGCGGGGTCTTCGAGGTCCGAGAGCGGCCGCGGCTCCGGGAGGTCCACGGCGTCGGGGAGTTCGGCGTCGAAGCGCTGGAAGTACGCCGGCGAGTAGCCGAGCGTGAACAGCAGGCCGTCGTTCGAGCGCTCGTAGGCGCGTTCGAGCGCGCGGAGCGCGGTTTCGACGGTCTCGCGGGCCTCGTCGGTGGGTTCGCCGTCGAGGTCGAGGTGGACGAGCGCGTGGTGGCGCGGCGGCAGCGCGTTCCCCGCGTCGTCCCGCGAGAGGGCGTCGTTCCACGCGTGCTGGCGCTCGGGCAGCGACGCGGGGTCGTCCACGCCGGCTGGAATGTCGGCGTCCTCGCGGTCCACGCAGGCGGCGAGTGCGCTCGCGCCGCCGATGGCGACCGCGGACTTGAGGAACGCGCGGCGGCTCACGCCGCGGGAGTCCGGGAGCATACGCGAGGGCTAGGCCTTCACGCGAAAAGCCGTTCTGGTGCGCGCGTCGAATTCGACGCGCGCACCAGAACCCGCAAGCCACTGCGCGCGAGAGACCGACTATGCATCCGCTCCGCGCCACGGGCCGCGCCGGCGCCCTCCTCGCCGCCGTCGCCGCGCTCGCGAGCCCGGCCGCCGCCCACTCCGGCACCACGCACGCCGGCACCCCGCACTGGCTGTTGTTCGCGCTCGCGTTCCTCGGCGTCGGCGTCGCCGTCGTCGCGATGGCCGCGTACCGCCGCGGCCGCATCGCCGGCACGACGGGGGCCGCCGCGGGCCTCGTCGCCGCGCTCGCCGGTGGGTTCGGGCTCGTCGGCCTCGTCGAACTGCAGGTCGTCGCCGACACCGGCCCCCAGATTCGCTCCATCTACCCGACGCTGAGTCTCGTCGTCGGCGCCGCGATGGCGGTCGGGAGCCTCGTCGTCGGCCGCCTGCGGTGGCCCGACCGCCCGCGCTACGTCGCGCTCGGCGTGTTGCTCGCGGCGTGGGTCGTCTACCCCGTCGTGATGCCGAACGGCGGCACCTACCACGCCCTCGGCTACGCGCTCGTCGCGACCGTCGTGTTCGCGGTGGGCTACGTCCTCTACAGCGACGCGTGGGGCGTCGTCCAGAGCCTGCGCCGCGACCGCCGGCCGCTCGGCGCGGGCCTCGCCGCGGGCGCGCTGTTCGTCGGCTTCTTCGCGTTCTCCGCGGGGACGCTCACCCTCAACCCCGACGCCGGCATCGGCGCGCCCACGGAGTCACTGGTGGTGTTCCTCCCGGTCGCGGACCCGCTGGTCGCGTGGCCGGCCGTCGAGTTCGTCTTCCCGTCGGT
Organism: Halobacterium hubeiense; assembly: GCF_001488575.1. NCBI lineage: Archaea > Methanobacteriati > Methanobacteriota > Halobacteria > Halobacteriales > Halobacteriaceae > Halobacterium > Halobacterium hubeiense. Next base: position 781,122 of record NZ_LN831302.1, read on the forward strand.
CCCGCTGGCGGGGTTCGTCTCCGTCGGCACCGTCGTGCTGATGGGGCTGCTCGGGAGCCTCGTCGCCGTCAACGTCGGCGTGCTCGTCCAGCAGGCGCGCGCCGACAGCGCCGCGGACGGCGGCACGTCCGCGCTCGGGATGGTCGCCACGACCGGCGCGACCGCGTGCTGTTGCTGTGCGCCCGCGTTCTACGGCGTGCTCTCCGTGCTGTTCGGCGCTGCCGCCACCCCCGCGTACTGGGCGTTCCTCGACCCGACCTCGCCCGTCGGCGGCGTGTTCTTCGCGGCGAGCGTCGTGCTGTTGCTCGGGAGCATTATTCGCGCGACGGGCGGCGCCCGGTCGGTCGCCTAGTCGAGGAAGTCGTCGAGCAGGCGCTCGAAGCGGTCCACGAACCGGTCGGCCACCGAGGGGTCCACGTCGGCGAGCAACTGGACGGTCGCTTCGGGCCGCACGAGGGCCAGCGTGACGCGGTTGCGCGCGTCGCGGCGCTTCTCTACGACGTCGCGGGCGGTGAGCGCGTCGAGGTGGTGTTCGAGCGTCGAGCGCGCGACGCCGACGCCCTCGGCGACCGCGGCCGGCCGCGAGGGGCCCGCGTCGAGGAGGTACGAGAGCGCGTCCCGGGCGGTCTCGCGGCGCGCGAGCGCGACGACGCCGCGCTCCCAGTCGTCGTACTCGGGCGGGAAGTAGTGCGTGCGCCCGGAGACGCGTTCGACCGCGAGGTCGCCCGCGCTGACGAGGCGGCGGGCGTGGTGCTGGACCTGCCCGGGCGCGAGGTCCGTCCCCCGAACGACCGCGTTGAAGTGGACGCCGGGGTCGTCGCGGACGTGCGCGGCGATGCGGTCGCGGGCGTCGGTCACCGCCCGCCACCTCCGGCGGTCGTCGCGGCGACCGAGCGCGCGTACCAGACCGCGGCAATCACCAGTCCCGCCATCAGGACGTCGAGGCCGTGTTCGAGAACGTGGTGGACGTCGCCCGCGAGCAGGCCGCCGACGCTCGCGCCGGCGACGACCGAGCGCGCCAGCAGTGCCGCGAGCGCGAGCGCGACCAGCAGGTAGGGGCGGGAGCGCCGCCGCAGGAACGCCACCAGCGCCGCGGCCGTGAGCAGGGCTGACGCCACGCCGGCGGCGGCGAGCGCAAAAACGAGCGGAACGTCCAGTCCCGCGGTCTGCGCGTGGGCGACGGGGAGCACGCCCGACGGTTGGGCGGCGGCGAGTGTAGGTCGTTCGGTTCCGCGGGCCAGCCCGTGCGCTCGCCTACCGTGGTGGCGGACAACGCTTAACACCACGCGGCGCCACCTTCCGGTATGGACGATATTTTCGTCGGCCGACTGATGTCGGACAGCATCCACACCGTCACCCCGGACACGCTCGTCGAGGACGCCGCCGACGTGATGCGCGACAACAGCATCGGCTCGGTCGTCGTCGTCGACGAGAACGGCCACCTCGAAGGCATCCTGACGAACACCGACTTCGTCACCATCGTCGCCAAGAGCAAGCCGAAGGCCCAGACCACCGTCGAGCGCTACATGACCACGGACGTCGTCACCACGACCGCACAGGAGTCCATCCGCGACGTCGCGGACGCGATGCTCGAACACGGCTTCCACCACATGCCCGTCGTGGACGACGACGACAACGTCATCGGGATGATTACCACGACCGACCTCGCCTCGTACATCTCCACCGTGCAGACGCCCAGCCCCGCCTGACGCGCCGACAGTTCTGCGACCCGGCGAGCCTCGCCGCGTGACCAACTACCACGCCCCCAGCGCGCGAACACGTACTCGCATGGCAGATTCTCACAGTCACGACCACGAGCCGGGCCACCACCACGAACACGTCGATGCGACCGTCGAGGACCACGACGACTGGGCGCGGCGCCGCCGCAAGGGGATACCCACCGACAAGCAGCTGCTGGTCGTCGCGTGCATGGACGAGCGCATCCCCGTCGAGGACGCGCTCGGCATCGAGCTCGGGGACGCCCAGATTTTCCGGAACGCCGGCGGGAAGGTCACCGACGACGTGATTCGCTCCGCGGCGCTGACCACCCAGTTCTTCGACACCGAGGAGATAATCGTCGTCAACCACACCGACTGCGGGATGATGAGCGCGCCCGACGACGCCGTCGTCGAGGGGCTGGAGGAAGCCGCCGGCGGCGACCTCGACGACGTGGACCTCGACCCCGCGCTCTCCGAACTGTCGATTGGCGACGCCTCCGTCGCCGACTGGGTGCGCATGACCGACGACATCGACGAGGCGTGCGCCGCGCAAGTCCGGTACCTCGACGAACACCCGCTCGTGGACGCGACCGTCCACGGCTACGTCTACGAGGTCGAGAGCGGGACGCTTCGCTACCCCGGTGGGCGCATCGCCGAGGACATCAGCACGCGCGTCGAGGACTGACGCTCACTCGGTGGCGAGCAGCCAGCCCGCGAGGACGGCGGCGGCCGCGAGCGCCGCGAACAGCACGCCGAACGCCGCGCGGAAGCCCGCGCGCTCGGAGGCGAACCCGACGACGGCGGGGGCGACCGCGCCCGCGCCCATCAGTATCGTCCGCGCGACGCCGAGCCCGCCGCCCGCCAGCGAGTCCGGCACCACGTCCACGAGGTAGACGCCGCGAACCGGCCGGAAGCCGTGGCTCCCGAGGCCGAACGCCACGACCGTCGCGCCGAGCGCGAGCGGCGAGCCCGCGACAAGCAGGCCGAACAGGCCCGCGGTCGCGAGCGCGAGCGTCGCGGCGACGACCGCGAGCGGGCTGAACCGGTCGCTGAGTTCGCCGGTCGTCAGCTGGACGAGGCTCACCGCGAACAGCGCGCTGTACAGCAGGCTCGCGGTCGCGCCGTCGAGGCCCGCGGCGTCGGCGAGATACAGCGGGAGGAACGCGACGACGCCGTTGTACGCGAACGAGAAGCCGACCGTGACCAGCAGGAACGCGCCGAAGCGCCGGTCGCCGAGCAGCGCGCGGTAGTCCGCGAGCGCCGCGGCGCCGTCGGTCGAATCCCCGGCCTCGTCTCCGTCAGTCGCGGCGACGTCGTCGGGGGTGCGAAGCCAGAACGCGACCGCGAGCGCGAGTCCGGTGACGCCGCCGCCGAGGAAGAGTGCCCGCCACCCGGGGTCGGCCGCGACGGCGACGACGACCGCGGGCGCGACCACGCCGCCGAACGCCCCGAACGTGTCGTGGACGCCGAGCGCGCGCCCGCGCCGCGACGGGTACAGCGTCGCTAGCAGGTCCACCGCGACGGTCTTGTGGACGCCCGTCCCGACGCCGACGAGCACCATTCCCCCGATCAGCACCGCCAGCGGCCCCGGTATCGACAGGAGCAGCGCCGCGACGCCCGCGACTGTCACGCCCGCGGCGACCACGCGCGCGGCCCCCACGCGGTCGGCGACCACGCCCGCGGGGAACTGCAACAGCGCGTACACCAGCATCATCGCCGTGAACGCCGCGCCCAGCACGCCGTTCGAGACGCCGTAGAGGTCGCGCAGCTGCGGGAACAGCGGCGGGAACGCGTACCGCAGGAACTTCGCGAGGAACCAGATGCCCGACGCCACCAACAGCACGTCGAAGCCAGCTCGCTCCCCGTCGGTCGTTCCGGGTGCGTGCATCGGTTCGTGCGGGACCACTCGGGTCGCGCGGAAATACGTCCCGGAGCGATTCCGGGCTGCGCTCCGTTACGTCAGAACCCCCAGCGCAGGCCCGCCATCGTCCCGAGGATGGCGACCATGAGCGCGAGCTCGACGAGGCTCAACATTCCGTACTTCTTGTTCAGCGAGGCGAGGCGCTCGTGGTCCGTGTCGTCGGCGGCGATTTCGTCGAACATCCCGGACGTGAACGTGTGGAGCGGGCCGAAGCCGAGCGCGAGTAGTGCGGCGGCGAGCGCGAGCGCCGCCCACAGCGACGGCGTCGGCGACGCCCACAGCCCCATCATGCTCGCGAGCCCGATGCCGGACCCGACGACGCCGACGGACACCGGCTCCATGAGGAGGTTCATCCGCGGGACGAACCCCGCCGCGAACTCCGCGTTCGCCTCCTCGGAGAGGCTCCCCATGACCGGCCCCAGAACGACGGCGCCGAGCACCGCCGTCCCGAACCAGAACGCCCCGAGGAAGAGGTGGACGGTGAACATGACTCGGGCGTCCCCCGAGACGTACCCGAGCACGGGCAAAATCAAGGGGACGACGACCGCGCCGGCCGCGAACGGCCGGCTGGCGGCGTCGACCATCGAACTGTAGCGTTCGCGCCTGTTCGCGGGTCGCTGTGCGTCCGTCAGTGACATCGATCGAGCCCCCTCACAACGAATGGTAGCTGAACTGACACTCGGATAAGTGATGGGGCTAGAACAACTGTTGGCGGGCTGCGAGCGTCAGTAGAGTCGCTCGGTGGCTATCTCCGCGCCCTCGGCGAGCGCGTCGAGCTTCTTCCACGCGATTTTGGGGTGGACCATGCCGAGGCCGGCCTGCGTGCCGAACCCGCAGTCGGGCGCGGCGACCAGCGGCGTGTCGTCGTCGACGGCGTCGGCGACGCGCTCGATGCGGTCCGCGATGGTCTCGGGGTGGTCGACGACGTTCGTCTTCACGTCCACGACGCCCGGAATCAGATCCCAACCGTCCGGCACGGGGTGTTCGGCGAACGCGCGGTACTCGTGCTGGTGGCGGGGGTTGGCCTGCTCGACGCTGAGGCCCGTGATGTCGGCCTCGTAGATTGCCGGCAGCAGCTCCGCGAGCCCCGTGTCGAGGTGGTGGGGGCCCTCGTAGCTCCCCCAGCAGGTGTGGAGCCGGACCTGCTCGGCGGGGACGTTCGACAGCGCCTCGTTGAGCGCCTCCACGTGGAGGCGGGTCGTCGCCTCGATTTCGTCGAGGGAGGCGTCCGCGTACTCGCCGGTGTGACCGACCGTGAGCAGCTCCGGCGCGTCGATTTGGAGGGTCGTCCCGGTGTCGGCGACGAGCTCGTACTCCTCGGCCATCGCGTCCGCGACGGCGAACAGGTACTCCTCGTAGTCGCCGTAGTAGTCGTCGACGTGCGTCGCGGTGACGACGCTCGGCGACGCCGACGTGACGAACGTGTCCTCGAAGTCCGCATCGACGTCGTCGAGGGCGGCCTCGAAGCCGTCGAGTTCGGCCTTCGCGTCCTCGTGGCCGGTGTACTCGACGGGGCCGGTGACGACCGGCTGCATCGAGAGGTCGATGACGTCCGTCTCGAACGTCTCGGCGGCGTAGTCGGGGAACTCCTGGAGGTCCGCCCACAGCTCCTGCTCGCGCTCGCCGTCGATGCCGCTGAGGCGGTCCGCGACGTACCAGTTGAACGAGACGCGGGACTGCTCGCCGTTGTTCGCGACGTCGAGGCCGACCTCGGCCTGCCGCTCGACGACGTCGCGCGTGGCGTCCGCGACGGTCGCGTCCCACTCGTCGGGGTCGACTGTCTCGCCGTCCTGGCGCCGTTCGAGGAGGTCAAGCAGTGCCGGCGGTCGGGGGAGGCTACCGATGTGCGTCGTGCGAATCCGGTCGTTCGCCGTCATTAGATACTCACGTGAGTAATACGCACTCGAATAAATATAACCAACGGTATTCGAACTCGCCGCCGTCGGGTATTGGTTCGGTCTTCGTGTCGGCGCCGAGAGCGCGGTCGGACCCGCCGAAACACAGCTATTATTGGCGTACGGCCGCCCCCTTCGAGTGTACCTAATGGGTTTACGTACCGCGGTTCGGCGGGAAGTGACGGCGCTGTGGGGCGGCGGGAAGGGCGTCTCCCTCGTCGCCGTCGCCACCGGCTGGGGCCTGCTGAACGGCGGGCGGATGGTCTACCCAGTCATCATCCCCTACCTCCAGACCGACTACGGGCTCTCCCTCACGGTGTCGGGCCTGCTCGTGACCGTGCTGTGGTTCTTCGCGGCAATCGGCCAGCTCCCCGGCGGGATGCTCGCCGACCGGTACGACGAGCGCGCGCTCATGGCCACCAGCACCGTGGTCGTCGCCGCCGCGCTCGGCCTCGTCGTCACCTCGTCGTCGCCGCTCGTCCTGTTCGCGGCGACCGCCGCGTGGGGGCTCGGCCACTCGCTGTACCCCATCGCCCGAATCACGATCCTCTCGAAGCTCTACACGCAGCGCCTCGGCAGCGCGCTCGGCGTCACGATGGCGACCGGCGACATCGGACAGACTGTCCTCCCGCCGATTGCCGCCGCGCTCGCCGCCGCCGTCGCGTGGCAAGCCGGCCTCGGCTTCGTCGCACCGCTGCTCGTCGTCGCCGGCGTTCTCGTCTACGCCACCACGCCCGACGACGCCGACGAGGACGGAGACGCCGACGCGGACGACGACGAGAGCACGCAGTCCCTGCGGGACGCCGTCGACGTCCTCGCGGAACTCCGCACCCCCGAAATCGGGTTCATGACGGTCATCCTCTTCCTCTACATGTCCATCTGGCAGTCGTTCACCGCGTTCTACCCGACCTACCTCACGTCGGTGAAATCCCTGTCCACCCAGCAGGCGAGCGTGCTGTTCGGGTTCTTCTTCGCGGTCGGCGTGCTCGTCAAGCCGCTGGCCGGCGCCGCCTACGACCGCGTCGGGATGCGCCGCTCGCTCATCGGCATTCTGCTCCCGGCCGCCGCGGGCTTCCTCCTGTTGCCCGTCGTCTCCGGCGTCTGGCCGCTCGTCGGCGTCACCGCGCTCGTCAGCACGATGCTCGGCACCGGCGCCGTCACGCAGTCGTTCCTCGCGGAAGCGTTCTCCGAGGCGACGCAGGGCACCGGCCTCGGCGTCATCCGCACGCTCACCGCGTCGCTGGCCGCCGCCGGCCCCGTCGTCTTCGGCGTCGTCGGCGACCACGGCTACTTCGACGAAGGCTACGTCTTCCTCGCGGTCGTCATGGCCGCCGTCATCGCGCTCACGTACCGGATGCCCGAATCGACCTGAGTGCAGGTGCGTGTCGTCCGTTGCTCTGGACGCACAACTCCGTGGTTGTGGACTAATAGGCCTCCTCGAATTCTAAAAAGCTCTGAAGGATATCGAGAAGTAAAATAACAGACATTCCCCAAGCAGCGTGTTTATAGGGCAAGTAGCCGTGGGCAATCTTGTTTCGGATATTCTGACCCGATAGCTCGCAGTATCGGAATTGAATGTATCTGACCCAAGCCTCTCTAACCTCGTCTTCGATTTGATAAACTAAGCTTGATAGGGGCCTACGACCGAGTTCACCAGTCTCTTCATCTCTACTTAGGATGCTTTTTCCATTCGCTGCAGCTAGTTCTCTCGTAACTGCTTCAAATTGAGTCATCCCAAGATGAACCGCCGCAGAATGATTATTCTCAAATAGTTGTATAATGAAATCGGTCAGATAGGCGTGTGTATTAGCGGGAAGAGTCTTCCTTCTATTAAAAAGAATAAACAAGTCGGGCTCAGTAATTAGTCCGCGATTTTGTAACCGATACCAAATGTCCTGTCTGATATTTTGAGTGAACTGGACTGAGAATCTGTAGGTCTGAGGAAATTCTACACCTTGTTCTTGTGAATAAGACTCTCCTGCTTCAGAAATGGTTCTACCCTGTACTATCGACATTATTCCGCCTGACGAACGCCGTCTTGCATCTTCGATACTTGGGACAAGTAAATCTCGATGATTGACAAGCCACTTGATTGCAAAAATGGTACTCCGTTCCTGTGACCATTCCTGAAATTGGTCAACAATATCTTCTACGGCGGAATCTAGTTCATTTAGTTCTTCATCTGATGGGGTATGCGAGAACTCCGCCATTTGCTCAATACTTTTCTTGTTCCCATCAATAAATTCGGACTCCCATTGAGATCTCTGCTGTTGGCTAACCCACTGATCGCATTCAGCTATCGCCTCCCTTGCGGCGGTAGCCCGATGTGAATGATTCCCCTTCTTTTGATAAAATTCAATCTCCCTATTATACGTGTCAATAATCGAGTTAATGGCAACGCGTGCATCTAGTTCCTCATTATCTCGTATTTCGTGTATCTTCCGCCAAATTTCCCGAGAACTTTTGAAATCATTCTGGTTTTGTTTCTTTTCTGCTACTTCATGGAGATGCTGAATTAGCGCCTTTAGAGCTTCCTCACCAGACACAGAATGTATGTTCTCGATGACTGCATCTACGATGTCGAAGACGTATCCAATCGGGATTGAATCTCCTTTTTCAATTAGAAAGTGTATGCCCAATTTGAGTTCCGCGGCTAATTCATTCTCGTGATTCAAACTACTCAATAGCTCGATCCGGGCCGTAATCAGAGTATAAAAAACGGAATCCCAATCCTCTTTGATGGCCTCGTCTATTGATTTACGAAGAGCATCCAGCGCAGGTTCTGCTCCATCTCGATAGTCACCACATTCTATCCATTTTGAAAGTCCAACTATAGAATCGAGAATTGAGTGTTCAATATCGAATTCAATAATATCCGCCCGGATTTCTTCTGGTGAACGACCCCAGTCCTGACGGAGTTCTCTTATGACCGAGGAAAGTGCGACATCAAACTTCGAATTTTGTGGCCCAGAGTTCAGCAAAGACTCTAGTTCTTCTGATAGTCGCATCTTCCTATCTGATAATATTGGAACATTATCGTTCCACCGGTTCAAAAATGGCTTGGTGAATCAATAGAAACGAATTAGCGAATTGGCCCTACAGTGATTCATTCGGATTCTGGTGGCCCTAACATAGCTTCGGTAAAGCCGTAAGTGAGGACGAGAGCGCCCAGTAGCACCCATACCCACACAATATTGGTCATTTGTCCTGAAGATGAAACCTGAACAAGAACACCTGCAATCGACCCACCTAATACAGTTTTTACGGCTTCCCTCGTCAATCTGGCCCAATTCAGATTTCGAGGGCTAACCTTGAAATCGAACATATGCGTTCTGTGAAGCAACTAAAGTTAGAGCTGGCGAATATCTAATCATCCGCACATAGATCGGAGAACCGAACGCGTGAAGTTCCTCACGTGGGCGCGGTAGCGCGCCACGTCGGTTACTGCCGAATTAACACACGCGTAGCTCCGTGACACAAACACACGTGGACTCGTCGGGATTTGAACCCGAGGCCTTCCCCGTGCCAGGGGGATGATCTACCACTGATCTACGAGCCCTCGAACGCATTCCAACGTTTTCCGCGGTCGTTGATAAACCCCGCGAATTCGTCCGGCGGCGTCGCGGGGAGATGAAAACCCTTTACGTGCCCGAGGGCGTTCTCGCCTGTAGGGAACCACACGGCCGTAGATCCGACAGCGCCGCGCTGGCTCGGGCGCAAATTGCGTCCGCTGGCGTGGCTTGGGACTGCGGTAGTGTTCCGGCACCAGTCGGTGCCGTCAGCGTTTCGTGTAGTTCCAATCCGAACAATGGCACGAATGCACACGCGCCGCCGCGGGTCGTCCGGCTCGGACCGCCCGGCGGCAGACGAACCACCGGAGTGGAGCGACGTAGACGAAGACGCAATCGAGGACCGCGTGGTGGAGCTCGCCGAGCAGGGGCACGACCCCTCGCAGATCGGCCTGAAGCTCCGCGACGAGGGCGTGCAGGGCACGCCGATTCCGGACGTCAAACTGGCGACCGGGAAGAAGGTCACCGAGATTCTCGAGGAGAACGACGCCGAACCGGACCTCCCCGAGGACTTCCGGAACCTGCTGGAGCAGGCCGTTCGCCTGCGCGAGCACGTTCAGGAGAACGGGCAGGACCACCAGAACAAGCGCGCGCTCCAGAACACGGAGTCCAAGATTCGTCGCCTCGCGGACTACTACCGCGGCGACGAGCTCGACGAGGACTTCAAGTACTCCTACGAGAACGCGGTCGAACTGCTCGAATAGATGGCGACGACGGGACGCACCACAGCTGCGACCGAGCCCGACGCCGAGTCGGTGCTTGCCGACGCGGAGTTCGTCCGCGTGGCGGCGGCGCCGACCGGCGGGAGCATCGCGGCCGCCGCGATGCTCGCCGGGGCGTGCGGCGAGCACGACGTACCGTATCAGGTGCGCGTGACTCGCACCGCGCCGTCGGCGCCGGACGCGGCAGAGACGTCCCTCGTGGCCGTCGGCGTCGAGTCGCCGGCCGCCGACGCGTCGTTCGTCGAGGACGCGCCGAACGCGGCCTTCGACGCGGCGCGGGAAGCCGGCGCGGACCCCGACCCAGTGGTGGCGTTCGCGGGCGCGCTCGCTGACGGCATGGAGCCGTCCAGCGACGTCCGGGAGGCCGCCGGGTTGACACGGCGTTCAGGCGTCGGGATTCCGACTGCGGACCTCGCGGCTGGTCTCGCGCACTCGACGCGCGTTCACGCGTCGTTCTCGGGGGACGAGCAGGCGGCGGGCGCGACGCTCGCCGAACTCGGCCTCCCGCCGGAACTGGACGAGGCGGCACAGCGCCGCCTCGCCTCGGCAGTCGCGCTCGACGCGACCGGCGAGACGGCGCGCGCCGCAGACCGCGTCGCGGACGTCCTTCGCCCGCACGAGACACCCGCCGGCCCCTTCGAGACCGTCGAGGGGTTCGCGGACGTGCTCGGCGCGCTGGCCTGGGACGCGCCCGGCTTGGGCGTCGCACTTGCGCAGGGAGCGGTCGACGAGCCGACCGCGCTGGACGCGTGGCGCGACCACGCGACCGACGCGCACGCGGCGGTCCGACGCGCGGACCCGTCGCGGTACAGCGCCGTCGAAGTCGTCGAGGCCGACGCCGCGCAGCCGACCGTCGCGCGACTCGTCCGGGACTACCGGGCGCGCGAGCGAGCGGTGCTCGTCGTCGGTGACGACACCGCCGCGCTCGCGACGACCGACGCGGACGCCCGCGACGTCCTCCCGAACGGCGTGGGGACGGCGACGCTGGCGGTCGCAGACGCCGAACCGAATCTCGTAGAGACCGTGCGGGGTGAACTGTGACGCGGCACGCGACGATCACGACCGCGGTACCGAACCCGGAGCTCGTCGCAGCCGCCGTCCGCCCCGACAACACCGCCGAGATGGACACGCAGGTCACCGAGGACGCCGTCGTCACGCGCATCGAGCGCGAGGACACCGGCGGCCTCCAGTCGACCGTCGACGACTACGTCGTGAACGTCACGGTGGCACGCGAAGTCGCACAGCACGCAAACCGACACACGACAAACGAATCATGAGCGAACGTTCCGTATCCAAGCAGAACCAAGAGAAACGGTGGTACACCGTGCTCGCGCCGGAGGAGTTCGACCGGCAGGAGCTCGGCGAGACGCCCGCCGAAGAGCCAGAACAGGTCTACGACCGAACCATCGAGACGACGCTCGACGAACTCGTCGACGGCGGCGAGAACAACGTCAAGCTCACCTTCCAGGTGGACGACGTCGGCAGCGACACCGCCTCGACTGAGTTCGTGAAGCACGAGCTCACGCGGGACTACAAGCGCAGTCTCGTGCGCCGCGGGTCGTCGAAGATCGGCGTGACCATCACGGTCCTCACGACGGACGACTACCGCGTGAAGATTCAGCCGGTCGCGTACACCACGAAGCAGGCCGACCAGAGCCAGCAGAAGGCCATCCGCCGCACGATGATCGACCTCGTCGAGGAAGCCGGCGAGGAGCGCACGTTCGAGGCGCTCATCGACTCCATCACGGAGGGCCGGCTCTCCTCGGCCATCTACGACGAAGCGAACACGATCTACCCGCTTCGCCGCGTGGAAGTCCAGAAGGCGACGCTGGAAGCGCCGCCCGAGGAAGTCCACGAGGAAGAGGAGACGTCCGTCGGCGTCGAAGACGAAGCCTAACCGCTTCCGAACACGTCCAACACTTTTCGCGCGCTACGTCGCCAGCGACGCCGCCGGCGGTCGCGTCACTCGGTGACGACGACCTTCCCGAGCATCCCCGCGCCCTCGTGGGGGATGCAGACGTAGTAGTGGTCGCCGGCCACCTCGAAGGTGTGCTCGTAGGTCTCGCTCGGCCGGACGATGCCGCCGCTGCCGATGCTGTTCTCCCACGCCTCGCGGGCGGCCTGCTCGCTGTCGAAGCCGCCGGACGCCCAGTACTCCGCGCCGTCGGGGATGCCGTCCCCGTAGGCGGTGACGGTGTGGTTCCGGGAGCCGGTGTTCGCCCAGACGACGGTGTCGCCGACTGCCGCCTCGAACGTCGGCACGTCGTTCCCCTCGACGGCGGGCTCGGGGACGAACGCGTTCGACTGCATCCCGATGTCGTACTCGGAGCTGGACAGCGACGGGCCGATACAGCCGGCCAGCGCCGCTGCGACGCCAGCCCCTGCTGTGGCGAGGAACGCCCGGCGTTGCATACTCGACAGTCGGTCCGTCGGCCATTTATACGACGCGGTCGCGCCGACGCGACCCCGAACCGGTGACAGCCCGGCGACACGACGACGGCTGGGATGTAAACACGTAAGGACGCCTGCCGAGATGCGTCGAACATGCAACCCCGCTTCGTCGGCCGGTTGGGCGTCGCGGACGCCGTGACAGCGGCGAACGCGGCGCTCGGCTTCGTGGCCGTCGTGGCGGCGACCGTCGACGTGGCGCTGGCCGCGCGGCTGGTGTTGCTCGCCGCCATCGCGGACGGCCTCGACGGCGTGCTCGCGCGCAAGTACGGCGGGACGCCGGCCGGCGAACACCTCGACTCGCTGGCGGACGTGGCCTCGTTCAGCGTCGCGCCCGCGTTCCTCGTCGCTGTCGTCGCGCGGAACGCGTGGGGCTTCGAGAGCGCGTGGGGGGTCGTCGCGCTCGCGGCGTGCGCGCTGTTCGTCGCCGCGGGCGTCGTCCGCCTCGGGCTCTACACGGCCTACGACACGGGCAACGACCACACGGAGGGCGTGCCGACGACGCTCGCCGCGACCCTGCTGGCGGCGGGCGTCCTCGCCGGCGTCGGCCATCCGCGCATCGTTGTCGCCGCCGTCGCCGTACTCACGCTGCTGATGGTGTCCCGAATCACGTACCCCGACCTCTACTCGCGGGACGCCCTCGCGATGGGCGCCGTGCAGGCCGCCGCCGTGCTCGCGCCCACGCTCGGCCCGCGGCTGTTCCCGCGCGCCCTGCTGGCGTGGGCGACCGCGTACCTCCTCCTCGCACCGCGATTCTACTGGCGGGGCGAAGGGAAACGCTCATAGGCGCGCTAGCGGAAGAACGTAGTATGAGCGACGGGGACGAGGAACCCGAGGAGTCGGCCGACGCGCCGGCCCCGGACGTGGACGTAGAAACGCTTCAGGAGCGTCTCGACGACGCCGCCGACGCCCTCGAGAGCGCCGAGACGGAGGCCGACCTCGACGACGTCGAAGCCATCCTCGACGGCGTCGAGTCGGACCTCGAAGCGGCGGACCTCCCGGAACCCGACGAGGACGACGAGGAGGACCCCGCCGACGAAATCGAGTCCCGGCTGTCCGACCTCCGCGACGACCTCGAAGCCCAGCGTGGGCCGTACGCCGAGGACGTCGTCGCGGCAATCGAGGACGCCCAGTCCACGCTGGAGTCGACGCGCTGGACCGAGCAGGGCGAAGACGAACTGCAGGCGGCGGTCAGCGAGTACCTCGACGCCGCCGCCGACCCGCTCGGCGAAGCGTTCGCCGGCGGCGACGTCGCCGACCCGGAGGCGCTCGCGGAGGAACTCGACGCGGTCGCAGAGGCCGTCGACGCCGCGGGCCTCGACCCCGACGAGGACGCCGAGACCATCGAAGCGCTCACCGAGGCGACCGACGCGCTCACCGCGGGCGTCGAGGACGCCCAGGAGTGGGACGACCTCTCGGTCCGGCAGAAGCTCCGCGCGGAGGGCTACTACGAGGTCATCAACCAGAAGCACAAGGACTTCCCTCCGGAGTGGACGGCGCTCAAGCAGTGGGAGAAGCGCGAGAACGTCGAGATGATTCTGCTGTGCCTCGAACACATGGGCGACTCCGAGTTCATGGAGCGCCACTGCTTGGAGGCGCTCAAGCGCGTCGCCAGCGAGGAAGCCCTCGAGGAGGTCGGGCAGCGCGCCGCGCGCCGCGACACGCTCGCCGTCGAAATCGTCGGCCGCATCGGCAGCGAGGACGGCATCGAGCACGTCGTCGACTTCGTGGACGCCGAGGGCAACCCCGAGCTCCGCACGACCGCGCTGAAGTCTCTGGGCGAAATCGGCAGCGAGGAGTCCACGCAGGACGTCGCCGACCAGCTGGTCGCGGACAACGACAGCGTGCGCAGCCGCGCGGCGCGCTCGCTTGGCCTCATCGGTGACACGCGCGCCATCGACCCGCTGACGGACGTCCTCGCCGACGACGACAGCGACACGGTGCGGGCGTCCGCGGCGTGGGCGCTCGTCCAGATCGGCACCGAGCGCGCGCTCGAAGCCGCCGCCGAGTACGCCGACGACCGCGCGTACATCGTCGAACAGGAGGCGCAGAAGGCCGCCGATGCGCTCGACGCCGACGCCGCCGAAGCCGCCGCGTAGCTCCCTCGTTCTCGCCGAACTTTAAGGCCGAAGCCGGGACCAACCGCTCCCGTGCTCGCGCGCCTCGCGGTCGCCGCACTGCTCGCGTCGGCGACCATCACGGCCGTCGCGCCCAACCCTGCCAGCGACGGCGACGCCGGTGAGTTCGTCGCCGTCACGTTCGACGAGCCGACGAACACGACCGGCTGGACGCTCGCCGACTCCAACGACGCCGCCAACCTCCCGAACCGCACGCTCTCCGGGGCGGTCGCGCTCTCGACGCAGCCAGCGGCCGCCCGCAACCGCACCGACCTCCCGGTCGTCGGGCTGAACGGCTCGCTGGCGCTCGCGAACGGCGGCGAGACGGTCGAACTCCGCGCCGGGAACGCGACCGTGGACGAACTCGCGTACGCGAACGCGCCGACTGCCGAGCGGTGGAACGGGAGCGAGTGGACGCCGCTGGGCGCGTCCTCGTTCGCGCCGTTCGCCGCCGCGAACGTCTCCGTGTCCGCGTTCGCGCTCCCGGACGCCGCCGGCCCGCCGATACAGACGCTCGAATCCGCCGACCAGCGGCTCTTCCTCGCCGGCTACACGTTCACGTCCGCACGCGCCACTCGCGCGCTCGCCGCGGCCGCCGAGCGGGGCGTGGACGTGCGCGTGCTCGTGGAGGGCGGCGTTGCGGGCGGCGCGCCCAGCCCGGAGGACCAGCGCCTCGACGCGCTCCGTGCCGCGGGCGTCGAGGTCCGCGTCCTCGACGGCGAGCGCGCCCGGTACAGTTTCCACCACGCCAAGTACGCCGTCGCCGACGACCGCGCGGTCGTCCTCTCGGAGAACTGGAAGCCCTCGGGCAGCGGCGGCCACGGCAACCGCGGCTGGGGCGTCACGGTCGCTGACTCGACAGTTGCCGACCACCTCGCGGGCGTGTTCCGCGCGGACACGAACTGGGCGGACGCCAAATCGTGGGAGACCGTTCGAGAGAACT
This sequence comes from Halobacterium hubeiense, assembly GCF_001488575.1. Classification (NCBI taxonomy): domain Archaea; kingdom Methanobacteriati; phylum Methanobacteriota; class Halobacteria; order Halobacteriales; family Halobacteriaceae; genus Halobacterium; species Halobacterium hubeiense. The sequence goes on from NZ_LN831302.1 coordinate 796,455, forward strand.
TCACCGTCGTGGACGGCGAGCCCGCCACGGAGTCCTACCCCACGCGGTTCCCGCAGGTGGACGCCGAGGCCGACGGCGTCCGCGTGCTGGTCGCGCCCGACAACGCGCGCTCGGGAGTCCGCGACCTCGTCGCGTCCGCCGAGGAGTCGCTGGTCGTCGAGCAGGCGAGCCTCGACCGGAACGGCGCGTTCACGAACTGGACCATCGACGCCGCGCGGCGGGGCGTCCGGGTGCGCGTGCTACTCTCCGGGAAGTGGTACGTTCGCGCGGACAACCGCAACACGACGGAGCGCCTGAACCGCGTCGCCGCCGAGGAGAGCCTGAATCTGGACGCGAAGCTCGTGGAGCCGCGGTCGCGCTTCGAGAAAGTCCACGTCAAGGGCGCCGTCGTGGACGGCGAGCGCGCGCTCGTGGGGAGCCTGAACTGGAACGAGCACGCCGCCACCGAGAACCGCGAAGTCGTGGTCGTCGTTGAGGACGACGCGGTCGCGGACTACTTCCAGCGGGCGTTCCGCGCGGACTGGCGCGGCGGCGCGTGGCGGCTTCCGGTCGCGCTCGCCGCGGTCGTCGCCGTCGCCGCGGTCGCCGCCGCGGCCTGCGCTCGGCGCATCGAGTTCGGCGGCGACAGCGACGTCGGCCGCGACGGCTTCTGGCAGGAGAGCAGAGAGTGACTACCGCTTCGGCGCGGTGTGGAGTTCCTCGTCGAGTTCGGCTTCCGCCATCTTCTCGATGAGCGCGTCCAGCACTTCCTCGCGCATCCCGGGGACGAAGCGGATGGAGCCGACGACGAGGTGGCCGCCGCCGGAGACGCCTGCGCCCGGCAGCTCCTCGTTGAGCTCCTCGACCATCGTCGGGATGTCGAGGCGCACGCCGTCCGACCGGAGGACCGCGAAGTCCGGGCCGTAGCCGATGGTGATGACGGGTTCGCCGGTCTCCTCGACCTTGCGGTCGTGGATTTCGCCCGTGGTCTTTCCCGGCGCGGGGTACGTGAACCGGTGGGCGTGGTTCTCGACGTCGATGCGGTAGAGGTTCGCGCCGTTGGCGACGCGCTCGTGTTCGACGTGCGGGGTCGCCGCGTCCAGTTGCTCGGCGACGTCCTCGGCGGCGCGGTTCGCGAGGAACGGCACGAGCTCGCGGTGGCGCTCCTCGTCGCCGTTCACGTTGAGGATGTCGTTGATGAGCTGCGTGCCGGGGTCGTAGCGCAGCATGTACGCCTCGTAGTCCAGCGCCTCGCTGATGTTCTGGAGGAACTCGTCGTCGTAGCCGGCCTCGCGGGCGAGTTCGAGGTAGTCGGTCATCTCGTCGGCCTTCGAACGGTCCGACAGGCCAGCGACGGCGGGGACGTGTTCGAGCTCCTCGGTGAGCCCGGGGTAGATCATGCGCGCGAGCTCGACGCAGAGCATCCCGGTCGTGATGCGGTAGTCCTCGCCGTGCAGGTAGGGGTTGACGTGCTCCTCGACGAGCGGGTCCACGGCGTCGGGGTCGGGGTGGTGGTGGTCGACGACGACGATGGGGATGTCGTAGTTGTTCAGGGCCTTGTACGCGGGCGTGTCCTCCTCGGTGCTGCCGTTGTCCAGCATGAGGAGCAGGGGGAGCTTCTGTCCGTGGCGCGCGCGGTCCCCCAGCGCGAAGTTGAGGTCGCGGGTGGCGTCCTCCATCTCGTAGTAGGGGGCCTTGCTGGGGAGGCGCTTGAGGAGGTGGCGGGCGGCGTCGGCGTCCTGGTGGGCGTCCTCGATGAACTGCGTGAGCGCGTACTGGACGGGGACGCTGGCGGCCATGCCGTCGCCGTCGGCGTGGTGGCGCATCCGAATCGGGCGCCCTTCCAGTACCGCGCGGCGGAGCGTGCGCGCGACCGACCGAAGCTCCGGCAGCATCCCCTCCAGCGCCGGCCAGTCGACGAGCGGGTCAACGTCGATGGGTTCGGCGCGCTCGGCGAGCGCGGCGTCCAGCCGGCCCGCGACGTCGGCGGCGGTCTCGCCGTCGAGCACGTCGATTTCCGTGACTTCGATTTGGTAGGTGCCCTCGCGCTCCTCGACGTCGCCTTTCACGTGGACGAGGTCGCCGACTTCCACGACCGGGTGCGCGCGGACGCCGGCGGCCTCGAAGGCCGTACACGGGACGGCGCTGGTCTCGTCGCGCACGCGGAAGATGGTCGGGCCGCCGGTCTGCTTGATCTGGACGACCTCGCCCTCGACGTGGACGGTCTCGCCGACGTGGTCGCCGACGGTCTCGGCGTCGATGCGGTCGTAGCTGTGCTCGCGCTCGACGGTCTCGTAGTCGTCGAGGGCAGCGAGTTCGAAGCTCAGGTCGCCGTTCTCCCGGACTTCCGTGAGCTTCACGACGACGTCGTCGTCGACGGCGAGGTCCTGCTCGCCGTCGAACGTGGACTCGTGGACGAGCCCGGAGACGTGCTCGGAGAGGTCGACGAAGACGCCGTAGTCGACGACGCCGTTGACGGTCGCGTGGTAGTACTCGCCGGATTCGACCTCCTGCGTGGTACACGAGGAGTGGAGGTCGACGACGACCGGGCGGTCGGGCCCGTCGCCGGAGGAAGCGTCAGTCATCTTGTGCCTAGATTCGGCGCCGCCGTTTTTAACGCTTTTCAAGGGCGTCTCGCGGGCGAACGCGCAAAACCGGCTGGCGAGCTCCGGCGGTGTTCCGGAAGCCTCAACAGTCACCGCCGCGGAGTATCGGGTATGCTGTTCGGTGGGCGTCCCGACGTCGTCGGCATCGCGCGGGAAGCCCTGGAGTTCGCGATGGAGGCCGCCGAGGACAGCCATCCGAACGAGTACCTCGGCCTGCTCCGCGGCACGCCCGCCAAGGAGTTCGACGCCGGCCCCGACGACGGCTACGTCGTCACGGACGTGTTGATGGTGCCGGGCACGGAAACCAACCCCGTGAGCGCGACGTTCAACTCCAGTCAAGTCCCCAACGACATGCGCAACGTCGGGAGCGTCCACTCCCACCCCAACGGCGTGCTCGCGCCCTCCGACGCCGACCGCGCGACGTTCGGCAAGGGCGACGTCCACATCATCCTCGGCGCGCCCTACGACCCGAACTCGTGGCGCGCGTTCGACAACGAGGGCGAACCCCGGAGCCTCGACGTCTACGACGTCGCGCTCCCCGAACCCGAATCGTTTTTCGACTTCACGCAGGAAGACATCGACGAGGAACTGTGAGACGAGTCGTCGCGCAGGGGACCTTCGATTTGATTCACCCCGGCCACATTCACTACCTGGAGGACGCCGCCGCGATGGGCGACGAACTGCACGTCATCGTCGCGCGCCGCGAGAACGTCACCCACAAGGAACCGCCCGTGCTCCCGAACCGCCAGCGCCGCGACGTCGTCGCCGCCCTCGACGCCGTCGACAAAGCCCGCGTCGGCCACGAGTCCGACATCTTCGCGCCCATCGAGGACATCGACCCCGACGTCATCGCGCTGGGCTTCGACCAGCACCACGACGACGACGCCATCGAAGCCGAACTCGCCGAGCGCGGCGTCGACTGCTCGGTGGAGCGCGCGTCGGCCCGCGAAAAGCGCTACGACGGCGAACTCCTCTCGACGGGCACCATCATCGACCGGATTCTCGAGCAGCGCGGCTAGTCGGGCGGCTCACTCGATGCCGATGCGGCCGACTGCTCGCGGCAGGCACCCCTCCTCGGGCTCGATGTACGAGTAGTGGTCCGCCACCAGGTCCGTGACGTCGACGTCCTCGTAGCCGGCGGGCGCGTTTGCCGACCCTGCGAGTCCGCCGTGACCGACTGCGCGCGTCCCGTCCGAGAGGCGGTAGACCCAGCCGAGGACGCGGTCGTTCCGACTGTGGAAGTTGTAGACGGGCGCATCGACCGCCGCGATGGCGGAGCCGTATCGCCCGTCGGTCCCGACGCTGTCGTTCGGAATCGCCCCGCCGAACAGCGACACCGAGGCGAGGGCATCCGTCTGCCCGCGGTCGGCGAGCCTGCGGAGGGCCGCCCCCGTCACACGGGCGCCGAGCGAGTGCGCGAACAGGTGGAGCGGTCGCCCGTCGTCGTCCGCCCACGCCGCCACCCAGTCGGCGAGCGGGGCGGCGTTGGCGTCCGCGTTCTGCTTCGCCGGCCCCCAGTCCACGTTCGACGTCCACGAGTAGCCGACGACCGGCGGGCCGTCAGCTTCCGCAGTCGCTCCCGCCGCCGCGAGCCCCAGCCGAGCGGTGTAGGCTTGGTCGCGGGCCGACTCGGCGTCCGCGTTGAGCCCGTGGACGTATAGGACCACTTCGTCGGCCTCGTCGAAGTCCCACGAGCCAACTCGCTCTGTCGGGTCCGCGGCGTCGAGTCGCCCCCGGGTCGTCACCATCGGCTGCGTCGCCGGCGCCTCGTACCCGCCGAAGTCGCCGCTCAGCGACTGCGCGACGTAGAACCCGCCGCCCCCGAGGAGGCCGACACCGCCGGCGGCGGCGAGGAGGAGCCGCCGCCGAGTGATGTACCCGTTCGAGTCGTCCTCGTCGTCGTCAGCGCGGTTCGCGTCCGGTGCCTCGGGGGAGGAGGTCGGTCCGTCGGGGTCGTCCATTCGTGTGTTCCCTACGTGGTGTCGGCCTATCGGTTCGTCTAATCAGGCATCATCTGCTGGCTTACTGACAGCCGCGTCCCGGACCCAGCAGGGCGGAGCCGGTCTACAGCCCGAGTTCGCGGCCGATGACGAGGTGCTGAATCTCGCTGGTGCCCTCGCCGATTTCCATGAGCTTTGCGTCGCGGAAGAACCGCTGGGGCGCGAAGTCCGTGGTGTAGCCGTAGCCGCCGAGCGTCTGGACGGCGTCCTCGGCGACCTCGCGGGCGGCCTCGCTGGCGTCGAGCTTCGCGAGCGCGGACTCCCGCGTGACGGACTCGCCGTCGTCGTAGCGCGTCGCGGCCTTGTGCGTGAGGAGGCGCGCGCGCTCGGTCTTGCGGTGCATGGAGACGAGCTTGTTCCGGATGGCGTCGAACTCCGAGATGGGCTGGCCGAACTGCTCGCGCTCGACGGCGTACTCCTTGGCGGCCTCGTAGGCGCCCTGCGCGAGGCCCGTGGAGAGCGCGGCGATGGAGATGCGGCCGCCGTCGAGGGTCTTCTTCGTCTGCTCCCAGCCGTCGCCCTCCTCGCCGAGCAGGCGCTCGGCGGGGATGCGGCAGTCGTCGAAGGTGATTTCGCAGGTGGGGGAGGCGTTCAGCCCCATCTTCTCCCACTCGGTGGTGACCTCGAAGCCGTCGTCCGCCTCGGGGTCGACGATGAACGTGGAGATGCCGCCGTAGCCAGCCTCGGGGTCCGTGACCGCCTTCACGAGCACACTGCCCGCGACGGAGGCGTTCGTGATGAACTGCTTCGTGCCGTTGAGCACGTACTCGTCGCCGTCCTTCTCGGCGGTCGTGTCCATGTCGCTGGCGTCGCTCCCACTATCGGGCTCGGTGAGCGCCCACGACCCGAGGTACTCGCCCTCCGCGAGCGGGCGAAGCCACTTCTCTTTTTGCTCCTCGGTGCCGAACAGCTCGATTGGCTTCGACGCCAGCGAGACGTGCGCGGCGTACGACAGCCCGATGGAGCCCGAGACCCCGCCGAGCTCCTCCGCGACGAGCGCGTACATCAGCTGGTCGCCGCCGAGCCCGCCGTACTCCTCGCTAACGGGCACGCCCATCATGTCGAGGTCCGCGAGCTCCGCGAACACCTCCTCGGGGAACCGGTGTTCCTCCTCGATGTCCCACGCGATGGGCTCGATTTCCGCCTCCGCGAACTCCCTGACGGTGTCCCGAATCATCCGGTGTTCGTCGGGAAGGTCGAAGTCCATACTGCAAGCTTTGCCACCGCCAGCATAAACACACCGGAACGACCGTGAACGATTCCCGCGCTCGTTCGGTATGGCGGGGCTCTGCGGCCGGTCGTGTTGTTCACTGCGCGCTGTCGTCTACGCGGCTCACGGCTCGCTTCGCTCGCCGTTCGCTCTAACGTGGGCTCGCTTCGCTCGCCCACGTCCCCGCCGGAATTTTATTCGCGCGCCCCCTCTCGTCGGTGTGAGCATCCGCCAGTTCGTCCGCGGCACCGTCCCGTGGGACTCCTTGGAGGCCGTCGCCCGCGAGGTCGCCGACCGCTACGACCAGGAGGAAGTCCGGGTGACGTTCCTGGAGACGGACAACTGGCTGTCGACGCCCTGCGTCGTCAACGACCGCTGGTTCGTGAAGGTAATCTCCGGGCAGAACGCGCTCGTCCACGCGCTGTTCACGGGCGCGCGGAACCTCGGCGCGTTCTCCAGCGGCCGCGAGGGGTTCTTCGAGCCGTTCGACGGTCCCGTCGAGATGGCCGAACACGAGCTCGAAGCCACGCGGAAACTCCGCGACATCGGCGTGAACGCTCCCGAGCCCGTCGAGGCCTTCGAGGTCGAGGGGCTCGGCGTGCTCGTCTTGGAGTACCTCCCCGACTTCCGGCCGCTGGACGAACTCCCCGCCGAGGCCGTCGAACGCCACGCCCCGGAGCTGTTCGGCGCGCTCGCGACGATGCACGAGAACGGCGTCGCGCACGGCGACCTGCGCGGCGAGAACGTCCTCGTCTACGAGGACGACCTCTACTTCATCGACGCGACGAACGTCGCGGGCGACGGCCTGGAGGGCGCTCGCGCGTACGACCTCGCGTGCGCGCTGGCCGCGCTCGAACCGCTCGTCGGCGCTCGCACCGTCGTCGAGGTGGCGCTTTCCGCCTACGACACCGGCGACGGCTCGCGGACGCGCGCAGACAACGCCGCGGCGCTGCTGGACGCCCAGGACTTCCTGAGCTTCGTCCAGATTCGGCCCGACCACGCCTTCGACGCGGCGTCGCTGGCGGGCGAAATCGAGAAGGCCGCCAGCGGCCGGGGCGACGCGACGCGGTGACCGGCCGGCCGCACAAGGTGTACCTTTTTCACCACGCCGGTCGCAGTTTTTGCCGATGGCGTACCAGCATTACATCGACGGCGAGTGGGTCGACGGCCACGGGACCGAGACCTTCGAGAGCGAGAACCCCGCGACCGGCGAGACCCTCGGCGAGTTCCACCGCGGCACCGAGGCCGACGTCCGCGAGGCCACCGCGGCCGCAGACGAGGCCTTCGAGGAGTGGCGCGAGCTCTCCCACATCGACCGCGCGGAGTACCTCTGGGACATCTACCACGAGCTCAAGGAGCGCCACGAGGAGCTCGGCGAGGTCGTCACCAAGGAGTGCGGCAAGGAAATCAGCGAGGGGAAAGCCGACGTCACCGAGGCGTGGCACATGGTCGAGTGGGCGGCTGGCGACGCCCGCCACCCGAAGGGCGACGTGGTTCCCTCCGAGATTCCGAGCAAGGACGCCTACATGCGCCGCAAGCCCCGGGGCGTCGTGGGCTGCATCACGCCGTGGAACTTCCCGGTCGCGATTCCGTTCTGGCACATGGCCGTCTCGCTCGTGGAGGGCAACACCGTCGTCTGGAAGCCCGCCGAGCAGACGCCGTGGTGCGGCCAGATCATCGCGGAAATGTTCGAGGAGTCCGGCATCCCGGACGGCGTCTTCAACATGGTACAGGGCTACGGCGACGCGGGCGCCGCCGTCGTCGACGACGACCGCGTGGACACCGTGCTGTTCACGGGCTCGGCGGAGGTCGGCCACGAAATCGCCAGCGAGGTCGCCAGCGACCCCGGGAAGCTCGCGGCCTGCGAGATGGGCGGGAAGAACGGCATCGTCATCACGGAGGAGGCGGACCTCGACGTCGCGGTCCACTCCGCGGTGATGTCCTCGTTCAAGACGACCGGCCAGCGCTGCGTCTCCAGCGAACGGCTCGTCGTCCACGAGGACGTCTACGACGAGTTCAAACAGCGCTTCGTCGAGGTCGCCGAGAAGGTCGCGGTCGGCGACCCGCTCGACGAGGACACGTTCATGGGGCCGGCCATCGAGGCCGAGCACGTCGAGAAGATTCGGGAGTACAACGACCTCGCCCGCGAGGAAGCGACGAACGTGCTCGTCGACCGCACCGAACTCGGCGACGAGGAGATTCCCGACGGCCACGAGGACGGCCACTGGGTCGGCCCGTTCGTCTACGAGGTCGACTACGACCCCGACCTCCGCTCCATCAAGGAGGAGGTGTTCGGACCGCACGTCGCGCTCATCGAGTACTCCGGCGACATCGAGCGCGCGGTCGAAATCCACAACGACACGCCGTACGGGCTCGCCGGCGCGGTCATCAGCGAGGACTACCGCCAAATCAACTACTACCGCGACCACGCCGAAGTCGGGCTGGCGTACGGCAACCTCCCCTGCATCGGCGCGGAGGTCCAGCTCCCGTTCGGCGGCGTGAAGAAGTCCGGCAACGGCTACCCGAGCGCCCGCGAGGTCATCGAGGCCGTCACCGAGCGCACCGCGTGGACGCTCAACAACTCCAAGGACATCGAGATGGCCCAAGGTCTCTCCGCGGACATCAAGACCGAGGACGACTGAGCGGCTTCTCGCCGCTTCTGTTTCTGTAACGCTGACAGCCGCTGCTCGTGAGTACGTGAGAGAGGAAGGCGGAAGGGTGGCGGTTGACTTCCCGCGGACTGCGGCCGTGGGCCGGGACACGGCCGCGTCGGCGGACGCGGAGCGGACGTGGACGCGAGGTTCTTGCCGGTTCGACGAGAAAAGCGTCGACTACCGGCAACTGGTGGTACGCCGCGACGCCACTTAAATTCACGTATCGCGGGTCCGCGGGTCAGTGCCGGCGGTCGTCCAGCGCGGGGAACTCCTCGCGGACCGTCGCGACGCGCTCGGGGTCGAGGTCGGCGTAGACGATGCTCGGCTGGTCGCCGGTGCTCGCGACGGCGTTCCCCCACGGGTCGTACACCGTCGAGCGGCCGACCAGCTCCGCGTCCTCGAAGTCGCCGCTGCCGTTGACGGCGGCGACGTACGCGAGGTTCTCGACGGCGCGCGCCTGCGGCAGGAGCGTCCAGTGTTCGACGCGCGGGTACGGCCACGCCGACGGCACGAGCAGGAGATCGACGCCGCGCTCGACCAGTTCGCGGTACAGCTCCGGGAACCGGAGGTCGTAGCAGGTCGTGACCGCGGCCGTGAACTCGCCGAGTTCGGCGGTCGGCACGCGCTCGCCGGGCGTCAGCAGTTGGGATTCTGCGGACTCGTAGCCGAACAGGTGGTGTTTCCGGTACGCGAGCAGCCGCTGGCCGTCCTCGTCGAAGAGCACGCTCGTGTTCGCCAGCCCCTCCTCGTCGGGGCCGCCCTCGGTCTCCGCGAGGTCCTCGACGACGCTACCTGCCAGCAGCGCGACGCCCTCCTCGGCAGCGGCGTCGCGGACCGCCGACAGCGACGGCCCCTCCAGCGGCTCGGCGGCGCGCTGGTAGGCGTCGAACGCGAAGAAGCCGACGTTGAACAGCTCCGGCAGGCAGACGAGGTCCGCGCCCTCGTCGGCCGCCTCGCGGATGGCCGCCACCGCGCGCTCGACGTTCGCGTCCACGGCGGCGCCCTCGACGTCGATTTGGGCGAGCGCGACGCGCATCTCAGGCGTCCGCCTCCAGCGCGGCCTGCAGGCCGCCGAGTTCGTCGTCGAGGTTCCGCTTGAAGAACCCCTCGACGCCCGGTACCTTGCCGTCGACGACGAACCGGTTGGTCACCCGCGAGCCGCCGTTCGCGGACTCGACCTCGTGCTCGCCGGTGACGTCGAAGATGCGGGAGTTCCCCACGAACTTCACGTACCGCGGCGGCTCCACGTCGACGTCCCGCGTCTCGACGGGTATCGTGCTCCGAACGACGGGAATCGGGAGGCGGACGTGCCACGTCGTCGTGTCGCCCTCGTGCTCGTAGCTGTCCACGACGCTGATGGCGCCCGCGCGCTTCTCGGGGTCGGCGATGAACGCCCACACGTCTTCGGGCGACACCGACACCTCGAACGTGCGCTCGACCCGAACTGTCATACGCGGGGTTTTCCGCCCGCGAGCAAAAAGCCGCCGGTTACGCCGGTTCGACGCGCCACGTCGTCGACTTCGAGCGACTCCACTTCTCGATGTCGACGTCCTCGGTCTTCTCCGCGAGTTCGGGGAGCCGCACACCGACCTGCTTCGAGGAGAGGCCGAGGTGGTTCGCGATGTTCTTCGAGCGGAAGTACCGCTCGCCCTTCTCGACGCTCTCGCGGAGGAACTCCAGAATCCGGCGTTCCTCGTCGGTGTATTCGTCGGTCATTACGACGGAACTACGCACTTTGTCCGTTTATCCCTTGTGTTACCCCCAGACGTGGAGGGCGGCGACGCACAGCGCCGACAGGGTGACGGCGCCGGCGAAGCCGAGTGCGGTCTGGAACTGTCCGGGCGCGACGAACGTGTACGCGGCCGCGGCGACGGCGAGCAGGCCGAACGCGAGGCCGACGCCGACGCCCATGTCCGTTTCCTGCGTGGACCCAGTCGTCATGGCTGGGCGTTGCGTGTGGTATCCCTTAACTGGTTCTACTCGGTGCGACCGCGGAGGCCGACAGGCTTTCACCGTGGAAGCACACCGAATCGAGCATGGACGTCCGCGCGCTGCTGTTCGGGAGCACGATACGGGTCGCCGTCACGCTCGTCGCGGGGCTCGGGCTGGTCGTCGGCGGCGCGTTCGTCGGCGGTCTCCTCGGCGTGCCGAGCGTCGAGCAGATTGACAACCAGTTCGGCGAGGTCAACGACACGCACACCGAGGTCCAGACGGACCTCGTGATTCACAATCCGAACCCGGTCGGCGTCCGGCTCGGGGGGACGAGCGTGAACTACACGGTCGCGATGAACGACATCCGGATGGCCAGCGGGGACAAGCGCGGCGTCGGCGTCGGCACCGGGAACTCGACGGTGAACCTGACGACGTTCCTCCACAACGAGCGCATCTCCGCGTGGTGGGCGAGCCACGTCCGCGGCGGCGAGCACACGAACCTCACCGTCTCCGCGACCGTCCAGCCCGGGTTCGTCGGGCAGTCGGCGACGTTCCAGCCGGCCGCCGAGACCATCGAGACGGACCTCCTCGGGCAGTTCAACTCCACGGAGGACCGCCCGGTGAACGCCGACATGCCGCTCGTCGAAGACCCCGTGCTGGTCGTCCAGCGCACGAACGCCTCGTGGGGGACGGTCACGGACGCCGAGACGCCCATCGACCTCGAGTTCGAGGTCTACAACCCGAAGGCGTCGCCCGTGGTCGTCTCGAACGTCGGCTACGACATCTCGATGAACGACGTGCCGGTCGGGTCCGGCGAACTCGAGGAGACCGAGTCTATCCCGGGGAAGAGCGCCCGCTTGGTGGAGACCCCGACGGTCATCGACAACGAGAACCTCGACGAGTGGTGGGTGACCCACGTCGAGAACGACCAGACGACGGAGCTCCGCATCGAGTTCTACGCCGAACTCGAACTGCCGGGTTCGACGGAGACGGTTCGCGTGCCGCTGGACGAACTGACGTACACGCAGACCATCGAGACCGACATGTTCGGGAACGAGGACGGCTCGGGCGGCGGTGACGGGAGCGGCAACGAGACGGCCGCTGACGGCACGACCACCGCGACCACGACCAGCGACGGTTCGACGACCACCACTGACAGCACGACCACCGACAGCACGACGACTGACGGGACGACTGCGGACGACGGCACCACGAGCGACGACGGGACGACCACCGACGACGGGTTGCTCGCGCGCGGCTCGCTGGCGGCCTGAAGCGCGGTCGCGGTCCGGGGATAGATTTTTACGCGCCGCGTCGCTTCCAGCGAACATGAACCGGAGTACCCAGGCTCCTGGTCGCGTTCTCCGAGGGTGAACAGTCAATCGCCGTCGAGCCCGACGGCACCGAGATTCGCGTCACCGTCGACGGCGACACCATCGAGCTCTCCCGCGAGCACGCCGCCGAACTGCGGGACGCCGTCGGCGACGCGCTGACGAGCCGCGAGGAGTTCTTCCGCACCGCCGCCGTGCACCGCGAGGACGGCAGCTACGTCGTCGAACGCCGCGGCGCCGACTCCACGGGCAACTCCGCCGTCTTCGACAGCTTCGAGGAGGTCCGCCGGCTGTTCGAGCGGCTCCCCGAGACGTTCGGCGCGCAGAACCTCGCGGCGGCCGGCTTCACGGGGTCCCGGCGGCACATGCTCGTGCGGCACTTCGCCGAGCACCCGGCGTTCCCGTGCACGCTGGCCTCGCGGAACCCCCTGCGGGGTGAGAAGACGGACTAGCTGATGGTGGTGTGACTGGACTGCTCGTTGAGCGCGAGGTTCGCCGCGATTTCGGCGTTCCGCATCGCGTACTCGGCGGTGTGCTGGAGGCTCACCAGCACCTCCCGGACTTCGAGGATGTCCTCGTTGTCCATCTCCGGGAGGTCGTCGAGGATGTCGCCCTCGCGGTCGCCCAGTTCCGCGAACAGATCGCGGACCTCGACGGTCGCGTCGTAGTCCCGCGTGACGACGGCTTCGACGGCGGCGGCCGTGATTTCGTCCACTTGGTCGGTGAACTCCCGGATGCGCCGCATCGTGGACTGCTCGACGGCGAGCGTGTTGTCCTCGCTTTCGAGGACGATTTCAGCGATGTCCTCGGCGTTGTCCGCGGTGAGTTCGAGGTTCTTCGCGACCGACCGGTAGCCGATGAGCGGGAAGCCGTCGTCGAGGCCGACGGCGCGCGCGAGGTTCGGGTTCTGGTAGGCGGTGAAGATGAGCCGCAACAGGAGGACGAAGATCTTGTTCGCCTGCCGCTCGCGGTTGAGCGCGCGCTGGGCCATGTCGGGGCTGCCGTGCGCGAGCGCCTTCACGGCCTCCTCGCGCATCGTCGAGCCCGTGCTCTCCAGGCGCTCCAAGAGGTTGTCGAGGTCGAAGTCCTCGGGGTCGACCGAGCACCGGATGGTGATGCGTTCGGGCGTCTCCTCGACGACGCCGAGGCCCATCAGCTGGGTCTCGGCCTTGTAGACGGCGTTGATGTGCTCGGAGTCGAGGGCGTCCTCGCTCTCGACGTGGATGATGCGGCGCCCGAGGACGTACTGGCCGACGATGGCGCGCTCGACGGCGTCGGCGTCGAAGTTCTCGGCGTGAATCGTCGCCTCGGTCTCCTCGCCGTGCGCGGACTCGGGCGTCACCGTCAGCGACCCCTTCCCGCTCTCGCGGACCGTGACCTCGTCGCCCTTCTCGACGTCCTGCTTGCGCGCCCACTCCGCCGGGAGCGTCATCGCCAGCGTAGACGGGCCCAGCCGTTGGACTTTCCGGGTTTCCATACGCCCGGAACGCGCTGGAATGACCTTAATCTTGTCCCTCTAACCTTATACTTGCCTTAAGGTACAAGCAGACGGGCAAAACGGCCCCCAGAATTCCGAGAGCCTTTTGCCCGTCCCGCCCCTGGGAGTAGTCATGGGTTTTGGTAGCTACGACGAGTCCGAGCAGGAGAACCAGAACACGGACATCGACGAGGACGGCGCGGTCAACGTCCACGAGAACGACCACGACGGCAGCGTCAACTTCGACACCGACGCCGACAGCGACGAACTCATCGACCAGCTCCAGTCGATGAAAGACGACTAACGGCTCTCTCTCCGTCTGTTCTGCTCTCCGGCGCCGCTACACCACTTTCATCATTCGCTCCTCGAAGCGACCAGTTCTGACCTTCGTCCAGCCGCGCAGCGACTCGTCGACGGCCTCGTCGCCGGTGTCCACGCGCAGCACGCCGGTCTCGTCGAGCTTCCGCGGTGAGGCGACGACCTGCACCTCGCTGCGCTCGATGACCGCCGGCGAAATCTGGTGGTTGCCCCGGCCGAAGACGAATCCTTGCCCGCCGATGGGGGAGACGAAAATCACGTTCTCGTCGCCGAGCGCGGACAGAATCTCGTCCTCGCTGCCGTCCCGCACGACGAGTTCGCCGTCCCGGTAGACGTCCACGCCCAGCGGCGACCCGTCCACCCCCAGCGCGTCCGCGACGTCGCCGAGCGTCCCGCCGGGGCCGAGCACGTACGTCACGCCCGACTGGACTTCCTCCGCGACCGCTTCGGCGAGCGCGTCCGTGCTCCCCGCGTGGACCTGCTTGGCGGACTGGAGGTCCTCCGCGACCGGCACCTCGACGACGCCCCGGAGTCGCGTGCGCACCTCGCCGCCGCGGTACGCCTCCTCGTCGATGTCGTTGACCTCGCGGGCTTCGGTGTCCTCGAACGTCGCGGCGACCCGGCCCGCCGCCTCCGGGCGCACCGCGAACACCGACGAGTACACTTTCACGCCCGCGGGCACCCCGAGGACGGGAGTCTCCGCGTCCTCAGAACGCGAAGCGTTCTGATGGGCTGCGGAAGACGACTTCGTCGTCTTCCGAACGTCCACCTCGTCGAGTGCGGTCGCGACGTCGGTCGCGGTGCCGTCCCCGCCGACGAACAGAATCAGGTCGACGCCGCGGTCCACGAACGCGCGCACCGCGTCCGTCGTGTCCGCGGCCGTCGTCTCCTCGCTCTCGGGCTCGCCGACGACCTCGGGGTCGAAGCCCGCCGCGCGCGCCTCCTCGGCGCCCATCTCGCCGCCGTACGTCAGAACCTCGGTGTCGGGCGCGCGCTCGCGGAGCGCTTCGAGGGCGTCACGAGCGCGCTCCGGCGCGCGCGGCTCCGCGCCGCGCTCGCGGGCCGCCTCGACGTTCCCGTCCGTCCCCTTCAGACCGACGCGACCCCCCATCCCGGCGATGGGGTTCACGACGACGCCGACAGTTCGCATACTCCAACTAGGGTGTTCCCGCCGAAAAGCCGACCGGTCGGTCCCGCCAAAAGTCTCATTGTGGCCCGGCGTCGTGCCTACGACGATGCCGACTCCTGACACCGACATCGTCGCCGCCCTCCACGACGCTGTCGGAGACGCACTCCGCGTCGCCGGGTTCCACGACGGCACCGAGTGGCACGTCGAGTACATGCGCGAGGACGTCCGCGAGGCGTACGGCGACGCGTCCATCGACGACATCGCCGACGACCTCGTCCTCGACGTGCTCTCCTCGCCCCGCCAGGAGTCGCTGTACGACCTCGGCAGCCTCCAGGCGACCTCCCGGCTCTTCGAGGACGGCCTCGTCGTTCACGTCCCCACCGACGAGCGCTCGGGGTACCTCGTCTCTCTGGACACCGGCAGCGACGCCACCGGTCGGGACGTCGTCGACGTCGTGCGGGACGCGACCGAGTGAACCAACAATTAAGACCGGGCGGCCGGAACTACCGTCTATGAACTACCTGCTGGCTGCAACCGAGGGTTCCGCGCTCCCGATCAACGCCGTCGGCTGGACCGTCACGATAGTCGGCCTCCTGCTCGCGGTCGCGTGGACCGCGTACCTCTACCGCTAGACGCGTTCGCGCAGCCACGCCGCGGCGTCGCGGACCGTCTGCTCGTCCTCGTGTTGAATCTTCACGCGCACGCCGTCGCCCGGGTAGCTGCCGACGGTGACGCCGAACTCCGCCTGTAGCTCCGCCAGCGGCGCCACCAGCGCGCTCTCGGGGGCGTCCACGTAGACGAACTCGACGTGGTTGGTCGTCCCCGTGAACTCGCCGGCGACGGACTCGAACATCGCCTTCATCTCGTCGGGGACGCCCGGGAGCACGTACGCGTTCTCGACGACCGCGCCCGGCGCCACCCCGACCTCGTTCTCCAAGAGCCGCGCGCCCTCGGGGAGGTGGGCGGTGCCGTCCGTGAGCTCCGCGAACTGGTAGCGGTCGTGGTTCTGGAAGTACGAGACCGCCTCCGGGTGTTCGGCCATCTCGCGGTCGAACGCCGCCGCGACGCCGTCCATCGTCACGTCGTCGTGGGTCGGGCCGAGGCCGCCCGTGACGACGACCGCGTCGTAGCGGTCCGACAGCGCCCCGACTTCGCCGGCGATGGCGTCCCGGTCGTCGGGCACCACGAGGACGCGCCGCACGGTCGCGCCCCGCTCGGTGAGCCGCGTGCCCAGCCACGACGCGTTCGTGTTCTCCGTGTCCCCGGCGAGGAGTTCGTCGCCGACTGTGACCACCGCAACCTGCATGCCCGCCCGTAGACGGCGGACGGTGAAAAGTAACGTCCCCGCGGCTATCGCTCGTAGTCGAGGCCGGCTTCCTCGCGCTCGCGCTCCAGCCGCCGGATGCGCAGCCGGTAGTAGACGACGCCGCCGACCGCCACCAGCGACAGCGCGCCGAGGAGGCCCCCGAAGATGTAGAGGTCCCGCACGAGGTAGTAGTCGACGCTGACGGTGGCGCTGGACAGCGACGACCACCGCAGGTGGACGCGGTTGTCCTCAACGGACTGCTCGTAGCCGCCCGGCGAGACGTCACCGAAGACGGGGAACGACACCCGCATTCCCGGCGGCAACACGACCTCGTGGCTCCCCTCGAAGTCGAGGGGCGCGTTCACCGACCGCGTGCCCGCCGACCCCGTGTACGCGAACGTCCCGTTGGCCGCCGGCAGGTCGATCACCGTGCGCTGGTCGCGCGTGGACACGTCTATCGCGTCCGCGCCGACGACGGTGCCGTTCTCGTAGCGGAACTGCACCGCCGAAATCGAGACGGGGTTCCGGGCGGCGAACCCGCTCGTGGACGCCAGCCGCACGCGCTCGCTGCCGTTCACGTCCGCGACGGTCTTGTACTCGCCGCCGGTGACGTTTAGCGTGACGTCGGCGTCGTGGCTCCAGTCGTAGGTCGCGTTCTCGGCGAGCTGCTCGTCGCTGGGCGCGGGCGTGCCGCCGAGACCGGTGCCGGCGCAGCCCGCGAGCGCGACGAGCGCGAGCACGCCCAGCGCCACCTTGAGCCTGCTCATGGAACGACTGCCAGCAGCTCCGAGGGGAGGTACTCCCCGACGGCCGCGAGCAGGCCGGGCGGGTCCGTGCCCTCGCGGCAGACGACGCTCTGTTCGAGCAGGCCGAGGCGTTCGACCGTGACGATGTCCTGGGCGTGGCCGGCGCGGTTGACCGTCGCGCGCACCTCGCCGCGGGTCGCGCTGTTGACGTTCAGCCGGCCGGTGCCGCGCGTCCAGTCGTAGAGGCGGTCCTGCTCGACGTCCGCGAGCTCGGGCGTCTCGCCGTACGTGAACCGCAGCGGCACGTGCTGGACGAGCCCGAAGCGCTCGCGAATCTGAGCCGGCGACCCCGGCCCGAGCCCGAGTTCGTCGGCGGGCACGAGCACGTCCTCGCCCGCGTCGACGACGAACCCGTCGTCGTCCCACGATTCGAGCGTGCCGACGTACGTCTCGCCGTCCTCGAAGCCCTCGGTGATTTCGCCCCACGTCTCCGCGAGGACGTTCCGCGCGGCAACCTCGTCGGGACCCTCCAGCGTCACCGTCGGGAAGTCGTCGTGGCGCACGCCGATGTCGTACTCCACGTCGAGGTCGCCGACGTCGTTGTCCACCTGCGACCGGAGGCTGTCCAGCGCCCGCTCGCGGGCGTCGCCCTCCACGTAGAGCTTGGTTGCGAGGACGACCATCAGGCCCTCACGCCGAGTTCACTGCGGAGGTTCTCGATGCGCTCGTCCATCGCCTCCACGAGGTCGGTGTTCTCCATCGCTTCCACGGGCGACCCGCACTCGGGGCACTCGAAGCCGAGGTCCATCGCCTCCCCGAACTCGAAGCGAATCGAACACACCTCACAGAGGTAGAACTCGTTGTTCAGCTCGTACTCGCGGCGCTCGACGAGCGCCTCCAGCAGCCGGTCCATCTCCTCGCGGAGGTTCTCCGGGACGTTGTCGTACTCGAACGTCCAGAGGTAGGTGAGCCACCCCGAGTCCTCGTCGCGGACGCGGCGGTACGTCGCGAGGTCGTTCTCGTAGAGGATGAACAGCGCCCGGCGCACGTCGTTCAGTTCGAGCCCGAGCCGCTCGGCGAGCTCCTCGTCGGTCACCTCGCCGTCCGGCGGGGACACCGCCACCGGCATCCCCTTCGGCCCGACCAACTCGTGGAGGTACTTCTGAACCACGGGGTCGTCGAGTAGCTCCTCAAAAGCCATTACGTCAAAACGGGGTCCGCGCCGGCATTAAGTCTTGTCACTCCCCCGTCTGACGCCGCGACGCGTCAGTCCGCGCTCGCGGCCGCGGCGTCGGCTGTCTGGTCGTCGCGCCACGTGAAGTAGCTGGCGAGCGCGGGGCCGCTGACGTTGTGCCAGACGCTGAACAGCGCTGGGATGAGCGCGGCCGCGGGCTCGAACAGCGACGTCGCGAGCGCGACCGCGAGCCCGCTGTTCTGGAGGCCGACCTCGAAGGCGGTCGTCCGCACGCGGTCCTCGGACATCCCGAACAGCCGGCCGACGCCGTAGCCCGCGCCCAGCCCGATGCCGTTGTGGATGACGACGGCTGCGAGCACGAGCGCGCCCGCGGTGAGGATGTTGTCGACGTTCGCGCCGACGACGCCCGCGACGATGGCGACGATGGCGGCGACGCTAATCACGGGGAAGACGTCGACGCCGACTTCGGCGGCTTTCGGCGAGTAGCGGTCGAGGACGTACCGAATCCCGAAGCCGAGCACGACCGGGATGATGACGATTTGGACGATGCTCGTGAACATCTCCGCGAACGTCACGTCGATAGACTCCCCGAGGATGAACAGCGTCCACGCGGGCATCACGATTGGCGCCGCGAGCGTCGTCACCGTCGTGATGGCGACCGACAGCGCGACGTCGCCGCGGCCGAGGTACGACATCACGTTCGAGGCGGTGCCGCCGGGCGCCGCGCCGACGAGAATGAGGCCGACGCCGATGGCGTCCGGCAGGTCGAAGAGGAGGTAGAGCGCGTACGCCGCCAGCGGCATCACGAGCCACTGCGTCACCGCGCCGATGCCCACGTCCACGGGGCGCTCGACGAGGCGCTTGAAGTCCGCGGGCTGGAGGGTCAACCCCATCCCGAGCATGATGATGCCCAGCAGGGGGTTGACGTAGTCGAGGACGGGCACGAACGCGCTCGGATAGACGAGCGCGAGGCCCGCCGCCGCAATCACCCAGACGACGAAGTACTTGCTCGCGACCCGTGCCACCCGCGAAATCCCGTCACTGACACTCATACGCACACGGCGGCGGTCCGGGGACAGAAAGCTTCGCCTACTGGCAGTATTGCGGTCCGCGCACCGTCACTCCTCGTCGACGTCCTCAGAAGCGCTCTGCGCTTCTGACGGGCTACGGGAATCGCTTCGCGATTCTCGAACGTCCACGACGTGCTTCCCCAGTTCTTCGGGAACCACGCGACGCTCTGCGTCCTCGTACTCCTGTTCGAGCTCGCGGCCGTCGAACAGCCGGTCGAGGAAGACGGCGAGGCCCGCCACCTCGCTGTGTGGCTGGTTCGTCACCGCGAGGTTCCAGTCGGCGTGTTCGTACACGTCTCCCGGGACCTTCTCGCCGCCGACGACCACGAGCACCGGCTGGTCCACGTGAGCGTCGCGCACGTCCGCCTCGACGTCC
This sequence comes from Halobacterium hubeiense, assembly GCF_001488575.1. Lineage (NCBI taxonomy): Archaea > Methanobacteriati > Methanobacteriota > Halobacteria > Halobacteriales > Halobacteriaceae > Halobacterium > Halobacterium hubeiense. The sequence continues at coordinate 815,784 of NZ_LN831302.1, forward strand.
TGCACGCGCTCGCCGTACATCGTGAGGTGAACGACGACGCCCTCCCAGCCCTCGATGGTCGCATTCAGCTCCTCCGTGAGTTCGACGTCGAACGGGCCGCCGAACCGGCCCGTGATGTCCCGGACCGTCTCGGCGGACTGCGTGGCGTTGTCCGGGAACAGCACCCGGTCGGCGCCGAGCGCGCGCGCCGTCAGGCCGACGTGCGTGGTCATCCGGTCGTCCCGGCCCGGCCGGTGGCCGTACCGGAGCACCGCGACCTCGGGGTATCCCTGCATACGTCCGCAGAGTCGGCCCGCCGGGGTACGCGTTTCGACTCGCGCGGTCCGCGTCAGTCGTCGGCGTGCGCCAGCTCGAAGGGGTACGGCGGCAGCCGGAGGTCCTCCAGCTCGGGGAGGTGTTTGACGTTGTAGACGACCTGGAGGTCCTCGGTGGTGGGGACGCCGTTGCAGGACAGCCGGATGTCCCGGTCGACGAGCTCCGGGGAGAGGATGTGGTCGGTCGGCTGGGAGAGGTCGCCGTCCACGACCACGACCGCGCAGTTCGCGCACGCGCCGCCCCGGCAGGCGTACGGCCACGCGAACCCGCGGTCCTCGGCGGCCTCCAAGAGTGACTCGCCGGGCGCGACGTCGAACTCGCCGTGGTTCACGGGGTCGAGGCCGGCGTCGGCGGCGCGCTCGAAGAGGTCGTCGTCGCCCAGCGACCAGCCGTAGTCGTCCAGCACGGCGTAGTTCAGGTACTCGACGTGGGACTCCTCCCACGGCCGGAAGTCGCGTTCGGGGTCGACGCCGTAGTCTCTCGGTGACTCCTCCGTGAAGCCGGCTTCCGTGGCGATGTCCGTGCCGTCGTCGGCGTCCTCGCTGGTGACGTTCTCGTAGGCCGCGCGCACCAACTGGAACTCCGCCGCCGACCCGCCCTGGTCGGGGTGGGCTTCCTTGACGCGCTCGCGGTACGCCCGCTCGATTTCTCCCTCGCTGGCGTCCTCGTCGACTCCCAGCACGTCGAAGGGAGAATCCATACACGAGTGGACGGGCCACACGTTGAAAAGTCTCTCCGCGGACGCGCTCGTTGCCGGAGTCCGTCGCGCGCATCGGAAAACCCTTGCCGGCCCGACGGGTGTCGCCTACTATGGACCTCACAGGCAAGCGCGTCGTCGTCACGGGCGCGGCCGGGCTCGTCGGCTCCCACCTCGCCGCCGCGCTCGCGCCCGACAACGACGTGCTCGCGGTGGACAACCTCTCGAAGGGCACCCGGGACCGCGTCCCGGACGGCGTGGAGTTCGCGAAGCGCGACGTCCGCGACCCCGACGACGTCGCGGCCGTCATCACCGAAGACGTGGACGTCGTCTTCCACTTCGCGGCGTACACGGACACCAACTACGGCGAGCCCCGCCAGCTGTTCGAGGAGAACACAGAGATGACGTACAACGTCCTCGAACGGATGCGGGAGGTCGGCGTCGACAAGCTCGCGTTCACCTCGTCCTCGACGGTGTACGGCGAGGCGCCGATGCCCACGCCCGAGGACTACGCACCCCTCGAACCCATCTCGGTGTACGGCGCGAGCAAGCTCGCCGACGAGGGACTGATTTCGACGTACGCGAACTCCTACGGCGTCCAGTCGTGGGTGTACCGGTTCGCGAACATCGTCGGGCCGCGCCAGCGCGGCAACGTCGTCCCGGACTTCATCGAGAAGCTACTGGAAGACCCCGAGACCCTCGAAATCCTCGGCGACGGCCGCCAGGAGAAGTCCTACCTGCACGTCGAGGAGTGCGTGGACGCCATGACCCACGTCGTCGAGCACGCCGACGACGACTACAACGTCTACAACCTCGGCACGCGCACCACCACCTCCGTCAACCGCATCGCGGACATCGTCGCCGACGAACTGGGCGTCGACCCCGACTACGAGTACACCGGCGGCGACCGCGGCTGGACCGGCGACGTCCCGAAGATGCGCCTCTCCATCGAGAAGCTCTCGGCGCTCGGCTGGGAGCCCAGCCAGTCCAGCGACGAAGCCGTCCGCGAGGCCGCCCGCGGGCTCGTCGAGGAACTGCGCGCGGAACGCGCCTGACCTCGTTCCTGTCACTCGGACTACTTCTCGGGAACAAACCATATGGCGAAGCGGCAAAGAGTACGACGTAATGGGCTACGACGCCGCTGCGTTCCTCCCAATCGAGGAAATCCCCGAGGGTTCGAACCTCCTCGTCGGCGGACCGCCGCTGACGGGGAAACGCGAGCTCGCGCTCTCGCTGGTCGACGACGGCTGCGAGCGCGGCGAGGGCGGTATCGTCGTCGGCACGCACGACAGCACGAAGACCATCCGGAAGCGCGCGCCACACGTCTGGGAGCAGGTGAAGAGCGGCCGCGCCGGCATCGTCGACTGCGTCACGCGCCAGCGCGGCGAGTCGGTCCGCGACCAGGACCTCGTGAAGTACGTCTCCTCGCCCGGCGACATCACGGACATGGGCATCCGGCTCGGCGGCCTCTTCCAGCGGCTCGAACGCGACTGCGACCGCGTCCGCTTCGACATCTCCACCATCTCGACGATGCTGATGTACGCCGACGTGCGCCGCGTCTACCGGTTCCTCCACGTCTTCGCCGGCCACGTCGAGCGGCTGGACTGGCTCGGGCTCGGCGTCCTCGACACCAGCAACCGCGAGAGCTTCGACACGCTCGCGCCGCTGTACGACGGCATGATTCAGACGCGCAGCGAGGAAGACGGCCGGGAACTGCGCGTGGTCGGGCTCGACGGGTCGCCGACCGAGTGGGTGTCCTACTAGTCGAACTCGCTGGCGAAGTCGTCGGCCGCCTCGGCGACGTCGCCGTGGTCGGCGAAGTTCTCCTCGACGTACTCCAGGAGCGCGTCGACGAGTCGGCCCGTGTCCTCGATGGTGTCGCGGTCGAAGGAGACGATGACGCCGGACCACTCGTCGAGGGGCACCTGGACGACGACGACCTCGTGGAACCACCGGACGGTCGCGTCGAGGTGGCCGAAGCGCGCGAACTCCGGCTGTTCGAGCGGGTCGTCGAACCCCTTCAGTACGAAGTTCTTCGCGATTTCCTCGAACTCCGCTTCGGTGTACTCCTCCGAGAGGGCCTCGCGCTGGTAGACGGTGTCGAAGTCGTCGCCTTCGTAGTGGACGGCCGACCGGAGGTCACCGGCGTCAAGCTCGCGCAGATAGCTCGCGAGCGATTCGGCGGGCATACGCTACCGTTCGGCGCCACGGATGGTTAATCTTCCGTCGGTCGAGAGACGGAAAATCGCCCGCACAGCCGAAGGTTCAAACGGCCGTCGCACCTTCGCTGGAGTATGCGTATCGAACTGCGGGTGTGCAAACACTGCTACGAGGGCGAACACGGCAACCCTGAGAAGACTGCGGTCACGAAGGACATGGTGACCATCGCGCGCCGCGTCCGCGAGTACAAGGACCTCATCGGACTGGACGCGCTGTACGTCACGATGGTCGAGGAGGGCGACCCCGGCGGCGCCGAGGAACTCCCCGCCATCGTCGCGAACCTCGACCACGACCAGGTGAACCTCGCGGACACCCAGCTCGTGATGGAGGACGACGACGGCAACATGCTCGTCTACCCCGAGCCCGAGGACATCCTCGACGTGCTCACGCGGAACATCGACCAGATCAGCCAGCAGACGCGACAGGACGTCACCGTGGAGCTCTCCGAGGAGTCCGCGGAGCTACTGACGGCGTAGCGACCGCGAGAAGAAACTCGTTTTCCGCGCGATTCAGGCGACCAGCGGCCACGCCAGCGCCACGAGGAACACCGACACCCCGAGCGCGCGCATCAGGTCCGAGGTCGGGTCGATGCCGTCGTCGAGGTCGCGGCCGATCCACCAGACGGTGAACACGCCGCCGACGGCGACGAGCAGTGCGAGCGCGACGTACACGAGGTCGAGTACACCAGCCATGATATCAGCTAACACGACGAGCGACTTAAGCGAACCGGCTGACGCCGAAAAAACGGAGCCGCGGTGTGGTTACTCGTCGCGAGGCTGGCCGCCGTCCGCGGCCGCCTCGGGCTCGGAGTCGTGTTCGTCGCTGGCGACCTGCTGCTCGTAGCGAGCGCGCAGGACGTTGCCGTACGTCGAGAGCACGACGCCCAGCAGCAACACGAACATCCCGACGTTGATGCCGATGGTGAGCAGGACGCTCGTCGGTCCGCCGCCGACCGTCAGGCCGGCGGGAACCGGATAACCGGAGTCGAAGATGCTCCCGACGAGCACGCTCACGATGCCGATGACGACGGCGGCGCCCGCGACGTTCACCGCCCACTTCCACGTGGGGCGCAGCGAGAGCAACTCGATGCCCGTGCCCTCGTGGTCCTCGTGTTCTTCGTGGGGCATCATCGACTTCGGCACGAACGCCTTCATCTCCACGGGGTAGAACGCGGGGTGGAACCCGTGCTCGAAGATGTGGAACATGATGCCCATCACCATCACGACCCCGAGCAGGCCGTGGAAGGTGACGAACGCGGTCGCGGCGGCCTTCGTCTGGAAGAACTGCGCGAGCCCGACCTTGCTCCAGATGAGCAGCCCGGAAATCATCAGGAGGACGAGCTCGACGGTGAAGATCCAGACGACGCCCTTCCCGACGTACGACAGCAGCGGGACCTCGTCAGAGGAGTAGCCCGCGAACTGGCGCGCGTTCGGGTGGCGTTCGTCGGCGCGCCCGAGGACGAACTGCACGTCCTGGATGAACGCCTTTGCGTCCGTCGGCGTCGGCAGGACTGCCTTGAAGTTCTTGCGCCGTCCCGGCCCGATGAGCATCAGCGTCACCCAGAAGACGGTGAGCACGATGAGGCCGAAGCCGGCGATGCGGTGGAGCGCGAGCACGCCGGCGTTGCCGCCCATGAACTCGACCATCCACCAGAGTTCGTCGTTGAACATCACGGAGTAGCCCGTGAAGAACAACAGGAAGACGTCCAGCGCCAGCAGCGAGTGGAAGTACGTCGTGACGCGCGTGAACTTCCCGTGGTCCATGTTCGTCACGCGCTCTCACCTCCGCTGTCGGCGTCGCGGCCGCCGTCCGTGGCGACCTCCGCGGGCTCGTCGTGGTCGCGCATCCGCGCGCCGAGGCGCCGGAACGCGCCCCAGTGCACGAACACGAGCGCGAGGATGAACACGCCCATCAGGACGTCGACCGCGTGGATGACGACGATGAGCGCGTCAAGCAGCGGGTCGGTGTTGCCGGCGACGAAGTCCGCGCCGACGCCGCCGCCCTCGACGGTGGGGTTGACGCGGTACAGCGTCTCGAAGCTCGCGTCGAAGGAGCCGTTGACGTACCAGACGGAGGCGACTGCGACGACGATACCGACGACGGCGCTGACCGCGATGGCGAGCGCCTCCGACATGCCGCGTGCGTCGTCGCGGCGAGCCATCAGTTGAACACCTCCGCGTCCTCCCCGAAGATGACCTCCATCGCCTCGTCGTTGAAGAACGGGTCGCGGTCCCGCTTGTCGAGCTCGTCGGCGATCTGACCGGGCTGGCCGACGAGGATGGCGTCGGTCGCGCACTCCTCGGCGCACGCCGGGCCCTTCCCGACGTTCTGGCGCTCCTCGCACATCGTACACTTGTCCATGATGCCGCCGGTGCCGACGACCGCGTTCCCGCCGTCGTCCTCGTCGGGGAACTGCGGGGCGCCGAACGGACACGCCGACAGGCAGTACTGGCAGCCGACGCAGAGGTCCTCGCTGACCTGCACGAAGTCGTCGTCGTTCTTCTGGAGCGCGTCGGTCGGACAGACCGACACGCAGGGCGCGTTCTCGCAGTGGTAACACTGCATCGGGATGGCGGTCTCGCCGGGGAACGCGCCGTCGTCGAGGGCCTTCGAGCTGTTGGCGTTGTAGCCTTCGTCGGCCTGCTCGCCCTCGAACATCGTGGAGATGCTGATTCGCTGTTCCTCCGGGCCGATGTCCCACGTGCGCTTGCACGCGACGACACAGCCACCGCAGTCGATACAGGCCTCGACGTCGGGGAAGATGCGGGCACCTTCGCCGGTGCTGATGACCCCCTGGCTCAAGACCTCACGTTGTGATTGTTGGTTCGATGACATTGGTTACTGAACGGGCTTGTTCTCCCGGACGTCGAAGTCTTTCTGCCGACCGATGTTGGCCTCGTCCTGGGGGAACGAGAACGTCGACAGGTCGACGTCCATGTTGAGTTCGTCGACCACGTCCTGGGTCGCTTTCCGGACGCGAACCATCGCGGCCTTCGTCTCCTGCATCTGCGTTTCGACGTCGTACCCCGGCGACGTGATGGAGTTCACGCTGTCACCGATGGCGAACGGCGCCATCCCGTCCGGGTACTCTTCGAGGAGGTTCTCCCCCTGGAAGATGCCGCCCCAGTGGTAGGGGAGGAACGTCTCCTCGGCGTTCGGTCGATTCGTCACGCGGGCTTTCACCAGCACCGAGCCGCGGTTCGTCGTCTCGACGACCACGAGGTCGCCGCCGTCCACGCCGAGTTCCTCGGCCATGTCCGGGTGAATCTCCGCGTACATGTGCGGCTGGAGGTCCGCGGTGAAGATGTTCGACCGCGTCTCCGAGCCGCCGCCCTGGTGTTCGACCTGTCGGCCGGACGTCAGGATGGTGTCGATGGCGCCGTCGGAGTCGGCGATGCGGCTCATCGCCCGCGACTGGACCTCCGAGTTGTTCTGGTCCAGCCGGTAGACGTTGTGCTGCTGGCCGTTCGCCGGCCACTCCTCGGTCAGCCCCGGTTCGGGGCTCTCGATGGGTTCGCGGTGGACCGGCGTCGGGTCGAGGAACTCCCACGCGACAGCGCGAGCGCGACCGCGCCCCGTCGGCGGGTCGGGCTGTGCGTTGTCGAACTGCTCCCAGAAGTCGAGGTCGAAGTCGAACTCCTCGCGCTCGTTGAGCGCCACCGCCGCGTCGTACGGCGAGTGGTCCTCGCTGAGCGCGTACTCGAACGGGAGCGACGGTGCCGAGGGGTTGTTGAGGTCCTCCGGGAGCGCCGTCGCGAAGCCCGGATACTCGGGGACGCCCTCGATTTCGCCGTCGTGCCAGTCAGGGGAGAACGACGTCCGGAGCATGTTCAGGGCTTCGTCGCCGCCCTGGTCGTAGGTCTCCTGGAGCGGGTACTCCTTGTCCGTGTCCATCGACGCCCAGTCCTCGGGCGACGGCGCCTCCGTCCCCCAGCGGGAACGGAAGTCCTGGCCGCCCTCGCGGGGGTCGACTTCGTCGGTCCACAGAATCGGCGTGCCGGGGTGGCCGTCACCCCAGCACGGCCACGGGAGACTCCAGTATTCGCCGCTTACCGGGAGGTCCGTGTCGTGCGCCTTCGTGTCCTCCTCGGAGAACGCGTAGTCGTACTCGCGGTGTTGCTGGAGCCGCTCGGGGCTCTGCTGGTAGCCGATGGTGCGCACGCCGAGGTTGATCTCGCGCAGCGCCTCCTCGTACGTGGACTTCCCGTTGAACATCTCGGGGCCCGAACCCCAGTCGAAGTGCTCGCCGAAGCCGAGGCGGTCGGCCAGCTCCTGCATGATCTGCATGTCCGGCTTCGCCTCGTGGCTCGGCGGCCGCACGGGCTCGCTCCACTGCACCGCGCGGTGGGAGTTCGTGACCGAGCGGTAGTGCTCGTACTGGCTGGCCGCCGGCAGCAGGATGACGCCGTCGTCGCGGTCCGGCAGCACGGACGCGAGCGACGGGAACAGGTCCACGACCACGAGCAGGTCGAGGGCCTCCATCGCCTGCCGCATCCGCGGCATCTCCGAGATGGAGTTCGAGGAGTGCCCCCAGAAGAACGCCGCCTTCACGGGGTTCTCCTGGTAGATGGGCGACTCCAGGAGGCGGTCCTCCTGCGGGAGCGCCGCTTCGAACCAGCGGGCGACGGTGAGCCCGTTCTGGTACATCAGCGAGCGGTCCTCCGCGGAGGCGCCCGGGTCGCCGCCCTGCTGTTCGTACAGCTCGGGCGGCATCGTCTCGAACTTCTCGTAGAGGTCGTCGAAGCTGACGTCGCCGGAGGTGGTCGGCGTCTTGTTCCAGACGTCCGCCCAGTACTCCCACGAGCCGCGGCTGGAGACGCCGTAGTAGCCGGGGAGGATGTGGCTGGCGACGCCGAGGTCCGTCGCACCCTGCACGTTCGCGTGGCCGCGCATCACCTGCAGGCCGCCGCCCGAGTGGGCGGCGCTCCCGGAGGCGAGGCTGGTCAGCGCGTACGAGCGGATGTTCTGCGTGCCGTTGTTGTGCTGGGTGCCGCCCATCGCCCACTCGATCTGGACGTTGGGCTTGTTCTCGATGATGAGGTCGCCGAGCTCGCGGACGCGGTCCGCGCTGATCCACGTGATCTCCTCGACGGTCTCGGGGTCGTAGTCGTCGAGTTCGCCCTCGACGTCCGGCCACCCCTGCACGCGCTCCTCGAGCATCTCGTCGTCGAGTTCGCCCTGCTCGCGGAGGTACCGCATCAGCCCCATCATCAGCGCGACGTCCGTCCCGGGACGCAGCCGGTAGAAGTCGTCCGCGTGAGCGGACGTCTTCGTGTACCGGGGGTCCACGGAGACGACCGTGCCGCCGCGGGCCTGCCCCTCGAGGATGTGCTGCATCGCGATGGGGTGGGCTTCCGCGGGGTTCTGCCCGATGATGATGTTGAGGTCGAAGTTCCGGTAGTCGTTGACCGTGTTCGTCATCGCCCCGTACCCCCACGTGTTCGCGAGACCGGTGACGGTCGTGGAGTGGCAGATACGGGCCTGGTGGTCGATGTTGTTCGTGCCCATGAAGGAGGCGAGCTTGCGCGACGCGTACGCCTCCTCGTTGCAGTGGTGGGCGCTCCCGAGGAACATCAGGGAGTCGCGGCCGTACTCGTCCCAGATTCGCTCGAGCTCCTCGGTAATGTGGGAGTACGCCTCGTCCCACGTGATTTTCTTCCACTCGCCGTTTTCTTTCCGCATCGGGTGTTTCAGACGTCGCTCGGAGTGTTCGCTGCCGTAGATGGCAGCCCCCTTCGAGCAGAGCGACCCGTTGTTAATCGGGTTCTCCTCCCAGGGCTCCTGCCCGACGAAAGCATCCCCTTCTCGTTCTCCGCGGAACCCGCAGCCGACCGCGCAGAAGTTACAGATGGTCTTGGTGAGCGTCGAGTCGTCGCCGGAGACGTCGGCGCCACCGCTTTCGCCGTCCTGAGCGAGCGTCTGGCCGGTTATCCCGCCGCCGAGGGCGAGGCCGCCTGCGAGGGCACTCGCCTTCATGAACGACCGACGGTCTAGGTCCAGAGAGACCGGTTGTGTACTCATGGTTTAGAGCCTGTCACCGTGTAACACGATTAATGGTGGAGCAGCCACTTTAGTGTTCCTGCCTGAGTCCGGCATTCTGTCGTCCTGATTACCGGAAGGAAGCGGTCTCTGCTGGTTCTTCGCGGGGGGCAGCCGCAACCCCTTTCGGTGGTCGCGCGTAACGACGAGTGAATGAACGTCGGGGCGTTCGTCTGTGGCTGCGGTGGTTCCGTCGACCTCGACCTCGAAGGCGTCCGCGAGGGCGTCCGCGACGTCGACGTCGTCGCCAGCGGTGCGAACCTCTGTACGGAGGGCTTACCGAAGGTGCGACACGTCGTCGAGGAGTACGACCTCGACCACCTGATAGTCACAGCCGAGAGCGACAACTGCAAGCAACGATACCGAACCGTGCTCGACGACGCCGGGCTCCATCCCGAGGCAATCTCGTTCGTCAATCACCGCGAGCGCGGCGCGTGGGTCCACGACGAGACCGACGCAACCGACCTCGTCGCGCGGAAGATAAACGCCGCGTACGCGGGCCTCCGCGAGGAGGCGCCGCCGCGGTCCGTCTCCCGGGAGGCCGGCGACGACGTCGTGGTCGTCGGCGACCCCGAGGCCGCCGAAGCGCTGTCGGACTCCGCGGACGTCACGCTGCTCGCGGACGGCCGGGACTTCGCGGACGCCGACTACGACCTCCGCGACGTCACGCTCGCCCGCGGGCGCGTCACGGACGTCGACGGCGTCTACGGCGAGTTCGAGATTCAGGTGCAGGCCGGCGTCACCGAGGACTGCATCGACTGCATGGAGTGCGTCAAGCAGGGGCCCGACGAGTACGTCACGAGCAAGCCCGTGGACGTGCTGCCGGGCGCGCCGGACGGCGACTGGGTGGACTGCTGTCCGACCGACGCCATCCACCCCGAGGAGCGCACCATCGAGGCCGACCAAGTGGTGTACCCGGACGCATCCCGGGCGACCCGCGGCGGCCGCATGGGCTTCTACACGGGGCCGGTGGACGCCGCGACGGTCGCGGCCGTCCAGGACCTCATCGGCGGCATCGAGAAGCCGCAGTTCCTCGACGTGGAGATGGACGTCTGCGCGGCGGGCGGGTCCAGCCAGCAGGGCTGTACCGCGTGTTCGGACGCCTGCCCGCACGGCGCCGTCTCCCGCCCCACCATCGACAGCGTGGAGTTCGACGAAGTGGCGTGTGAGGGTTGTGGCGCGTGCACGAGCGCGTGCCCGACCGGCGCGGTGCGCGCCCGCGAACCCTCGAACGAGCGCATCGCCCGCGAGGTCGAGTCGATGCTCGTCGAGACCGACGACTCCGGGCTGCTCTCCTCGTCCGAGGAGGGCATCGAGACCGGCGTCGTGGCGTTCGTCTGCGACGAGCGCGCCGCCCGCGCGCTCGACGACTTCGGCCGCCGCGCCCGCCAGCGGGACGGCATCGAGTACCCGCCCCTGCTCCCCGTCGAGGTGCCGTGCGCGGACACCGTCGGCGAAGCACACGTCCTGCACGCGCTCGCCGCGGGCGCGGACGGCGTCGCCATCGTCGGCTGCGGCGGCGACTGCCTGCACTCCGGCCCGGACCCGAAGGCCGAACTCGTCACGCGCATGAATCAGGCGACCGAGGACCTCGGGCTCGGCAAGCGCACCGCGTTCTTCGCGCCCGAGCCCGGCGAGCCGGAGGCGTTCGTCGAGGACGTCAGCCGGTTCGTCGAACTCGGTCTCGACCCGTCGCCGGTGCCCGCCGGCCACGAGGCCGACGGCGTCGCGGACCCGACGACCGCCAACCCCGAGTTCAACACCCACGACTGGGCGCTGGAGAGCGTGCGCGCCATCGTCCCGCACACCGACCCGCGGGACGTCGTCCGCGGGCTGGAGTCGTTCGGCCGCGTCGAGGTCAACGAGGACTGCACGTTCACGCCGACGTGTTCGAACCTCTGCCCGACGGACGCGCTCCGCCGCGAGGAGGCCGGACTGGAGTTCGACCACGAGCGCTGCGTGAACTGCGGGCTCTGCGAGGAGGGCTGCATGGAGGACGCCATCCGCGTGGACGGCGGCCTCGAACTCGGCCTGCTCCCCGAGAACAACGACGGGGACGCCTGGACGACCGTCGCGGACGGCGAGATGCGGGAGTGCCGCCGCTGCGGCAAGCCGTTCACGAGCGAGGCGTCCGCACAGAAGATCAGCGACGAAGTCGGGGACGTCGTCGCGGGCATCGCGCCCGACGCCGACGGCGACGTCTTCGAGTACTGCAGCGACTGCCGCGCGAAACTCGTCTACGACCGATAACCATGAGCTTGGACCAGCAGGCACTCTACGACGCGCGACTCGAACTCGTCGACTACCTCGTCGACGCACTCTACGACACCCCCGAGGAGGCGTTCGTCGAACAGCTCCTCGACGGCGGCCTCGACACGCCCGCCGACTCCATCAACGACGACCTCGATGCGGGCTTCGAGTACCTCCACGAGTTCGTCGAAGCCAACGAGGGCCGCGACCCCGCCGAGGTGACCGACGAGCTCGCAAAGGAGTTCACGCGCGTGTTCGTCGGGCCGCGGCCGCCCGTCCAGCCCCACGAGACGTACTACCGCGAGGACACCGACTTCCTCTCCTCGGGACTCGCGGAAGTGGACGCCAGCTACGGCGCCGCGGGCTGGAAGGTCCCAGAGGACGTCAGCGAGGAGGCCGACTACGTCGGCGTCGAACTGCTGTTCGTCCGGAACCTCCTGCGCCGCCAGCAGGCCGGCGAGGAGGAAGCCGTCGGCTTCGAGCGCGTGTTCCTCGACGAGCACTTCTCGACGTGGCTGGACGCGTACCTAGACGACGTCGTCGAGAACACGGACGAGCCGTTCTACCTCGCCGCGGTCCACGTCCTGCGTGGGTTCGTCGAGTTCGAACGCGACCTCGTCGCGTAAAAGATTACTCGTCGTCGCTGGGTTCTTTCTCGGCGTCGTTGATTTCGCCGGGGGCGACGGCGTGGTCCGTGACGTCCTCGCCCTTGTACTGCATCGCGCGACCCTTCGGTTTCCAGCCGGACTCCTTGTGTGCCATACAGTAGCGTAGCGGCGGGGGCGTAGAAAACGTTGCGGTCGCCTACTCGACCGGCGGCGCGTTCGGCGGACGCTCCTCCTGGTCGTAGTTGTCGAGGAACACCGTCGCGAACAGGTCGGTGTGCATCGACAGCACGGCCGCGGGCTCGGTGCCCGCTCGTTCGGCCTGCTGGTCGAGGAACGCCGCGAGTTCCTCGGTCGGCTCGTACGTAATCGTCCGCTCGTCGACGTCGAACTCGACGTCCTGCTCGCCGGAGACGAGGTGTTCGACCTCCAGCAGCGCCTGCTCGACTTTCGTCTCGAGGGCGTCCTCGCGGTCGGTCATGCGTCGCTCGGCCCACTCGTCGGCGGCCGCGACGAGGCGGTCGCTGGCTTCGAACTGCATCAGAAGCTCAACCCCTCGCCCTCGAAGGCGACCTGCCACGTCGTCACTTCCTCGCAGACCGGGCACTCGCGGGTCGTCGCGTTCGTCTCACAGCCCGGCATGCGGGTCATGTTCTCGCACTGCGCGCACTCGTACATCATTGCGGCGGGAACGACTCCGGCGTGGGCTCGTTCTCGCCGGCCTCGCCGTAGACGTAGACGACGGCCGCGCCGAACCCGAGCAGCACGAGCAGTCCGAGCGCGCCGCCGACGAACGTCTGCCCGACGTAGGGGCCGGTGACGCCCGAGTACGCCTGCGTGAGGTTCACGACGTTGAGCGCGGTGACGACGGTCCACAGCAGGGCCAGCAGCACCGCGACGGGGAGCCACCCGGTCTGGTCGATTGCGTTTCTGAGACTCATGTCCCGGTGGAAGTGCTCTCGCGTAAAAAATCATTCCCCCGCGGAACGTCGCGCTGCCGTTCAGTCGTCGAGTTCCCAGCCGGCGCTCTCGGCGGCGTCCGCGAGGTCCACGAACTCCCACCCGGCGTCCTCGGCAATCCACTCCTCGCCCTCGGTGCCGACGACGACCATCCGCTCGGAGTAGAACATCGAGTGCTCGCCGATGGCCGCGAGCCGCTCGGCGGGGCCGTCCCCGGAGCCGTTGAAGAAGTCGATGTCCAGCTGGTGCTCGCGCAGGAAGGAGTTGATGGCGTGCGCCGGCACGTCGCCGACCAGCCCAATCCAGTCGGACCACTCGTTGGTCTCCGCGAGCGCGATGCGCGGGTCGTCGAGGCGCTGGATGGCCTCGTACGTGTACGCGGTCGCCATGTCGTCGACGCCGCCGCCGTGCGGGCCGCTCGCTTCGGGCGCTTCCGCGCGGTCCTCCGCTGGCCCGGCGCCGCCGCCAGCGCCACCGTGGTCTTTCGGGATGCCCGCGGGGCTGTTCGAGGACTCGTAGGGGACGTGGGGGATGCGGTCGCCCTGCGAGTCGCCGGCCGGCTCCTCGGACTCCGTGGCCGACCCGCCGCTGCTGGCGCTCTCGCCGGCGGCCGTCTCGCCGACGTCGCCGTCGATGTCGGCAGAGGCGTCGTCGCGCCACAGCCAGTCGCCGTCGTTGCCCTCGTCTTCCTCGGTCTCCACCTCGACGTCGTCTAGGTCGATTCGTTCTGTCACTGTGTAGCCTCCGTCAACTCCAGTCGTTCGAGCGTCGATTCCGTCGGCACGCCCTCACTGTCCCAGCCGCGGGCGTCGTAGTACGCCTCAAGCATCGCGTCGAACCGCTCCCGGTCGATGGCCGCGCCTTCCGCGGGGCCGTCCGGTAGCGGCACGGTCATCGCCTCGGGGAGCGCGTCGTCGTTGCGGTCGTGGCCCTCGCGGACGTTGAACAGCCGCGTGAGGTTCCACGCGCGCTCGCCGAGGTCCGCGAGCGACTCCGCGGTGGCGTCCACGCCGACTGCACGCAGCCAGCGCGCGCCCTGCTCGGGTGCGGCTTCGCCCGCGAAGTCGTCGGCGACCAGACACCAGCGCGCGCTGCGGGCGTTCTGCTCGCTGACGACCGCGCGCACGCGGTCCGCGTCGCTCCACGACTCCGCGGCGACGGCGGCCTCCTCGATGGGGCGAGCGCGCCGGTGGCACGCCCCGCGGTCGCTGGTCGCGTACGCCAGCGCCATCGCGGGCGCCGCCCGCGGGTCGTAGGTCGGCAGTTCCATCGCCTTCACCGCGGGAATCATCTGGTCGAAGCCGAGGCGGTCGGCGGCCGCGACGACGCCGTCCGCGAGCGCGTCCCCGAGGTCGGTCTCGCGGGTGGCGACCTCGCGGATGAGCCGGCGCGCGCCCTCGGGGTCGCCGAAGTCGACGTCCCTGTCGAGGGCGCCGCGCTCGCTCGCGCGGGCGGCGAACGCGACCGCGCTCCCGGCGCTGATGACGTCCACGCCGAGGCGGTCGCAGAGCCCGCCGAGTTCGGCGACCGCGTCGAAGTCGCTGATGCCGAGGCCGGCGCCCAGCGTGATGGACGCCGCGCCCCGCGGCACCGTCTCGCCGTCGCCGTCGGGCACGCGGAAGCCGCCCGGGACGGCCTCGCCCGGCCGCTCGCGCCCGACGCTGGCTTCGCGGACTGCTTCGATGCCGACGCCGTCGGCGCCGTCGAACGTCCCGGACTGCCATCCCCGCGTGGGGAGCGCGCCCACTTCGTCCGCGAAGTCCACGGATTCGAGGGTCTCGCTGGCCGCCTGCCAGCGCCCGACCTCCGCGTCCGCGAACTCCTCGTCGGCGGCGTCCAGTTCCGGCGGCGTCTCCGGCGCGTCGCCGCGCGCGACGACGGCCTTCAGGCCTTTCGCGCCCATCACGGTGCCCGCGCCGCCGCGGCCGGCGTGGTGGTCGCCGCCGTCCGTCGCGACCGTCGCGAACCGGACGCCGTGCTCGCCAGCGGGGCCGACGCACGCGACCGCCGCGTCCGGATACTGGGCGTCGGTCTCGGCGGCGTCCATGCCCGCGAGTTCGGGGGCGTCCTCGATGCGCGCGGTGCCGTCCTCGACGACGAGGACGCCGGGTTCGTCGCGCTCGCCCTCGACGAGGACGAGCAGGCAGTCGTCGAGGCTGCCCGCGAGCCGCGCGGCGAAGTCGCCGCCGGCGTACGAGTCCAGGAACGCGTCCGTGAGCGGGGACTTCGTCACGACCGCGAACCGTGGTTCGCCGGGCGCGCGCCCGGTCAGCGGGCCGACCGCGAACGCGAGTAGATTCTCGGGGCCGAGCGGGTCCACGCCCGCCTCGGTGTCCGCGAGCAGGTACCGGGCGGCGAGCGCCTTCCCGCCGACGTAGCGGCGTCGCCACTCGGGCGGAATCTCCTCGCGCGACACGGTCCCCTCGCCGAGCCGCACGCGCAACACGTGGTCCCCGACCATGCCCGTAGGGAACGGCTTCGCGGGGTTAAGCGTTGTCGCTCCGGAGCGTTCAAGCGGTTGGCGCGCCGACGTTCCCGCGTGCGCTCAGCAGTCGTGCTCGCGGGCGGCCGCTCGACTCGGTACGGCGACGGCGACAAGGCGCTCGCCGACCTCGCCGGCTCGCCGATGCTGCGCCGGGTCGCCGACCGCCTCGCCGACGCCACCGACGAGCTAGTCGTGAACTGCCGGGACGACCAGCGCGACGCCCACCGGGACGCCCTCGACGGCTACCCGAACCCCATCAGGGTCGCTGAAGACCCCGAACCCGACGAGGGCCCGATGGCGGGCATCGCTGCCGGCCTCCGAGAGGCCAGCGGCGAGTACGCGCTCGTCGTCGCCTGCGATATGCCGTTCGTGGACCCAGCGGTCGTCGACCTCCTCTTCGACCGAGCCGCCGGCCGCGACGCCGCCGTCCCCGAGATGGACGACGGCTGGTACCAGACGACGCAGGCGGTCTACCGCGCGGACGCGATGGCCGCGGCCTGCGCGGACGCCCTCGACCGCGGCGACCGCAAGATTCTCGCGCCGCTGGAGTCGCTGGACTGGGTCGCCGTCCCCGAAGCAGACGTGGCGGCGGCTGGCGACCTCGAATCCTTCGAGAACCTCAACACGCGCGAGGCCGTGGCGGAAGCGGCCGAGCGGTTCGCCCCGCAGTAGCGCTGCGAGAACTGTCCCGACTGCATCGGTGAGCGAGCGGAGCGTGGTCCCCCGACATGTTGCGCGATGAGTAGTTTTTACAGCTAGCGCGCCGTCGTCGGAGTGATGGCTACGGAGGCTACCGTCACCGTTCCGTCCGACCAGTTCCCCCTCGACACTGTGTTCGCGCAATTCCCGGACGTGACGGTCGAACTGGAGCGATTGATTCCGTCACAGGACGTCGTCATCCCCTACTTCTGGGTTCGCGGCACGGAAATCGAGGACGTCGAGGCCGCGTTCTCCGAACACCCGGGGGTGAACCGCATCCAACTCGTCGACTCCGTCGAGGACGAGTACCTCCTGCGCGTGGAGTGGTCGCTCGAGTACGACGACTTGCTGAGCGTGCTGACGGAGACCGGCATCCCGCTCATCAACGCGACCGGCACGAACCGACAGTGGACGTTCGACATCCGGGGGGACACGCGAAGCGACATCGCCGCCTTCCACGCTCGCTGTCGAAAGCTGGGAATCCCGATTACGCTGACGGCCCTGCACGAACTGACGCCCGTGGACGCGGACGCGGCGGCCGCGCTCACGGACAAACAGGAGGAAGCGCTGGCGCTCGCCTACGAACGCGGGTACTTCGAGTCCCCCCGGGAGGTGACGATGGGAGAAATCGGCGACGAACTCGGCATCTCCCAGCAGGCCGTCGCCTCCCGCCTCCGGCACGGAATCAAGCACACGCTCGAACAGACGCTCTCGGAGCCCGAGCGGCCGAACCAGTAGTCAGGTAAAAAGCACGTTGTATAGCCAAAATCAACGCTCACCGGACTGGCCGGAGAAGGATGCGTACGGGGAGACGGGTGGGCGGGCACTCGTCGCTCTCGATAACCAACCATGGTCGAATGTCAAGAATGCGGCGGAGGTGGCGCGAGGGTCGTGCGAGTGACGTACACGTCGGGTGAAACCGAGGAGCTGCGGCTTTGCTCGCGTTGTACGGATACATACACGACGGGGGACTTCGTCTCCAGCGTCTCGGCAACTACACCCACTAATGAGTAGCACCGAGCCGAGTCAAGGCGGCGAACCGCAAGCGGTGGCGGAGTGTACGGCCTGTAGTGCGATTTTCCCCGCGCAAGTGACCGGTGACGGCGGCCTCCGACCCATCGGCCTCGAAGACGGAACCTGTACCTGTGGGAACGTGGAGTTCCAGTCGATAATCGAAGCCTAGGCTACCCGTCCGTAGCAGTCGGTTCACCCGCTCGCCGAACGAAGGCGTTAGACGACGGTCTTCACGGGGTCGTCGGCCTTCAGCGACGTGACGACGACGCGGGGGACGTCCGCGCGCTCGTGGACGCCCTCCGCGATTTCGGTGGCGGTCTGGACGAGCGCGGCGTCGTCGGCCATGTTCACGAGCGGAATCACGGTCGCGCCCTCTGGTACGTCTCGCATTCCGCCCTCGGGGTGGGCGAGCACGCGTGCGACGTCCTCGGGGCGAATCTCGTCGCCGACCGAGAGGTCCGTGATGGCGGCGACGCGCTCGGGCCGGTGGGCGACGGCCTCCGAGAGCGGTTCGCCGACCGCGCGCACGCTCGCAATCGGCACCACGACGTCCGCGCAGTCCGGAATCTGTGGCTCGTGTTCGCCCGGCGCCTTCAGCCGGCGGGTGCGCGCACCGTCGGCTTTCACGAGGACGGCGCTCGGGGCGGCGTCGGCGACGCCCGCGATTCGCTCGCGCTCGTAGCCGCGGTAGCGGTCCTCGCGCTCCTGCTCGGGCACCACGCCCAGCGGCCACTCGGCGTTCTCGCGGACGGCCGCGGACGGGTCGTCCGTGACGACGACCCGGGCGACGTGCTCGTCGAAAATCGGGATGCGGACCGTCGCCGTCACGACGGCGCGCTCGATTCGGTCGGCGAGCGCGTACAAAAGCGACTTCTTCCCGCCCGCACCGACCGCGCAGACGACTCCCTCGGCGTCGACGGCGTCTTCGAGCTCCATTCAGTTGGCCAACAGGAGGTGGTCGTCGTCGAGTTCCGCCACCGCGTCACGGACGTAGCGGTTCTCCCACTTGCGGCGCGCGCGCAGCTCGCGGTCGCCGCGCGGCGTGACCCCGTACTCGTTGGTGCGCTCGTCTCGTTGCCCCTTCTCGATGAGGCCCTTCTCGACGAGCGTGTCGAGGTTCGGGTAGAGCCGCCCGTGGTTGATGTCCGACTCGTAGTACTGTTCGAGCTCCTCCTTGATGTCGAGCCCGTTGGGCTCTTCGAGGCCCGCCGTCACGACGAGGAGGTCGCGCTGGAAGCCGGTGAGGTCGTCCATGGGTCTGGTTGCAGGGAGGTCCGGTATCGTATTAAGTTCGGTGGCCACGCGGCCGTCAGAAACCGGCACGAGTCGCCGACTCAGGCCTCGACGCGCGGCGGCGTGAGGAGGTCCGAGTCCGCGAGCGCGGCGCACGCGCCGACGATGGTGAGCACGCGTTCCTCCGTGAAGAACTCCGGCTCGTGGGCTTCGGCGTCGATGATGCCCACTACGTCGTCGCCCGCGAGGATGGGACAGCAGAACTCGCTCTGGACGCTGTCGTCGCACTCGTAGTAGGGGCCGTCGTAGTCTGCGACGTCCTCGACGAGCACGGCGTCGCCCGTGAGCCCGACCGTGGAGTTGTTCGAGCGCTCGGCGAACGACTCGGTGAGCGGGAACTCCGCGCGGGAGTGCTCGCCGACGTAGGCTTCCTTAACGAGCACTTCCTCGCCGTCGGGGTTGGTGGCGCGGCGGTAGACGCCGAGCCAGTCGGGGTTGGTCTCCTCGGCGAGCCGCCGCACCGTCTCGTCGAGCGCGACTAGCCGCGCGGTGTTGGGGTGGTCGCGGAGGCGCTCGGGCTCGTACTCCAGCCCGCAGATGGGCGCGAGGTTGTACGGCTCCTCCGCGAGGCCGACGCCACACGAACCGTCCGGCCCGAGTTCGGGCACGGGGTAGACGTAGCAGTCCTCGACGGTGTCGGCGTCGACGGTCGCGTGCGGCGGGCGGGCGACGAGCGCGGCGCCGCGCTCGGCGGCGTTGGTCGCGCGGTCGGCGTACTCCGGGAGGTCCACGGCCCGGAGGTAGGACTCGTGGTTCATACTGTGTCGTTCGTCGCGTGGACGTATATGAGCGTTCACTCTGGCAAGGCGCCGGCGTCGAGCGCGCGCTGGCCGCGCTCGGTGATGCGGTAGACGACCTCCCCGGTGACCGGCTCGACGAGGTCGCGCTCGGCGAGCACCTCGAAGCGGGCTTCGACGTGCGGGGCGTGCATCCCGATGCGGTTCGCGACGATGGCGGGGTACTCGGCGCTGTGGCCCGCGAGGAACGTCAGGATGGCGACGTCCGCTGGGCGGCTCCACGCTGGTCGGCCCGGCGCTGCCTCGTGCATACCTCAGTATGGGTCGTGCTACCACATAACACTATCGTCGAACGGGACTCCGCTCACGTCGTGACGACGGTGACCGCGCCGTCGAACTCGAGGATGATGCGCTGGGTGACGTCCCCGAAGATGGCCTTCCCGGCGGGCGAGCGCTTGCGGCCCGCGAGGAAGATGTGGTCGGCGTCGCGCTCCTCGGCCAGCGCCAGCACCTCGTCGCCCTTCTCGCCGAGCCGGCCGACCGGCTCGTACGCCACGTCCACGTCCTCGAGGACGTCCCGCCCGACGTCGTTCGCGAACTTCTCCGCGCCGTCGAGCGCGTCGTCGACGGTGTAGTTCACGTCGAGGCTCGGGACGCTCATCATCGACTCCCGGCGCTCGGCGTACTCCGAGTCGGTGGTCACGTGCACCAACAGCAGCTCCGCGTCGACCCCGGCAGCGAGTTCGCCGGCTTCTTCGACGAGGGCTTTCGCGGAGTCGGAGGCTTCGACGACGGCGATTGCTCGGTCCATGTTCCACCGCCGTCGGCGACTCACCTTAAATGCCGGGGGCGGGCCCGCGGTTGGCACGTGGCAGCCGAACGCATTTGTACGAGGGGAGGGACCGTCGATGTATGAGCCTCCGCGAGGTGCTGGAGACGGTCCGGGGGCGCGAGAAGACGCTCACGGTGTACACGGAGCCGGGAACCTGCGTCGTCCCCGAACTCCGGGAGTACTTCGCGTCCCAGAACGTCGCCATCGAGGAAGCCGACGCCGGCAGCGACCCCGAGCACGCGGTGCTGTCCGACGACGGCGAGTTCCTCACCGCGGTCGGCATCGACGCGCTCCGCTCGCTGACCGACGGCAGCCTCCGGTCCGTCGGCGAGAGCGCGGCGTACGGCCGCCTGCTCTCGCACCTCGACCGCACCACGTTCACGTCGTACAACCACCGGCAGATGCTGCAGGCGTCCCGCGAAATCGAGGACCGCGCGTGGCGCACCGGCGAGGGGCGGCTGTACGCGGGCTTCCAGCGGCTGTCGAACTTCGCGGCGGAACGCCCGACCTACGAGCGCCTCGCCGGCACGGGCCTCGACGTGCACGTCTACGGGCTGCCGGACGCCACCACCGGCGTCCCCGACGGCGTGACCTTCCACGGCAGCGCGATTCCGGACGTCGCGTCGCTGTGGTTCGTGGTCTTCGACGGCGGCGACGACCCGCGGCAGGCGTGCGCGCTGCTCGCCGAGGAGCGCGAGAACGGCTTCTACGGCTTCTGGACGTACGACACGAGTCTCGTGGACGACGCGCTGGACGCGCTCGGCGCCGCCCAGCGGTCGGCCTGACCGGAGGGTAACGCTTTCCCAGTGGCGTGCGAACCCCCGCTCATGCGAGTGTTCGACGTCGCACGACTCGTCGACGGGCGCAGCGATGACGCCGTCGAGGACGCCCGACTCGTCGTCGACGACGACGGCACCGTCGCCGCGGTCGGTCCGCGCGAGTCCGTGGACGCACCGCCCGACACCGACCACGTCGAGTTCCCGGACCGCACCGTCGTCCCGGGGTTCGTCGATGCGCACGTCCACCTGCAGGGCGCGCGCTCGATGGACGTCGCCGACTGGACGACCATTCCGGACTCGCTGGCGGCCGCGCGCGCCACCGAGGACCTCCGCTCGCTGGCCCGCGCGGGGTTCACGAGCGTCCGCGACCTCGGCAGCACCGTCGGCGTCGGCCTCCGCGAGGCGGTCGCGGCCGGCGAGATTTCGGGGCCGCGCGTGTTCACGAGCGGGCGCGCCATCTCACAGACCGGCGGCCACGGCGACATCCACGGCCTCCCCCACGAGTGGGTCGCGGACGGCACGCCGCTGTCCACGCTCGCGGACGGCGCCGACGAGTGCCGCCGCGAAGCCCGCAAGCGAATCCGGGACGGCGTCGATTGCCTGAAAATCATGACGACTGGCGGCGTGTTGAGCGAGCGCGACGCGCCCGACCGCCGGCAGTTCACGGACGACGAAATCACCGCGATGACCCGCGAGGCCGACCGCGCCGGCGTCGCCGTCGCCGCCCACGCGCAGGGGAGTGCGGGCATCGAGGCCGCGCTCCGGAACGGCGCGACCACCATCGAGCACGGCTTCTATCTGGACGACGACTGCGTCAGCCTCCTGAAGGAGTGCGGCGGGACGTTCGTCCCGACGCTCTCTATCATGCACCGCATCACCGAGCGCGGCGGCGACCACGGCGTCCCCGAGTGGGCGCTGGAGAAAGCCCGCGACGCCCACGACGCCCACGTCGAGGCCGTCGAGCGCGCGCACGAAGCCAACGCCGCCATCGCCGCCGGCACCGACTTCATGGGGCCGGAGCTGGTCCCCCACGGCGAGAACGCCCTCGAAATGGAGTTGCTCGTGGACGAAATCGGGTTCTCGGAGATGGAGGCGCTTCAGGCGGGGACGCGGGTCGCCGCGCGCACGCTCCCGCGGGACGACGTCGGGACGCTGACGGAGGGCGCTCGCGCGGACTTCGCGGTGCTGGAAGACGACCCGCTGGCGGACATCTCGGCGGTGCGGCGGGTCGAGGCGACGTACGTGGACGGCCGGCGGCTGGACGTGTAGCTACTCGTAGCGCCGCGACCGCACCGCGGTCACGAGCGCGACCAGTAAGACGACGAGCGCGTACGCGCCGACGACAGCCTCGGTGGCGTGGTCGAACGTCTCCGCGACGCCGAACGCGAGCGTGACGAGGCCGAACACGGCCAGCGCCAGCCCCAGCAGGCGCGCGAGCGCGGCGGGGTCGCTTGCGGTCTCGGGGTCGTACAGTGGCACGCCGTCCATCGACTCGCGGCGGCGCAGCGCCAGCCCCGCGGCGACGAGCGCGACCCCGAGCGCGCCGTACAGCACGCCGGCGACCAGTCCCATGCGTGGTAGTTCCGGAGTGCGGGCTTAATGCTTTACTGCTGTCGGGCGACCGCACCGCGAACGTTTACCCGGAGGCGGTGGTAGCCGTCCCCATGTGGGACCTCACGCACGAACTCGGCTCCGGGCTGCCGTACCCCGGCGACCCGCAGGCAGCGGTGACGCCGCACGCGACGCTCGACGCGGACGGCTACCGGGCCGCCGAAATCGAGTGCTCGACGCACTCCGGGACGCACGTCGACGCGCCCGCCCACTTGCTCGCGGACGGCGCGACCCTCGGCGCGTACGACGTCGAGACGTTCGCGTTCGACGCGCGCGTCGTGGACTGCACGGAGTTCGGTGCGCGCGACCCGATTCCCGCCGACCGCGTCCCGGACACCGACGCCGACCTCGTCGTCTTCCACACGGGCTGGAGCCGGCACTGGGGGGAGCGGCGGTACTTCGACCACCCCTACCTGACGGCCGCGGCGGCGGCGCGCTGTGCGGACCGCGGCTGTCACGTTGCCCTCGACGCGCCGAGCGTCGACCCGTCGCCGTCCGAGAACGCCGGCGACGACGAGCCCACCGGGTATCCAGCGCACCACGCGCTGCTCGGGGACGAGCGACTCATCGTGGAGAATCTACGGAACCTCGCGGCGCTCCCGCAGCGGTGTACGATTCGCGCTCTCCCGCTGCGCGTGGACGCGGACGGCGCGCCCGTGCGGGCGGTCGCCGACTAGGCCTGCTCGGCGGTGCCGCGGTCCTGCACGAACCCGGACTTGAACGCGATCCAGCCGAGCACGCTGATGAACAGGATGGGCGGGAGGATGACGAACCCCCACAGCGGGTTCAACCCCCAGATGAGCAGCAGGACGACGTCCGCGATGCCGAGCAGGAGGAACGGGATGATGGCGAGGAGCGCGTACCGGCGGCTCCCGCCGGCGTCGTCGGCGTCAGTCGGTATCGGCGCGTCCATGCCCGAGGGTTCGCGAGCGGCCACCAAAAGCCCACGCTTTGCGCGGCCGCCGACCGCGAGCGCGGATGCTACGCGAACCGACCTATCACACTCCGTAGCCGAGCTCGCGGCCGGGTCGCTGTGAGCGCCGACAACGCCGGCCGTTCGCCCGGCGCAACGCGGCGGTTCGCTCGCCGGTCGCGCTCGCCGGCCGTTCGACTGTAGCTTGTAACGGGTCGCCCGCGCACAACTCGACCCAGTCTTCTTCCGAGCGACGCCCCAGACGCCCGACACGCGATGTCTCGGTACGACTCCGACAACCGCGGCGCCCACGGGACGACGGCCGGCACGGGGACAGAGGGTATCGGGCGGTTCGTCGAACAGAACGCCCTCCCGCTGAAAGTCGCGGCGTTCTACGCCGTCGCACTCGCCGCCGGCCTGCTCGCGCGGCGCGTCGTCAGCGGCCCGAACGTCGAGATACTGCTGTCCATCGCCATCTGGTTCACCGTCATCTTCGCCGCCTGTACCGCGCTGCTGGGCGGCGTCATCAGGCTGTTCAGCGCCGTCCAGCGGCGCCGCCACGACTACGAGTAACCGGCCGGCTTTTAGGCGCGAGCGCCGTGCGTCCGCGTATGCCCGACTACGTCTCCGAGGAGACCGTCGAGACGGTGACCGGGACGGTCGCCCGCGCCGGGGGGACGCGCCGCCACGAACTCCGCCTGCCCGCGGACGCGGCAGACGACTTCCCCGCCGGCGAGGTCGTCCGCGTCGTCCTCGACGGCGACGAGTACCACGCGCAACTCCGCCGCCGCGACGACGGCGCGCCCGTGATTCGCGGCGCGTACGACACGCCCTCGCTCGCCCGCGACCCCGGGAGCGCCACCAACCACCTCGCGGCGTGGCTCGACGACGGCCCGCTGGAGGCCGGGCGCTCCGTCCACGTGGACGTCGTCGAACCCGGCTTCAAGTACGGCGTGCGCGTCCCCGGCGAGTCAGCCACGTACGCCGCGACCGAGCCGCCGGACTCGAGCCTCTCCGCGATTGCGGAGTCGCTGGACGAGTAGTCACCGCAGGTCGCGGAACACGACCCGGTAGTCCCGCGGGTCGAAGCCGTCGGCGATGTCGTCGGCCCTGTCGCGGAGTTCGCGCACGCGCTCGGGGTCGTGTTCGCCCGCCGCGCGGCGCTCGCTGGCCTCGTGTAGCGCCGTCACCGCGTCCACGTACGCCGACAGCGAGCGCAAGCGCTCGACGACCTCGGTCAGGTCGTCCCCCGAGACCGGTTTCCTGAGGTACGCGTCGTACCCGATGCCGACGACGTCCTCGTCGGGCTCGTTCGCCGTCACCATCGCCACCCGGCAGTCGTACCCCTCCTCGCGAATCGCCGCCAGCACGTCGTCGCCCGACACGCCGGGCATCTCCCGGTCGAGCAACACGACGTCGACGGCCTCGTCGATGGCGGCGAGCGCCGCCTCGCCGCCGTGCGCAGTCCGCACCTCGTACTCGTCGCCGAGTCTGTGTTCGTAGACGTCGAGGTACTCCTGCAAGTCGTCGACGGCGAGCACAGTCGCGTCGTCACGCCCCCGGCTCATAGCTAGTCGTCCTGACACGCTACCCCGGACGCTGTAAGTGTTGTCCTACTCGCCACGACAGCCGGTAATCTCGAAGCGGGCGCCGCGGTCGGCGTCGCCGTCCCGCGGCACGGCGTCGATGGTCCAGCCGTGGGCGGCGGCGATGCTCTCGACGATGGCGAGCCCGAACCCCGTCCCGTCCTCGGCGGACGTGAACCCGCGCTCGAACACCTCGTCGTGGCTGCCGTCCGGGAGCCCGGGGCCGTCGTCGGTGACGGCGAACCCGTCCGCGTACGCGGTGACTGTGACTGCGACGCCGTCGTCGTCGGCGTGCTCCACGGCGTCCTCAGAACGCTTCGCGTTCTGGGGGTCTGTGGAACCGTGTTCCACAGCATTTCGGAAGAGGTTCTCGAACAGCTCCTGGAGCCGCGACGGGTCCGCGTCCACGACGAGGTCCGTCTCCACCGCGAGCGTCGCGTCCGGTGCGTCCACGCAGTCCCACGCGTCGGTCGCCACCTCCGAGAGCGCGACGGCCTCGGTCTCGTCCACGAGCCGGCCCTGTCGCGCGAGCTCCAGCACGTCCTCGACGAGCGCCTCCATGCGGTCGAGCGCGTCGCTGGCGCGGTCGAGGTGCTCGTCGTCGCCGCCGTCCGCGAGGTCGAGGCTCCCCTGCGCGACGTTGATGGGGCTGCGGAGGTCGTGGCTGACGACGCTGGCGAACTCGTCGAGGCGCTCGTTCTGCCGTTCGAGGTCGCGCTCGCGGGCCTTCCGCTCGGTGATGTCCCGAATCGAGGCCAGCACCGCGACGTCGCCCTCGTAGTCGATGCTGGTCGCGCTGAACTCGCAGAAGCGCACGTCGCCGTCGGGCCGGCGGATGCGGCTCTCGAACGTCTGCCGGCGGCCGGACTCCGCGGTCAGCTCGCCGACGACGCGTTCGACTTTCACGCGGTCCTCGGGGTGGAACAGCTCGCGGGCGTCGGCGGCGAGCAGTTCCTCGCGGGAGCGCCCGAACAGCGCGGACGCGCGCTCGTTGACGAACGAGAAGCCGCCGTCGGCGTACGTGACGACGGCGTCGTGGCTCTGCTCGACGAGCGTCCGGTACTTCTGCTCGCTCTCCCGGAGCGCGTCCGCCGAGCGCAGCCGGCGCAGCGTCGCGGAGACGTGCGCCATCAACAGCTCGACGAGTTCGACGTCCGACTGGGAGAACGCGGCGTGCTCCCGGGAGCCGGCCTGAAACACGCCGATGTCGTCGATGGGCACGCTCAGGACGGACGTGTAGTCGGGGTTGGCGGGCTCGGCGTCCTCGTGGGCCGCGACGTCGTCGACGACGATAGAGGAGTTCTCCTGGTAGGTGCGGCCGGCGATGCCGCTGTCGGCGGGGAGCCGGTGGGAGTCCCCGGACTCCAGCCCGGTCGAGGTGGCCTTCGGGACGAGGTAGCCGTCCTCGACGACGTCGATGCCGCAGATGTCGAACTCGAGGATGTTCTCGGCGGCGTCGATGGCGAGGTGGTAGATGCTGGTGGCGTCCTCGCAGCCGACCATCGCGGCGGCGATGCTGTGGAGCTTCTCGAACTGCCGGCGCTCGGTGCGCAGCGAGTCCCGCAGGCGGTCGCGCTCGCGGACGGCGTGCAGCCGCGTGACGCCCTGTCCGACGGCGCGGCCGACGGCGGCGAGGCGTTCCCGCTCGGCGTCGGCGGCCTCGCGCTCGTCCGGGCCGAACGCGAGCGTCCCGTAGTAGTCGTCGGCGTCCACGACGGGGACCGCGGCGGCGAACGTGTCGTCGTACGGGACCCACGTCACGGCGCGCTCCGCGACGCCCGGCGAAGCCGCGTCGTCGGCGAGCGGCTCGGGCGTGCCGTGCGCGTCGTCGGACCCGGACGGCGTCGGCCCGCTCGCCGCACTCCCGAGAGTCGGCGTGACCGTCTGCGGCTCGGGCGGTTCGACGTCGGGCTTGCTCGCCGTCGCCGGCTCGCGCTCGGTGTCACAGAAGCAGGCGAAGTCGTAGCCCGCGTCCACGACGGCCTCGCAGACGCCGGCGCGGAGGTCGGGGACCGCGTCGGCTCGCTGGACGGCTCGCGTCACCGCGCCGACGAGGGGGCGGTCCGGCGCCATCTGGTCAGTCGCTGCCCGCGTTCTGGTCGGGGACGTCGCGGAACGCGACGCGGAAGTCGTCGAACCCGAAGCCGTCCACCGTGTCGTCGATGCGGCCCCGGAGCTCCTGGATGCGGGCGACGACCTCCTGGTAGGAGTCGTCGAGTTCGAGGTCGCCGTCTTCGGCCTCGGACTCCAGCAGCGCGCGCTTCGACGCGAGCGCGTACAGCTCCTGGAGGCGGTCGTCGTACGCGGAGCGGTCGAGCAAGGTCTCGACGACGTCGTGGAGGTCCTCGCGGTCGACGGGCTTGAGGAGGTACTCGTCGAAGCCGAGTTCGACGACGTCCGCGTCCGGGCGGACGCCCGTGACCATCGCGACGCGGCAGTCGTACTCCGCGCGGCGGATGCGGTCGAGGACGTCCTCGCCGGAGAGGCCGGGCATCCGTCGGTCGAGCAGGACCACGTCCACGTCGTCGTCGAGCTGGCCGAGGGCGCCTTCCCCGGTGGTCGCGGTCTGGACGGCGTACCGCTCGGAGAGCCACTCGGCGTACACGTCAGTGAGCGCTTCGTCGTCGTCGACCACGAGTACGCGTGCCCCTTGCTCTGTCATGCGTGGGTGTCGGTCTGTCCTGTATCGAGAGTGACCTGAGTTAAAGGTTTCTCAAGCTACGGGTCCCGCTGGAAACACCCCGACGACGCCGGTCGTGGTACCGACTACCACCGTAACAGTTTTGTGTCTTCTCCTTACCCTCCGGTTACCGCGCCCGAATCGTTAGGGCGGCCCAAAAGTCGGCTATTCTCGCTTCTTCTGCGCTCTACTCGCTCTTACGGGTGTGTCAAAGGTGCGCAAAACCACGAAAGGTTTAAGTACTTATCGCTCCTACGAATGAGTACGACAAGTCGGGGGGCGACCGGCGCCCTCCACCCGGCGCTTCAACCATCATGAGTGACACCACAATCCGCACGTACTCCAGTGACCGACAGCAGAACGAGAACGAATCCGAGACCGAGGTAGAGTCTGCCGACGAGACCGTCACCTGTCCCGAGTGTGGCGGCCGCGTCGTCAACGACGAGGAACACGGCGAGTCCGTCTGTGCCGACTGCGGCCTCGTCATCGAGGAGGACAGCATCGACCGCGGCCCCGAGTGGCGCGCGTTCAACTCCAACGAGAAGGACCAGAAGAGCCGCGTCGGCGCCCCCACCACGAACATGATGCACGACAAGGGGCTCTCGACGAACATCGGCTGGCAGGACAAGGACGCCTACGGCAACAGCCTGTCCAGCAATCAGCGACAGAAGATGCAGCGCCTCCGCAAGTGGAACGAGCGCTTCCGCACCCGCAACAGCAAGGAGCGCAATCTGAAGCAGGCGCTGGGCGAAATCGAGCGGATGGCCTCCGCGCTCGGCCTCCCGAAGGAGGTCCGCGAGACGGCGTCGGTCATCTATCGCCGCGCGCTCAGCGAGGACCTGCTGCCCGGCCGCTCCATCGAGGGTGTCGCCACCAGCGCGCTGTACGCCGCGGCCCGACAGATGCAGACGCCGCGCTCCATCGACGAGGTGGCGAACGTCAGCCGCATCGACGCGATGGAGTTCAAGCGGACGTACCGCTACATCGTCCGCGAGCTCGGCCTCGAAGTCGCGCCCGCCGACCCCGCCAGCTACGTCCCGCGGTTCGCCTCCGAGCTGGACCTCCCGGACGAGGTCGAGCGCCGCGCCCGCGAGCTGCTGGACAACGCCAAGGAGGACGGCGTCACCAGCGGGAAGTCGCCGGTCGGCCTCGCGGCCGCCGCGATTTACGCCTCCAGCCTGCTCACCAACCACAAGGTGACCCAGAGCGAGGTCAGCGACGTCACGGACGTCAGCGAGGTCACCATCCGGAACCGCTACCAGGAGCTGCTGGAAGCCACGGAAGTCGCCGCGTAACGCGGCCGACTGCGGTCACTGGTGGTGGTCCCGACGACGTTTTTTCGCGCTTTTCACGCCGCGTAGCCGACGGCTCAGCCCTCGTACGCTCGCTCGCCGGCTCGAACTTCGGCGTCGAGGCGGTTCTCCGCGGGCGGGAGCGCACACGCGAACTGGTCGGCGTACGCGCAGAAGGGGTTGTACGCGAGGTTGAAGTCCACGACGACGTCGTCGCCCTGTTCGGCGTCCGCGGCGTCGACGTCGAGGTAGCGGCCGCGGTGGTACGTCTCCGCGCCGTTGGTCTCGTCGGCGAACGGCACGAACAGCGAGTCCTCGCCCTCGACGCGGTACGCTTCGAGGGTGCGGTGCTCGCCGTCGAGCGTGAACCCGAGCACGCCGACGCGCTGGTACTCCGCGGGCGGGCCCTGTGTCGTCTCCAGGGAGACCTGCTCGGTGCTCTGCGCGCGTCCGAAGCGCGCGACCACCCGGAAGTCGGGGTCGGGCTCGAAGTACGCCAGCCCGTCGAAGTCCTCGCGGTCGCCGACCGGAATCGGCGACTGGGGGTGCTCCGCGAAGAACTCGTCTTTCTCGGCGCGGTGCTCGCGGACGCGCTCGCGCCACGCCGCCTCGTCGAACGCCGGCTCGTCGGCCGTCATGTCCGGTCGTGGGGCCGGGAGCGTGGTAACTGTGGCGACTCCGCGAGGTGACGAATCCCTTTTCACCTCCGAACGCCTCGTACCGGTATGAACATTCTCGACGGGGGCGAGGGCGGCGGCCAGTTGGTCCGCACCGCCCTCGCGCTGTCCGCGGTCACAGGCGAACCGTTCCGGATGCGACACGTCCGGCGCGCTCGCGCGAACCCGGGCTTGCAGGCCCAGCACTGCGCGGCAATCGAAGCAGTCGCGGCCGTCTGCAACGCCGAGACGGGCGGCGTCGAAGTCGGCTCGGAGTCGTTCACGTTCGAGCCCAACGAGGACATCGACGAGGACGCCGACCCGGCCGACCAGGGCGTCCTCGGCGGCAGCGTCTCCGTGGAGGTCGGCACCGCGGGCAGCGTCCCGCTGGTGTTCGACGCCTTGCTCCCGGTCGCGGTCGCGCTCGACGAGTCGTTCACCGCGCGACTGGAGGGCGGCACGGACGCGAAGTGGGCGCCGCCGTTCGACTACTTCCGGCGCGTCAAGCTCCCCGTCCTGCAGGAACACGGCCTCGACGCCGACGTCACCCTGAACCGCCGCGGCTTCTACCCGCGCGGCGGCGGG
This sequence comes from Halobacterium hubeiense, assembly GCF_001488575.1. Taxonomy (NCBI): domain Archaea; kingdom Methanobacteriati; phylum Methanobacteriota; class Halobacteria; order Halobacteriales; family Halobacteriaceae; genus Halobacterium; species Halobacterium hubeiense. The sequence continues at coordinate 846,032 of NZ_LN831302.1, forward strand.
AAGGCGACGCTGACCGTCGAGCCGTCCACGCTGGACGCCTTCGACGTCACCGAGCGCGGCGAGCGCGAGTCGCTGACCGCGTACTCCGTCGCCGAGGAGTCCGAGAGCGAGGACGACGTGGCGGAGCGGCAGGCCGAGCCCGCGCCCGACGCAGCCGACGTCGAAACCGAGTACGTCGAGGCGGACTGCTCGGGGTCGGCGCTCGTGCTCGCCGCCGAGTACGAGCACTCGACGGCGGGCTTCGCGGAGCTCGGCGAGATGGGCGTCGAACCGGAAACGGTCGGCGAGAACGCCGTCGAGCGCTTCGAGGCCTTCGAGGACGGCGACGCCGCCGTTGACGAGTACCTCGCCGACCAGCTGCTGCCGTTCGTCGCGCTCGCGGGCGGCGAGGTCCGCGCGCCCGAGGTCACCTCGCACGTCGAGACCTGCATCGACCTCCTCGCGGAGTTCGGCTACGACGTGACCGTCGAGGACGAGGGCGACACCGTCCTGCTGTCGGCGTAGTCGCGGCTCCTTTCTACAGAACGAGCGTCGCGAGCCCGGCAGTCGCGGCGCTAATCGCGAGCCAGCCGGCGAAGTTCCACCACGGCACGCCGCGGACGCGCGGCCCCGGTACGTCGTCGGTGTACGTCCAGCGGCCGTCTGCGACGCCGCGGTGATCCACGAGCGCGTCGTAGCCGGTGGCGAGCGCGGCCGCGAGCGCGACCGCCGGCCATCCACTCGTGACCAACAGCGCCGCGCGAAACGCGACGTAGACCGCGCCCGTCCACCCGAACAGCACGTAGACCGGAACGCCGACGACGTTCGGGCCGACGTGGTGCTCCAGCCACCCCAGATTGACGACGACGGCTTCGGCGACGAACGCGATAGCGGCGCCGCCAGCGAAGAACACGAGGACGGCCGCGGGCGGCCACGTCAGCGCGGCGTGCCCGAGCGCGACGAGGCCGACGGCGGCGACGCTGGCGGCGAACGCGCGATTGCTCGGCATACCGGGAATCGGAGAGCGGCCGGGAAAAAGCTAGTCGGTGAGGCCGTAGCCGCGCCGGAACAGCCAGACGTCGACGGCGAGCACGGCGACGGTGAGCGCGGACAGCACGACGAGCGCGGTGTCGGGCTCGATGTCGGAGACGCCGATGATGCCGTAGCGCACGCCGTTGACCATGTAGACCATCGGGTTCAGGTAGCTCGCGGTGCGCGCGAGCCCGTCGAGGGCGTCGAGGCTGTAGAAGACGCCGCCGAAGAACACCAGCGGCCGGAGGATGAACTGGTTCAGGACCGTGAGGTGGTCGAAGTCCTCCGCGACGAGCCCGCCGATGACGCCGAACGCCGCGAACAGCGTCGTGATGACGCCCAAGAACGCCACCGCGTAGAACGGGTGGGCAAGCGTTCGGACGGGCGTGAACAGCGCGCCGATGACGGCGATGAGAATGCCGATGAGCACGCCCCGGAGCGCCGAGGACACGACGTACGCGACGACCATCTCCCAGTACGCCATCGGGCTGGTGAGGGCTTCGTGAATGTACTCGTTCCAGCGCCCGTGGAAGATGGAGAACGAAGCGTTCTCGAAGGCGTTCGACACCGCGCCCAGCACGGCCAGCCCGGGGAGGATGAACTGGATGTAGGGGACGCCGCCGATGTCGCTGATGCGCGCGCCGAGGATGACGCCGAACACGCTGAAGTAGAGGACGTTCGTGATGAGTGGCGGCAGGAACGTGTTGTACGGCCGCCGGACGAACCGCAGAATCTCGCGGCGCGTCAGCGCCTTCAGGCCCGTCGAGAGGCTCACGGCGACACCTCCTGTGTCTCGCCATCCCGCTCGCCGTCGTCGTGGGTGCCGGTGCTGCCGTCGGTGGCGTCACCGCCAGTCCGGGTGATGTCCACGAAGACGTCTTCGAGGCTGGTGCGCGCCACGTCCACGTCGACGACGCGGTGGCCGGCGGCCTCCAGTTGGCGGACGGCGACCGGGACGACTTCGCTGCCGCTGCTCGCGCGAAGCGTGACGGTGCGGCCGTCCACGGCGACGCTGTCCACGCGGTTGTCGTCGATTGCGGGGGTCGCGGCGGGCGCGGCGTCGAGCGTGAGCGTCACCTCGTCGGTGCCGCGCTCGGTGAGCTGGTCGGGCGTCGCAACCGTCACCTTCCGCCCGGAGTCGATGATGGCGACCTCGTCGCAGAGGCGCTCGGCCTCCTCGATGTAGTGGGTGGTGAGGAGGATGGTGGTGCCATCGTCGTTGAGCCCGCGGATGACCTCCCAGAGGTCGTGGCGGAGTTCGACATCCACCCCGGCCGTGGGTTCGTCGAGGATGAGGAGGTCGGGGTCGGTGACCATCGCTCGCGCGAGCATGAACCGGCGCTTCATCCCGCCGGAGAGCCAGTCGAAGCGCGTCTCGGCCTTCCCGTCCAGCCCCACGGTTTCGAGGGCTTCGGCGGCTCGTTCGGCGGCCTCCTCGTCGGAGACGCCGTGGTAGCCGGCCTTGTGCATCAGCACCTCGCGAATCGGGAAGAAGCGGTCGACGTTGTACTCCTGGGGCGCGAGCCCGATGGCGTCTCGGGCCTCCCGGTAGTCGTCCTCGACGTCGTACCCGAACACTTCGGCGGTGCCACTGGTCTTGCGGACGAGCCCGACGAGCGTGTTGATGAACGTCGTCTTCCCCGCGCCGTTCGGTCCGAGCAGCCCGAAGAAGGAGCCCTCCGGGACCGTGATGGAGAGCCCGTCGAGCGCGCGGACGTCCCCGTACTCCTTGACGAGGTCGTCGGTGCGTATCGCTGGCGGCATTTAAAATACGGGAGGACGGTGACGCGGTTAAGGCCACGGAAGTCGGCGGCGGGTTCTGCGTCAGCCCGTGTTCTGCATCCCCGCGGCGACGCCCATCACGGACAGCCGGAGCGCGCGCTCCGCGCTGGGACTGCGGTGTTTACGGTCCAAGAGTTCCACTTGCAGGAAGTTCAGGGGATCGACGTAGGGGTTGCGGCGGTCGAGGCTCTCGCGGAGCCACGCGCGGTCCACGAGGTCGTCGCGGCCGGTCACCGCCAACACCTCGTCGCGGGCCTGCTCGTACTCGGCGTCGATGCGCGGCTGGAAGCGCTCGCGGAGGTCGTCGGGCGCGAGCGCGGCGTACTCGTGGGTGATTTCGGGTTCGCTGCGCGCGAGCGCGAGCGCCGCGTTGTCCAGCGTCGTCCGGAAGAACGGCCACTCCTCGTACATCTCTTCGAGGAGGGCGTCGTCCTCGCAGGCGGCCAGCCCCGCGCCGAGGCCGTACCAGCCCGGAATCACGCACCGCGTCTGCGTCCACGAGAACACCCACGGAATCGCGCGCAGGTCCTCGACGGCGCGCTCGCCCGTCCGGGAGGCGGGCCGCGACCCGAGGTTGAGGTCCTCGACGACGTCGATGGGCGTCACCGCCTCGAAGTACTCCACGAACCCCTCGGAGTCGAGGAGGTCGCGGTACGCCTCCCGGGCCGTCTCGGCCATCTCTTCCATTGCCGCGACCCACTCGTCGGGAACGTCTGGGTCGTCCTCGGCGATGGCGGCGTGGCGCGCCCGCACTTGGGCGTTCAGCATCTGTTCGAGTTCGCGCTCGGCAATGCGGGGGTTGCCGTACGTCTCAGCGATGGACTCGCCCTGCTGGGTGAACTTCACGTCGCCGGTGACCGTCTCCTTGGGGAGCGCGAGCAGCGCCTCGTTCATCGGGCCGCCGCCCCGCGAGATGGAGCCGCCGCGGCCGTGGAAGAAGCGCACGTCCACGCCGTGGTCCTCGCAGATGGCGGCGAGGTTGCGCTGCGCACGGTCCAACTGCCAGTTCGCCGCGAGGAAGCCGTTCTCCTTGTTGGAGTCCGAGTACCCCAGCATAATCTCCTGCGTACTCTCCCGAGCCTCGACGAGCGCGCCGTACGCCTCGTTCTCGAACAGCGTCCCCAGAATCTCGCGGGCGTTCGACAGCGCAGAGCGGGTTTCGAGGAGCGGCACGACGTCGAGGCCGGCGTGGTCGGGCAGCGAGAGCACGCCCGCCTGGTCCGCGAGGAAGACGACCTCCAGCACGTGACTGGGCTCCTCGGTCATGCTGATGCAGTACGCGTCGATGGCGTCCGGGCCGTACTCGCGGTGCCAGTCCGCGAGCGCGTCGAAGCGCCCGAGCACGCGCGCCGTCTCGTCGTCCACGCCCTCGGTGTCTTCGAGGTCCACCACGGGGTCGTCCTGCAGGACGGCTTCCGTGAGGAACTCCACGCGCTCGTCCTCGCTCATCCCGTCGTAGTCGATGCCCTCGCGGGCGAGCGCCTCGCCGACCGCGTGCGTGTGCTTCTCGCGGTGGTCGCGGAGGTCCAGCGCCGCGAGGTGGAAGCCGAACGTCTTCACGCGCCGCAGGAACGGCGCGACGTGCTCGTCGGCGACCTTACCCAGTCCGGCCTCGCGGAGGCCGTCCTCCAGCGCGCGCACGTCCGCCAGCAGTTCGTCAGCGTCCGCGTAGCCGCCCGGCTGCACGTCGGTCACGCGGTCCACGCGCTCCCGGACGACGGCGACGACCTGCCGGAACAGCTCGTCGGGGTAGCGCTCGGCGACCTGCTCGACCACCCGGGGAACCTCGTCGCTGGCGTCGTCGAGGAGGTCGGCGGCCGCCGCGCTGTCCACGCGCGTGCCGTCCATCGAGAGCGCGCCGAGCAGGTCGTCGAGGTCGTCGAGGTAGCGCTCGGTGACGAGGCGGCGCTGGCGGTCCAGCACGCGCTCGGTCGTCTCGGTGGTGACGTAGGGGTTGCCGTCGCGGTCCGAGCCCGCCCACGACCGGAACGCCAGCACTTCCGGAACTTCGGGCGGGTCGTCGTAGCGCGCGGCGAGCGCGTCGTCGAGGTCCGCGTACACGTCCGGTACCACGTCGTAGACCGCGTTCGCGAGGTAGAACTGGACGTCCCGGGCCTCGTCGAACGGCGTCGGCTGGCGCTCGCGCACGCGCCGGGTCGTCCACAGCGACTCGACGTTCGCCTCGACGCGCCGCCACGTCCGCTCGCGCTCGCGGGGCGTGAGCCGGTGTTCGTCGAGCTCTTCGAGGAGTTCGCGGATGCGCTTGAGGTGGGCCTTGACGGTCTTGCGCCGCGCTTCGGTCGGGTGCGCGGTGAACGTCGGGACGACGTGGACGTCGTCGAGAATCTCGCCGACCTCGTCGGCGCTGGCGCCCGCGTCCGCGAGCACGTCCACCGCGCCGCGCACGCTGTCCGCGAGCGTGCCTTCGGCCTCGCTGCGGCGGAGTTCGCGGACGCGCTCGCGCTCCTCCGCGAGGTTCACGAGCTCGAAGTAGCCCGCGAACGCTCGCGCGAGGTCCTCGTAGCCGTCCACGTCGGCGTCGGCGACGACCGCGCGGAGGGCGTCGCGGTCGTCGCTGTCGCCGCGTCGGTAGTCGATGGCGGCGGTGCGGGCGGCCTCCACCGCGTCGTAGGCCGCCGGCGACTCGTGGGCGCGCATCGCGTCGCCGAGCGTGGCGCCGAGTTCACGGACGTCCTCGCGGACGCTTCGGCTGTGCAAATCCATACCACGCAGGTGGTCGTCCGGGGTTTTCAAAACCCGGGTACCCACGCCATATTGCCACTCGATTGCGAGTAAAGAATTAGTCGGGGCTCGCCCACGGCGCGGGCGACGGGGACGACTCGGGCGCCACGGAGACGTTCGTCTGGTAGGTCACGCGGTCGTCCCGCACGGTGACGTCCACGGTCGCGCCGTAGAGCGCCGGCACCGCCGTCGGCGACCCGCTCCCGCGGCTCGCGTACGTCCCGCTCGGTACGTCGGCCTCCGCATCTGGGACGTCCACGACGAACCCGTACCGGCCGCTCGCGTTCCCGCCGTTCTCGACGCTGACGTCGTAGGGCGCGCTGACGTTCTCGGCGAACGTCCAGTTCGCGACCCGCGTCCCGTTGACCGTCCCCTCGGTGACGTCGAGCGCGACGGTCTCGGCGGTCCGCGTGTGCGTCGCCACCAGCGAACCGTTCCGGAACGCGGAGACGTTCGTCGCCGAGCCCTCGTCGATGACCGCGACGCGCCACGACGCACTCCCGTCGGAGACCTCGAAGGTCAGCGGGTCGCCGCTGGCCGGCGTGACGACCGCCTCGAAGCGCCGCGTCTCGTTCACGTCCACGGCCGCCGTCCAATCGTCGGCGCCGCTGTCGTTCGAGAAGTTCCGCGCCGTCGGCTGGGCGATTCGCGTCCCGTTCTCGACGCTCTGGACGGAGGCCGCCGTGATGGTGCCGCTGCTGGCGGTCAACAGCGACGCGTTCGCGTCCCACCGCCCAACGCCGGCTTCCAGCGCCGCGCGCACGGTCGTCGCGTTCGCGTCGTCGTACGTGTTCGCCTCCACGAGCAACCCCCCGACTCCGGCCTCGACGGCGCGCTCGTGGCCGACCACGTCGTCGGTCTCGCCGTGGTTCCGGGTCGCGAGGTTCTCCGTGAACACGACCGCGTTCAACACCAGCGCCAGCACCACGAACGCCAGCGCCAGTCCGAGCCCCGCGACGAGCAACAGCTGGCCGCGGTCCCGGTTCATGTCTCGGGGAGAAGCGGCCGGCGCACAAAAGGATTGTCGCGCTACCCCGTGCGCGCGGTGCTGACGAGCGCGACGCCGACGCCCATCACGACGCCGCCGACGGCGAACCCGGGGCCGAGCGCCTCGCCGAGCAGGAGCGCGCCGAGCACGCCGCCGACCAGCGGCTGCGCGAAGAAGCACGCCGCGACCACGGTCGCCGTGGTGCGCTCGACGCCGCGGTACCAGAGGAACCACGCGGCCGCCGTGCTCGCGACCCCGAGGTACGCGACCGCCCCGACGACGCCCGGCGTGACCGGGACCGTCGCGCCGGTCACCGCGAGTTCGACGGCGGCGAGCGCGCCGAGCATCGGGACCGCTGCCAGCGAGCTGTACGTCGCCGCGACGAGCGCGCCGTGCGTCCGGACGAGGCGCGCGCCGTCCACGGTGTAGGCGGCCCACGCCGCGCTCGCGACGAACAGCACCGCGACGCCGACCGCGTTCCCGCCGCCGATGGAGAGCCCGTACTGGCCCGCGACCACGAGCGCGGTGCCGACGCCCGCCAGCGCCATCCCGACCGTCGAGCGCCACGTCAGCCGCTCGTCGAGCATCGTGACGCCGAGCAGCAGCGTGAACACGGGCGTCAGCATCGTCAACAGCGACCCCTGACTGGCGGTGGTGCGGTCGGTGCCGACGAACTGCGTCGCCAGCGTCAGCGCCACCCACGCGCCCAGCCGGAGGAAGCCGCGGCGGTCCCGCGCGGAGAACGACGGCGACCGACCGAGCGCGCGCAAGGCGGCGTACAGCGCGACGGCGCCGACCACGATTCGGAGGAACGCCAGCGTCACCGGCGGCACGGCCGCGAACCCCCACTTGCTGACGACGTACATCCCGCCCCAGAGGCCGGCGGCGGTCAGCGGCGCGGCGGCGTCCCGGAGTCCCATACTCGCCCCGCAGACGCCCGCTCCCTAAGTCCCATCGAACCCCGGGAGGCTTTACCGACACCGGCCGTACCGCCGGCCATGCGAATCGTCGTGTTGGGCGCGGGGTCGCTGGGGTCGCTGCTCGCGGGCGCGCTCGCCGCGGCGGACGCGGACGTGACGCTGCTCGGGCGCGAGGGCGAGCACGTCCGTCGCGTCCGAGCCGACGGCCTCCGGTTCACGCACCCGGACGGCCGCGAGGAACAGATTCCGCTGGACGCGGCGACCGACCCGGCGGCCGCCGCGGACGCCGACCTGCTCGTCGTCTGCGTGAAGAGCTACGACACCGGCGACGCGCTCGCCGGCGTCGCCGACCACCTCGACGACGCCGACGTGCTCACGCTCCAGAACGGGCTCGGGAACGCCGAGACCATCGCCGAGTACGTCCCCCGGGAGCGCGTGCTCGCGGGGACGACGACCCACGGCGCGGTCCGCGAAGCCCCCGGCCACGTTCGGCACGCCGGCCGCGGCGACACCACTGTCGGCCGCTACTTCGCCGAGAACGACGCCCGCGTCGAGGCCGCCGCGGACTGCCTGACTGCGGCGGGCATCGAGACGACCGTGACCGACGACCCCGAATCGGCGGTGTGGACGAAAGTGCTCGTGAACGTCGGCATCAACGCGGCGACAGCGCTCGCGCGCGTGCCGAACGGCGCGCTCGTCGAGTCCGAGAGCGGCGAGCGCGTGCTTCGGCGCGCCGTCGAGGAGGCCACCGCAGTCGCGCGCGCCGAGGGCGTCGCCGTGCCCGAGGACGCCGTCGAGCGCACCCGGGCGGTCGCCGAGCGCACCGCGACGAACCCCTCGTCGATGCGCCAAGACGTCGAGCGCGGCCGGCGCACGGAAGTCGAGGCGCTGCACGGCGCGGTCGTCCGGCGCGGTGCCACGCACGGCGTGGAGACGCCGGTCAACGAGACGCTCGCGGACCTCGTGCGGCTCGCCGAAGAAAAGTGAACTGCGGGCCGCCTACGACTCGTTGCGGACGATTTCGTAGGAGAACTGCATCGCGTTCTCCGGCATGACTTTCACCGACCAGTCGCCGGACTCGGGGTCGGGGAGCCGGTACTCGAAGGTTTGGCTCTCGCCGCCGTTGGCGTACGTGCCGTCGGTCGCCGCGCGCTGGCGGGAGCTCCCGAGGTCGACGCTCCCGCGGTTGGAGACGCTGACGCGCTCGGCGCTGACCTCCGTGCCGTTCGGCGAAACGAACGTCACGTCGAAGTTCGCGGGCTCGCTGTCCGCGCTCCGGTACCGATTCGCGGACAGGTCGAGGGTGACGTTCTCCGCGTCGTCGCTCACCTCGAACGACGTCTGGAACGGCTCGTCGGGCTGGGTCCACACCTGGAACCGGACGCTGACGCGCTGCCAGTGCGTGGACTGGTCCGAGCGCGCCGGGTCCTTCAGCCCGAGGTCCAGTTCCGCGCGGTAGTCGCCGCGGTCGGCGTCACTCGGCGGCGTCACCGTGACCGAGATGGTCGCGGTCTCGCCGGGCGCAATCTCGTTGGGGGCGCTGATGTCAACCCACGAGCGTTCGAGCGTGTCCCGGTCGTTGTACGGCCGGTACTGGTCCTCGGTGACGAGTTCGGGGCTCACCGGGACCGCCTGGTCGCCGGTGTTCTCCACGACGATCTCGCGGGTGAACGAGTCGCCGGCCTGCACCTGCGAGTGGACGTACGTGTCCGAGACGACGCGGACGTTGGGCTCCTGCCAGACCTCGACGTTCAGGGAGACGCCGTTGACCGGCTGGGCGGGCCGCCCGGGGTAGGAAATCGTCTCGTTCGTGAGCGCGATTGTGCCGCCGTAGCGGTTGAGCTCGGCGCCCTCGGGGACCGAGACGGTGACCTCGAACTGGCGCTCCTCGCCGGCGCCGATTTCGAGGTCGGAGCTCCCGATGGAGACCCACGACTCCTTGACGGGGCGCTCCCCGCGCGGCGGCACGAACAGGTGCGGGGAGATGGTCACGGTCTCGTCCTCGCCGTTCTCGACGGTTATCGTGACCGTGTCGCTCTCGCCGGGCTTGAGCCGGAGGCTGCGGTACTGTTCGTCGACGTACAGTCGCGTGTAGTTCGTCGCGCCGTCGGACTGCTGGGCCGCGTCCGCGTCGGTGTCTGCTGCGGGCGCGGGCGAGTCGGCGGCGGGGCTGTTCGGCTGGGCGAACGCCGTCGCGCCCGCTGCCGAGACGACGAGCACGGCAGCGACGGCGACGGCGGTGATGGTTCGCGCGTTCATGTGTAGCTGCCAGTCCCGGCAGCGCTGTCGCTGTGTCGCGGTACCAATCAGGGCTCGCGGGGACCAGCGTGCGTACTGTCGGGAGTTCGACTATTAGTAGTTCGGTTAGGTCAAACGCCCGTAGAACGTGCGACAGGCTCTTGTAGGTGCGACGGTCGTCCGACGTCAGGCCTCGCTCGGACGCGGGCAGTCGTAGGTGTCGCGGACGGTGTCCGCCAGCACCGAGTCCTTGTGCAGGACGAGATAGACGATGACGAAGTCGTGCTCGAGCGGCCGGAAGACGAACACCTCGTGCTCGCAGTCCTCCTCCTCGTCGAGGCGGTCGACCAGCGGCTCAAGCGGGAGTGCGCCGGTCCGTATCTCCTCGAAGACGTCGCGCTCGCCGGGCTGTTCGGCGAACGCGTACACCGCGCCGTTCGGTTCGCCGTCCGCGCTGAACGTCGGGCGGCCCTGCACGCCGGCGCCCTCCTGTCGGGCCTGCTCCATCGTGTCGAGGGCGGCCTCGAACAGCCCCGTGACGGCGTCGGCGTACGTGAACAGCGTGCGCTTGCGGACGTCGACGGCGGCGAAGCGCGCGTCGCCGTCGTCCCACGCGAGCGTGGCGTCGACGAGGTAGCCGGGTCGGAGCGCGTCCACGTCCTCGGCGAGGTCGTCGTAGCCGGTGGCGGCGACGCGGACCGGCTCGTGGTCGGCGCGGTCGAGCAACAGGAGGTCGTCGGCGTGCCCGGGGGCGGCGCCGAGCACGCGGAACGTGCTCTCCGTCGTAGTCTCCATGCGCCGGGATTGCGCGCGAGAAGGGATAAGGGCGTCCGTCCGCGTCAGTCCGCGGAGACGCGGCCGGCGTCGTCGCCGTTGGCGGCGCGGCGGCGCTCGGTGTCGACGACGCGGAGGTCGCCGTCCAGCGTCACGTCCATCGCTTCGTCGTCCAGCACGATGGTCACCGTCACTCGGGTCGGGTCGGCGTCGTAGGTGGTCGAGGCGTCGGTCACGCACCACGGGAGCGTCCAGTGTTTCCGTGTGTCGAGTTCGACGCCGTGGTCGGCGTGGAACGCCACCACCGCGGAGTTGTCAAGGAGGGAGAGGCCGACCGGCGAGGTGATGGTGTGCTGGCACTGCCGGCACGTGTGGTCGACGCGCACGTCCAGCCCGAGCGCGTCCTCGTCGTCGGGGACGACGTTCGTGTCCACGCGGCCACCGCACTCCGGGCAGACGCCGTCGGCGGCCAGACAGTGGAGGTGACGCACGCGCTGGTCGAACGCCGCCTCGATTTCGGTCGTCGAGCGGTCGCGGAGCCCTCCCGGAGGGAACGCGTACCGCCCGTAGACGCTCTCGCAGTCCGCACACCGGACGGTCAGGCGCTCGTCGGCGTACGCCGCTTCCAGCGAGCCGCCGCAGTCGAAGCACTCGCCGGTCACCGGGAACTCCAGTTCGACGCGCTCCGTGAACGTCCCCGCGAGGATGGCGCGCACGACCTTCTCGCCGGCGTACTGGAACTCGTAGCCGCCCTCGACCTGCCGCACGAAGTGGTCGGTGAGCTTCGAGAGGTGGTAGTTGAACTGCGCGCTGTCCTTCATGCCGACGCGCTTGCGCAGGTCGGAGAACGCGACCGGCTGGTCGGGCGCCAGCCACAGCTCCTGGAGGATGGTGATTCGGGTCTCGTTCCCGAGCAGCGCGAACGCCTCGGCGGGCGGCAGGCTGTCGTCGAGACTGCCGTCCGGGTCGAGGGGCGCGCCGTCGAGGGGCGTGTCGGAGCCGCTCATGCCCACACGTACGCGGACTCCCGGCATAAACGCTGGCAAAGCCGCGACTCAGGCGACTTGGACGGCCAGCGCCGCCGCGGCCGCCGTCGCGAACACGCCGAGGGCGAACAGCCCGACGTTCCAGCCGGTGCTGTCGGCGGTCGTCACTCCCAGCGAGTAGCGCTTGCTCGACGCCGGCCACAGCGCGGCGACGCCCATCGGCGTGAGCGCGTCCGCCAGCAGGTGCGCGAGAATCGCGAACGCCGCGGCCCCGCCGGCCCCGACGGCGAGTACGACTGCCTGCGCTGGTGCAACCGCGAGGCCGGCCGGGCTCGCGAGCAGCCACGCCGCGCCGCCGGCGGCGACGCCGACGACGCCCGCGAACAGCAGCGTGTGGGTGACGCCGCGGTGCGAAATCAGCGGGAGGTCGTGGTCGGCGTCGGGCAGCGGCGTCAGCGCGAGCACGACCGCCAGCCCCGCTCCGGCCGCGACGACGCGGTCCAGCGACCCCAGCACGAACAGGACGGGAGCGTACGCGAGCAACGCGACGCCGTAGTGACCACTCCGGTACACAGTGGGTCCTCGGGCCAGAGCAAGTAGAGCGTTCCGAGCGTCAGGGCTGGCGCACGAGCAACACCGCACCGGCGACGAACGCCAGCACGTACGCGGGGTGGCCCTGCGCGTACGCCACCACTTCCGGGAGCGCCGTGCTCACGTCGCCGGTCGCGACCGCCGCGTCCAGCGCGTGGTCGGGCGCCTGCGCCCACAGCCCGAAGTGTGCAATCGCGGCGAGGCCGAACACCACGCCGATGAGCTGGTACGCCCGTCCCGCGAGCGCGTTCCCGAGCGTCTCCGTGATTCCCATGCGTGAGTGGTGGCGCCGCCGGTAGAAAAACCGTGCGCAGTCGCGCGGCTCGCGGCTCGAAGTCTACCGGGTACGCATAGCGGGCGCTGCGTCGCGTCGCGTCTCAAAGAAAGTAAACGTCGGCCGTCACTGAGAGCGACGGCGGATAGGACTTAGTTGCGGACGAGGTTCGTCGCGCGCGGGCCCTTCGGGGAGGACTCGATGTCGAACTCGACTTCCTGACCCTCTTCGAGGTCCGGACCGCCGACGTCCTCCATGTGGAAGAACACGTCCTCGTCGTCGTCCACGTCGTCGCTGTCAGTCGAAATGAAACCGTAGCCGCCAGTGTCGTTGAAGAAGTCAACCTTGCCTTCTGCCATTACAAACAACCGTAGGGCCGCTCGCGGGATAACCCTTCCGAGAGTCGAGTTACCACGACCCCCCGGTGGACGTTCGTCGCCGGCGTCGCCGTCAGCGGCGCCACTCGACCACTGTTAAGGGCGTCCGCGAGCGAGCTACCGGCATGTCAGCGTTCGAGGCGCGCACCCGCGAGTGCCAGCAGCGGCTCCGGGAGCGCGGCGCCGGCGGCGTCGTCCTGTTCCCGAGCCCGAACCTCTACTACCTCGGCGGCTTCCGCGAGGAGCCCGGCGAGCGCCACTTCTTCCTGTTCGTGCCCGTGGAGGGCGACCCGGCGTTCGTCGCGCCCGAGCTGTACGGCGACCAGCTCCGGGCGGCGACGTGGGTCGAGGACGTCCGGCTGTGGGGGGACGCCGAGGACCCCACCGAACTGGTCGCCGAAGCGGCGAACGACCTCGGGATGACCGACGGAGAACTGCTCGTGGACCCGACGATGTGGGCGCGGTTCACGCAGGACCTCCGCGCGACGCTCCCGGACGCGACGTGGGGGCTCGCCGACGAGGTGCTCGGGCCGCTGCGCGTGCGGAAGGACGACGCCGAACTGGACGTGCTCGGGCGCGCCGCGGACGCCGCCGACGCCGCGATGGCGGACGTCCGCGACCTCGGCGCGGACGCGATTGGAATGACCGAGCGCGAACTCGCGGGCTTCGTCGAGGACCGCCTCGCCGCGCACGGCGGTGACGGCACCGCCTTCGAGACCATCGTGGGGAGCGGGCCGAACGGCGCGAAACCCCACCACCACCGCTCCGAGCGCGAGGTCGAGCGCGGCGACCCCGTGGTGTTGGACTTCGGGACGCGCGTGGACGGCTACCCCAGCGACCAGACGCGCACGGTCGTCTTCGACGGCGACCCACCGGCGGAGTTCGAGCGCGTCCACGAGGTCGTTCAGGAGGCCCAGCAGGCCGCGGTCGAAGCGGTCGAACCCGGCGTGTCCGCGGAGGACGTAGACGCCGCCGCGCGCGAGGTCATCGCCGACGCCGGCTACGGCGAGGCGTTCGTCCACCGCACGGGCCACGGCGTCGGCCTCGACGTCCACGAGGAGCCGTACATCGTCGAGGGCAACGACCGCGCGCTCGCGGAGGGGATGGTGTTCTCGATAGAGCCCGGCGTCTACCTCGGCGGCGAGTTCGGCGTGCGAATCGAGGACTTGGTGGTCGTCACAGAAGACGGCTGTCAGCGGCTCAACGACACGCCCCGGGGCTGGCGCGCGTAGCGCTGGGGCCGCGAGCCCGTATTTCGCTCCGAAATAGTTGCGCTTTTGTCCGGGCCACGCCGACCACGAGGTAGTCGTGGTCCCGAACCCGTTCAGTCGGCTCCTCCGCGAAATCGGGCTGGCGCTGGCGCGCCTCGGCCTCATCTCCGAGGAGCGCGCGCGCCGGACGTCGGAGCTGGCGTGGCCCCGCATCGTCACCGGCGTCGCGCGCATGTCCAAGAGCGCCGCGGACGTCGCGATGGTCGGCGTCGTCCTCGGGGGGACGGCCATCGCGGGCGTCGGGTACGCCGGCCCGTTCTGGGGCGCGGCGTTCAGCCTCGGCGGCGGGCTCGCGGCCGGGACCATCGCGCTGGTCTCCCAGCGGTTCAGCGCCGAGGCCTACGACGAACTCGGGCAGGCGATTCGGTCGAGCACGCTGCTGGTGTTCGCGACGACGCTCCCGGTCGCCGCGCTGTTCTACCTCTTCCCCGTCGAGCTCATCGACCTGCTGACCGACGACCCGGTCGCGGTCGCGTACGGCGCCGACTACCTCCGCGTGCTCGCGTTCGGCGTGCCGTTCGCGGGCCTCAACCTCGTCGGCAGCCGCGCGCTCATCGGCGCCGACGACGCGTGGACCGCGATGGTGTTGCGCGCGGGCGGCGCGGTCGTCAACGTCGGCCTGAACGCCGTGTTCATCTTCGCGCTCGGCTGGGGCGTCGAGGGCGCGGCGCTGGGGACCGTCGTCAGCAACGTCGTCATCGTCGCGGCGTTCGTCGTCGGCATCACGCGCGGCCGCCTGCCGCTGGTCGGCGCGTTCCCCGTCACCGTCTCGCCGTTCGGCGGCTACTGGGACCGCGAGACCTGCAGGGACGTTGTCACCATCGGCCTCCCCGTGGTCGGCCGCAACTCCGTCTGGACGGGCGCGCGCTTCCCCCTGCTGGCGTTCGTCGGCCTGATTAGCTCCGAGGCCGTCGCGGCGTACGTCGTCACGCGGCGCATCTGGGGCATCATGAACGCGCCCGGGTGGGGGTTCGGGCTCGCGGCGTCCAGCCTCGTCGGGCAGGAACTCGGGAAGGGCGACGAGTCCACCGCGGAGGCGTACGGCCGCGAAATCGTCGTGTTCTCGGTCGCCACGTACGCGCTGTTCGCCGCGCTCGTCGCGGTCTTCGCCCGGGACATCGTCGTGTTGTTCGTCGAGGACCCCGCCTCCGCGAGTGTCCCCATCGCGGTCGGGATGGTGTACGCGGCCGCGCTCGCCATCATCCCGCAGGGCGTCACCGCGGCCGTCGCGGGCGCGCTCGACGCCACGGGGGACACGCGCTGGCCGTTCTACAGCCGCGTCTTCGGGATGTTCGGGCTGGCGATTCCGCTCGTCTACCTCGGCGCCACCACGTCGCTGGGCATCTTCGGGGTCTACCTCGCGTTCTTCGCGGAGACGGTCGCGCCCGCGGTCATCAACTACTACCGCTTCGCGACCGGGAAGTGGAAGGCCATCAGCCGCGGCTACCGGCCCGAGGCGGCCGCCGACGACTGACCGGTCGGACTTCTGGGTGCGCTCGACCGGGCGGCCGGCGCCCAGCGAAAGAAATACAAACTAGATTGTTCTAACTCAACTTAGTCTGATGACAGCGACAGAGACCGTCCACGACCGCGTCGACTTCGCGACCGAGAGCCTCACGCCCGCCCAGATAGCCGCCGGGCTGGCGTTCGTCGCGCTCGCGGGCTTCGCGCTCCTGTTCGCGCAGGACCCGATGGTCCACGACGCGATGCACAACTTCCGCCACGCGGCCGGCGTCACCTGCCACTAGCGATGCTGTACGACTACCTGAAGCGCGGGACGAAAGCCGGCGCCGTCGGCGGCCTCGCGTACGGGCTGTTCGTCGCGTTCGTCGGGAACGCCCTCGTCGCGTTCGCCGAGACCTTCGAGGGCGGCCACTCTCACGCGCCCGCCGTCCCCGCGGCCGCGACGCAAGCCGTCAGCGTCGCCGCCGGCGTCGCCTTCGGCGTCCTGCTCGGCGCGGTCGCGTTCGGGGTCGCGTACTACTTCCTCGAACCCGCCATCCCCGGCGCCGCCGACACGAAGCGCTACGTCCTCGCCGCCGCCGGCTTCCTCACCGTCTCGGGCGCGCCGTGGGTCCTGTTCCCGCCGCAGCCGCCGGGCGTCTCCCAGTCGCTGCCCACGGACGCGCGACTGCTGTGGTACGGCGCCATGATGGTCACCGGCGCCGTCGCGTCGGCCGCCGCGGTCTACGCGTACCGCCGCGCGAGCCGCGCGTTCCCGACGCCCGCCGCCGCAGTTCTCGCGCTCGCGCCGCTGGCGCTCGTCCCCGCCGTGGCGCTGCTCGCGCCCGCTAACACGGTCACGAGCCCGGTCCCGGACGCGTTCGCCAGCGCGTTCCGCGCCGTCACCGCCGTCGGCCAGCTCGGCCTCTGGGTCGTCACGGCGAGCGCGCACGTCTGGCTCGGGCGCCGCGCCGACGACGCCTCGCACGCCGACCGCGAGGAAGCGCCCGACGCACAGCCGCTCGGCGCGCGATGAACGAGCGCACCTCGGAGGTGCTCGCGGAGGGGTTCACCGACCTCGTGGTCGTCTGCACGAACGACCGCGACGCCGACTACGCCTGCTGCGGCGGCGTCGGCGGCGACGAGGTCGCGGCGGCCGTCCGCGAGTGGCTCCGCGAGCGGGACGCCTTCTGGACGCACGTCTACGTCGTCGAGACGTCCTGCCTCGGCCTCTGCAGCAGCGACGGCGCCGCGCTCGCAGTCCAGCCGCGCAACGAGTGGTACTCCGGCGTCGCCGCCGACGAGGTGCCGGCGCTGCTGGCATCGGTGTTCGGCGCGGACGCCACCGACCTCGGCGCGCCCGCCTGAGAAGAGCCGTGGGGGGGAGTCGAACCCCCGACCGGTCGATTACAAATCGACTGCTCTGGCCACTGAGCTACCACGGCGCGCGTCGCCACTTCGACGTACAGGCAACGACGAAATAACCCCTTTGATACCCGCCGGGTTCGCCGGTCGGGACCGCCCGCGGGGGCGCGAAGAGTACGGCATTTACGCCACCGCCACCTTCTCCGGGTATGGTCGCGCCGCTCGCCGTCGACATCGACGGCACGCTCAGTCGCCCGGACCGCTCCATCGACAGCCGCGTGCTGGACGTGCTCCGGGAGTGGGACGCGCCGGTCGTCGTCGCCACCGGGAAGGCGCTGCCGTACCCGGTCGCGCTCTGCCAGTTCGTCGGCGTCGAGGAGCGCGTCATCGCGGAGAACGGCGGCGTCGCGTACGTGAACGACGAGCTGTTCTACTTCGGCGACAGGGACGCCGCCGCGGCCGTCCGCGAGGGGTTCGCGGACGCGGGCTTCGACCTCGGCTGGGGCGAGTCGGATCTGATGAACCGCTGGCGGGAGACCGAACTCGCGGTGAGCCGCGAGCGCCCGCTGGACGTGCTGACGGACCTCGCCGACGAGCACGGCCTGAGCGTCGTGGACACGGGGTTCGCGTACCACGTGAAGGCCACCGAGCCGAGCAAGGGCGCGGCGCTGGAGGTCGTCGCGGCGGAACTCGGCTACGAGCCCGCGGACTTCGCAGCGGTCGGGGACTCCGCGAACGACGTGGAGCTGTTCGGCGTTGCCGGCGAGTCGTACGCCGTGGCGAACGCCGACGACGCCGCCCGCGGCGCCGCCGACGTGGTGCTCGACGAGTCGTACGCCGACGGCTTCCTCGAAGCCGCGCGCCGCGTCCGCGGCGAGTAGCGAATCGGGGAACCGTTTAGTGGCGCCGGACGAACCCCCGGACATGGACTTGGCCGCGCGGCTCGCGGACGCCCCCTCGCCGACGATGACGATGCTGCCCGACGGGAGCATCGACCGACGGTTCGGCGTGCTGAATCGGGGCCACGCCCCGGAGAGCCGCGAGGCGTTCGTCCGGGAGCTGTCGGGCGGCCAGCGCTCGTTCGTCACCGAGCACCGCGGCGTCGAACCCGGCGGGCAGGCCGTCAACGCCGCGATACAGGGCCACGAGCTCGGCGCCGACGTCGCCCTCTACGGCCACCTCGACCACGAGGTGTTCGGCGTACTCGACGCGGACGCGCACTCGATGGGTGCGCCCGCGTCCGTGAACGTCTACGAGTTCGAGGACGCCGCGATGATGCTCACCACCGAGTCCACGGACATCCGCACGTGGACGTACGACGACCTCGTCGCCGCGGGCGGCGAGACGGCGCTGGACGCCGACGCCGTGGTGTGGACGAACTGGTCGTCGCTGGCGAACTCCACGGACGCGCTCCGTCGCGCGGCCGACCGTCCGGGCGAGGGCGGCGTGCTCGTCCTCGATCCGGGCGGCGTCGCGGTACGAACGCCCGCCGAGCGCGAGGAGTTCGTGGACGCGCTGGGCGCGCTCGCCGGCCGCTACAGCGTCGTCGTCAGCGCGAACGACGAGGAACTCGATTCGCTGGCGTCGGCGGTCGGCGTCGAGAGCGGCGTCACCGAGCAGGCCGAGAGACTCCGCGAACTCGCGGGCGTCACGGGGGTCGTGATGCACGGGGACGAGCGCGCGGTCGCCGCCACGCCCGGGGGCGTCGTCGCCGCGCCGAACTTCGAGACGGCGGACGTCTCCCGGTTCACGGGCGCCGGCGACCGCTTCTCGGCGGCGCTGGGGTTCGCGCGAGCCTGCGAGTGGGACTGGGGGCCGTCGCTCCGGTTGGCGAACGCGTGCGCGTCCTTCTACGTCGGCACGGGGCTGACCGGCGACCGCGCCGCCATCGCGGAGTACGCCGCCGAGGCCGCGACGCTCTCCGGCGGGAGCCACAACGATTAACGGCGAGTGTCCCGATAGAATTGCTGATGAGCGGTGACGCGAGGCGCTCCGGCGGCGCGCCCGCCACGGGTGGACGCCGCGAGGGGGCGACGCTCGTTCTCGGCGACGCGGACCACGACGCCGCCTGTCGCCGGCTCGCCGGAGACAGCCCCGACTCAGCGTACCGCATCCGCGCGACCACCGACGCCGCCGGCGGGCGCTGCTGTGCGGACGTCGCGGACCTGTACGACACCGGGGTCTACGACGACCTCGCGCTCTCGGAGGCGGGCGTCGTGGTGTCGGACACGATTGCGAACCTCGACGCGGCGGCCGGCCGGCTCGTCGTCTGCGTGGACGGCCTGCCGCGCCCGACCGACGAGTCCGGCCGCCGCCAGCTCCTCCAGTTCCTCCACGCCGTCACGCACCGCGTCGCGGACGCGGACGGCCGCTGTCACGTCCACCTCGCCGCCGACGCCGACGACGACCTCGCGGCGGTCGTCGAACCGCTGTTCGAGACGGTCGTGGACGCCAGCGACTAGTCGTCGGCCGCGAGGTCGTCGGCGCGGTCGTCCTCAAACTCCGCGCTCTCGGGCACGTCGCTGGTGTCGTGGACGCCGACCGGCGGGAGGTTCACGTCCGCGGCCGGCGACGCCGAGAGGTCCGTGTCGGCGTCGATGTCCTCCATCTCACCGTCGGCGTCGCGGGCGTCCTGGTCGATGCGCATCGAGCAGAACTCCGCGCCGCACATCGAGCAGAAGCGCGCGTCCTCGTAGTTGTCCCCGGGCAGCGTCTGGTCGTGGTAGTCGCGGGCGCGCTCGGGGTCGAGCGCGAGGTCGAACTGCCGGTTCCAGTCGAAGTCGTAGCGCGCCTCCGAGAGCGCGTCGTCCCAGTCCCGGGCGCCCGGGAGGCCCGCCGCGACGTCGCCGGCGTGCGCGGCGATGCGGTAGGCGGCCATCCCGTCCCGCACGTCCTCGGCGTCCGGGAGGCCGAGGTGTTCTTTCGGCGTGACGTAACACAGCATCGCGGCGCCCGCGCGGGCCGCTTCCGTGGCGCCGATGGCGCTCGTGATGTGGTCGTAGCCGGGCGCCACGTCGGTCACGAGCGGCCCGAGGACGTAGAACGGCGCGCCGTCGCAGACCTCCTGCTGGCGCTCGACGTTCTCCCGAATCTCGTCCATCGGGACGTGGCCCGGTCCCTCGACCATCACCTGGACGCCGTGGTCCCACGCGACCCGCGTGAGTTCGCCGAGGGTGTCCAGCTCCGCGAACTGGGCGTCGTCGCCGGCGTCGGCCAGCGACCCCGGCCGGAGGCCGTCGCCCAGCGAGAACGTCACGTCGTGCTCGCGGAATATCTCGCAAATCTCCTCGAAGTGCGTGAACAGCGGATTCTGCGCGCCGTTCTCCTCCATCCACTGCGCGAGAATCGACCCGCCGCGGGAGACGATGCCGGTGGTGCGGCCGTCCGTCAGCGGGAGGTGTTCGGCGAGCACGCCCGCGTGGACGGTCATGTAGTCGACGCCCTGCTCGGCCTGCTTCTCGATGACGTCCAGCAGGAGGTCGGGCGTGATGTCGGCCACGTCGTCGACGCGCGTGACGGCCTCGTAGATGGGGACCGTCCCCACCGGGACCGGCGAGTGCTCGATTTGCATCTCCCGGATTTCGTCGAGGTTCGCGCCGGTCGAGAGGTCCATCACGGTGTCCGCTCCATAGTGGACCGCCGTGTGGAGCTTCTGGAGTTCCTCCTCGCGGCTGCTGGTGGTCTCGCTGTTCCCGATGTTGGCGTTCACCTTCGTGGCGAACTCCCGGCCGATTATCATCGGGTCGAGCGAGGCGTGTTCGTGGTTTTTCGGGACGACGGCCTGCCCGTCGGCGACCTGCTGGCGGACGAACTCTGGGTCGCGGTTCTCGCGCTCGGCGACTCGTTCCATGGCGGGCGTGACCGTCCCGTCGCGGGCGTGTTCGAGCTGCGTCGGCATAGATAACTAGGTTGTAAAACTAGGTAATAAAACGTGGTGGTGGCCCGGGCCGAGACGCGCGAGCGCGGGAGAAAGCGGGTCCTCAGGCGTGCGGTTCGAACACTTCCTCGTGGAGCCGGTCGGCGACCGTATCGAGCAGCGTCTGGAGGTTCTGGGTGTCGTAGCGGTTGTACTCCACGAGCCGGTCGAGGGCGGCCTCGTCGCCGTCCTCGTAGCGGTGCCAGAGCCGCACGGCCTCGCGGCCGTCGACGTCCATCCCGCCGCGGTCGATGCCGAGGTCCTGCTCGACCTGCTTGAGCCCGCCCGTCAAGTCGAGGCGGCGACAGAGGTACATCAAGTCGAGGTGCGGGGCATCGAGTTCCACGTCGTAGTTGTGCTCGACGAACGGCTGGTCGAAGCGCTTCCCGTTGAACGACACCACGAGCGAGGCGTCAAGCAGTTCCGCGAGGTTCTCGCTGGTGAGGTCGTCGCCGCGCACGAGCGTCTTCGTGCTGTTGCCGCGGTGGACGCTCACCGTCGTCACGTCACTGGAGCGCTTGTCGAGACCGGTGGTCTCGATGTCGAAGTACGCCACGTCGTCGGCGACGTTCTCGTAGAGCCGCCAGAGCGCGTTGTTCGGGAACGCCTCCGCGAAGAAGTGGGTGTCGCCGGCGTCCAGCGCCGCGCGGGCGTCGTCGATGAACGCGTGGACGTTCTCGGCGGTCGCCTCGCCGACGCCGGGGGCGCTGGCGTCGAAGTCGTCCCAGTGCGTGACGCCGTGCTCCCAGAGCCGCCGCTCCGTCGTCTCACCGACGCCGGGCGCGGGGATGAACGAGTTCTCGACGCGCATACTACTCGGTGGACGCCTGCGGTACAAAGGCGTCGCGGTCCCGCGGTCGCGCCTATCAGTCGAGGGCTTCCCGCACGAACGTCTTGACGCCGCGTCGGAGGCGCTCGCTGGCCGCCTGCGGGGAGACGTCGAGGTCGTCGGCGACGTCGGACAGCGACGCCTGCCGGGGGACGTCGTAGTAGCCCAGTTCGGCCGCGGTCACGAGGGCTTCGCGCTGTTTCGCGGAGAGGCCGTACTCGTCGCCGAGCGCGCTCTCGGTGTCGCTGTAGACGCCGCGCAGCGTGGCGTCGACGCCGCGGGCCTCCACGCGCGGCCGGAACTCCGAGAGGCTCTCCCGGTCGGGGAAGCGGAGTCGCGCGTCCACGCCGTCCGCCGAGGAGGTGACGTCGAGGCGCGAGGCCTCCATGCGGTCGTCCACCGGGTACAGCGAGACGGGCGTCTGCTCGCTGACCGCGACGCGGTAGAGCCGGTGGTCGCCGGCGTCCTCGACGAGCGTGTACTCCGCGACCGTCTCGTCGCGCCCGAGGGCGGCCTCGAACTCGTCGAGGTCGCCGTCCGACGCCCACACGAACAACACGGGCTCGTCGGGGTCGGCGGCGACGGCCTGTTCGACGTCGAGACGGACGTCGCTCTCCTCCAGCGACGACATCAGCGGCAGTCCCGGGTGACGGAACGTGAATTCGGCGATGACCCCCACGTCCTCACCGAGAACCCGCTCACGGATATATCAAACGGCTGTTATTATTCACGATAATTAGGGCGGCGGAGTGGACGGACGTTGCAGAAACGGGCCACGGCCAGCCCGCGTGACTACGAACGTCGAATCGTGGGACTGCGACGGCCCTGAACCTCATCCCTTCCCAGTAATGGATTCAAGTACGGGTGGCGAGCACGACCTCTCTGGTCGCTGTCTCGTCGCCGCCCGTTCGGCGGAAGGCTTCAGTTCGTGCGCCCCCTAGGTCGCGGCGTGCGTCGCATCGCCCTCGCCGTCGTCGTCGGCGTCCTCGCGCAGGCCGCGCTCCTCGCTGTCGTCTCCGGGATGCCGCACCACCACCCGAGCACCGCGACCCTCGCGTTCCGCGTGGTCACGGTCGGCGGCGTCGGCGGCTTCGTCGCGGCGACCGTCGCCGGGCGCGCGCCGTTCCGCACGGCCACCGCGACCGGCAGCCTCGCCGGCGCCGGCGTCGGCGCGTCGTTCTGGTGGCTGTTGTTCTACGGCGACACCACCGGCGTCTTCCACCACCTGCACTACGCGCTCGCGACGACGACCGCGCTCGTAGACCCGCTCGTCGCCGCACCCCGGGTCCTCGCTGCGAGCGTCGCGCTCGCCGTCGCCGCCGCATTCGCCGCCGGCGGGCTCGTCGGCGGCTACGCGGCGGACCGCCGCCCGTAGTCACGCCGTCGCCGCGCGCGACGCCACTAGTCCGCCCAGCCACGTGCCCACGAGTCCGACGACCGTGCCCGCTGGCTCGCCGGCGACCGCGCGCACGCCGGTCGAAACGAGCAGGTAGCACGCGCCGACCGCGCCGCAGGCCGCCAGCGCCCACGCGACGCCCGCGAGCCGGCTGTCGAGGCGCTCGGTCCACGAGTCCGCGTAGACGTTCGGGACCGCGACGCCGGTGAGAATCACGAGCGCGAACGCGTCTCGCTCGCCCGGCACGTGCGAGAACAAAAGCGAGACGGCGGCGAGCGCGACGGCGACCGACGCGGCCGTCACCGCGAACTCGACGCTGCCGAGCCACGACCGGAACCGCGCGAGCGCGTTCATACCGTCCAGTTTCGCGCCGGCGGCTTCAACGTAGCGGCGAGTCGCGCGGCGCGCGGTGAGACCGCAACGCGTTAGGGGCGGAGGCGTCGTACGTGGTGACGGTATGACGCTACTGTCCGCCGACGCGGTCGTCTGCGACGCCGAGCGGGTCATCGAGGACGGCGCGGTCGTCGTCGCCGGCGACCGCATCGAAGCCGTCGGCGACCGCGGGGACCTCGCGGACGCGTACCCGGACCACGAGCGCGTCGAGTGCGACGTGCTCGCGCCCGGGCTCGTCGGCGCGCACGTCCACTCCGTGCAGAGTCTCGGCCGCGGCATCGCCGACGACGAGGAGCTACTGGACTGGCTGTTCGACCACGTCCTCCCGATGGAGGCGTCGATGGGCGCCGACGAGATGCGCGCGGCCGCAGACCTCGCGTACCTCGAACTCATCGAGTCGGGGACGACGACGGCCATCGACCACCTCTCGGTCGCGCACGCCGAGGAGGCGTTCGACGCCGCCGCCGACGCCGGCGTCCGCGCGCTGATGGGGAAGGTCCTGATGGACAAGGACTCCCCGGACGGCCTGCTCGAAGACACGGACGCCGCGCTCGCCGAGACGGAAGACCTCATCCAGCGCTACGACGGCACCGACGGCGGCCGCATCCGGTACGCCGTCACGCCCAGATTCGCCGTCTCCTGCACCGAAGCGTGTCTGCGCGGCTGTCGTAACCTCGCCGACGAGTACGGCGTGCGCATCCACACGCACGCCAGCGAGAACCGCGGCGAAATCGAGACCGTCGAGGACGAGACCGGGATGCGCAACGTCCACTGGCTCGATGAGGTCGGCCTCACGGGCGAGGACGTGGTGCTGGCCCACTGCGTGTGGACCGACGAGACCGAGCGCGAAGTGCTCGCCGAGACCGGGACGCACGTCACGCACTGCCCGTCCTCGAACATGAAACTCGCGTCCGGCGTCGCGCCCGTCCGGGACTACCTCGACCGCGGCATCAACGTCGCGCTCGGCAACGACGGCCCGCCGTGCAACAACACGCTGGACGCGTTCACGGAGATGCGGCAGGCCAGCCTCCTCGGGAAGGTCGAGGAGCTGGACCCGACCGCGATTCCCGCGCGCACCGTCTTCGAGATGGCGACCCGCAACGGCGCGGCGGCCGCGGGCTTCGACGACGTCGGGAAGCTCCGCGAGGGATGGAAGGCCGACGTGGTGGGGCTCACGACTGACAACGCGCGCTCGACGCCGATTCACGACCCCTACTCCCACCTCGCGTTCGCGGCGCACGGCGACGACGTGACGCTCACGGTGGTCGACGGCGAGATTCTGTACCGGGACGGCGAGCACGTCCGCATGGACGACGCCACCATTCGGGAGCGTGCCCGCGAGTTCGCCGAGGCGTACTGACTACTCGCCGGGCCGGGGGTCGATGTGGTGGGCGGCGTCCGGGGAGACGAGCCGCCCGGAA
Organism: Halobacterium hubeiense; assembly: GCF_001488575.1. Taxonomy (NCBI): domain Archaea; kingdom Methanobacteriati; phylum Methanobacteriota; class Halobacteria; order Halobacteriales; family Halobacteriaceae; genus Halobacterium; species Halobacterium hubeiense. The sequence continues at coordinate 870,749 of NZ_LN831302.1, forward strand.
GGGAGTTCGACCCAGCCGTTCGGCAGCACTCGCGCGGGACCCTCGTGGAGCACGACATCGCCGTCGCGGTCGCCGTAGACGACCGCGTCGTCGTACTCGCGCAGCGAGTCGTCGGGGAACTCGTCCCAGAGCGACGTGGTGGAGACGACCATGCGCGAGACGTCGGCCGCGTTCCACAAAAGCTTCGCCCACAGTTCTATTTGGTAGCCACCCGCACACTGGGTATGGGCTACGCCGAGGAGATATGCGACATCGTCGTCTCGCACGCCGGTCAGAAGGTGCGCTTTTTCGTCCGCATCGACCCCGACACCCGCGAGCAGGACGTCCTCCACGAGCGCGAGGACTTGGAGTGGACCGAGGCGGACGCCGACGCCGCCGACGACGAACTCCAGGAACTCGTCGCGAAGACCGCCTACGAGGCGCAGATGGGCGCCGAGAACGTCACCCAACTCGTGAAGGTCGCCGACGACATGGTGCTGTTCACGGGGTTCATCGAGGACGAGGTGGTCGTCGTCTCCTTCGAGCGCGGGATTCTCGGCGCGCTGCCGGCGATGGTCGGGGAGTTCCGCGAGTACATGCTCGACCACGACGTGGAGTTCACGGCGCTGGCGGCGCCCGAGCAGTCCGCGGACGGCTGAGGGGGCACCACGCTTTTCGGGCCGGCGACCGCACCCCTAGACGTCGATGACCGACAGCGAGCCTGTTCAGTGTCCGATTTGCGGCTGGACCGGGCACGCGCCTGACCTCGACGAGACGCCCTCGGGGTCGGCGTGCCCGACCTGCGGTGAGCCCGTCAGCGCGCCGTCGGCCTGACGGCCAGCCGCGACCTTCTCTCGTTTTTCGCGTCGCTCGGCGTGGACTGCGGCGTCGCCGCGCCGACCTCGAACCAGAGTGACACGAGCGCGGGGCGGCGATAACAACGTTTTCAAGCGCACCGGTCGGAGGTGAGCGTATGGACCGCGGTCTGGCGCCTTGGGTTGTCGGGTTGCTCGTCGTGGCGTCGGTCGCCGCGCCAGCGGCGGGAGCCGGTGCGCCGACCGGCCCGTTCGGCGTCGCACAGGAGGAGTTCGACCCGGACGACGTGACGCTGTCGGCGGCGATCGACGAGGACGGGAGCGCCGCGTGGTCGTTCAAGTACCGGATGGAACTGACCACGGACAACGAGACGCAGGCCTTCGAGGAGCTACAGGCGGACATCGAGGCGAACCGCTCGGCGTACGTCGATCGGTTCCGCACGCGCATCGCATCGACGGTGACGTCCGCGGAGAACGCCACCGGCCGCAACATGAGCGTCGCGAACGTCTCCGTGCGGGCGTTCCAGCAGAGGAGCGCGGAGTTCGCCGACTCCTACAGCTTCGTCGAGTACACCTTCGAGTGGGATGGCTTCGCCGCGACCGACGGCGAGCGCGTCGTCGCCGGGGACGCGCTGGAGGGGTTCTACCTGAACAACGAGACCTCGATGCAGTTCTCGTGGCCGGACGGCTACGCGGCGACGGACGTCGACCCGGTCGCCGACGAGGAGACGGCGACGTCCGTGCGGTGGACCGGCCCAGCGGACTTCGGCACCGGCCAGCCGCGCCTTGTCCTCGAACCGGCGCCGACGACGACCGAGCCGAGCGAGCCCACCGAGACGACGACCGCGGCCGCGTCCAGCGGGGAGAGCGGCGTCGTGCTGCCGGCGCTCGTCGGCGCAGTCGTGGCAGTGTTCGTCGTCGGCGCGGCGGGCTGGCTCTACCTGCGCCGCGAGGACAACGGCGGGGGCGGAGCCGCGGAGCCGACCGACGCCGGCGGCGGTGGCGGCGCCGGTGACGCCGCGACCGGCGTCGAGGAATCCGCCGGGGAGGCGGCCGCGACCGCGGGCGCGGCGTCGGAGACCGAGCCCCCGGAGGAGCTGTTGAGCAACGAGGAGCGCGTCGAGCGGTTCCTCCGCGAGCAGGGCGGGCGCGCGAAACAGCAGGACGTCGTGGAGGCGATGGGCTGGACGGAGGCCAAGACCAGCCAGGTCGTCAAGGAGATGCGCGAGAACGACGACCTGGAGTCGTTCCGCATCGGCCGCGAGAACGTCCTGAAGCTCCCGGACGCCGACGTGAGCGAGGAGTAGCGACCGGACGGCAGCGACGCTTTCTGGGCCAGTTTTCGCCGCTGCGGGCGAACCAGTTCCACGGTGGCCGCAATGCGGCACCTCCTTATGCAATGCGCAAATACTGCCGAGACATGACAGAGAGCGGCCCACTTGACAACATGCTCGCGCAGATGGAGCAGGCGCGGGAGTACGTGGACATCGACGACGGCATCTTCGAGCGGCTGAAGTACCCCGAGCGGACGCTGTCGGTGAGTCTCCCCGTGGAGATGGACGACGGCTCCGTGGAGGTGTTCGAGGCCTACCGCTGCCAGTTCGACGGCGCGCGCGGGCCGTTCAAGGGCGGCATCCGCTACCACCCGACTGTCTCCGAGGAGGAGGTCTCCGCGCTGGCGGGCTGGATGACGTGGAAGACCGCGCTCGTGGACCTGCCGTTCGGCGGCGCGAAGGGCGGCATCATCTGCGAGCCCAAGGACCTCTCCCAGTCCGAAATCGAGCAGCTTACCCGCCGCTACACGGAGGGCATCCGCCGCATCATCGGCCCGGACACGGACATTCCAGCGCCCGACGTGAACACGAATCCGCGCACGATGGCGTGGATCATGGACACGTACTCCGTCTACCAGGGGTACGCCGTCCCCGAGGTCGTCACGGGGAAGCCCCCCGAGGTCGGCGGGACCGCGGGCCGCGTGGAGGCGACCGGCCGCGGCGTCACCATCGTCACCGAGGAGACCTTCGAGTACCTCGGCACGGACGTCGAAGACGCCGACGTCGCCATCCAGGGGTTCGGGAACGTCGGCAGCGTCACGGCGCGCCTGCTCGACGAGCGCGGCGCGAACGTCGTCGCCGTCTCCGACGTGACGGGCGCGCTCTACGACCCCGACGGCCTCGACATCGACGACGTGGGGGCGTACGTCGCGAGCAACGACGGCCGCCTCGAAGGCTACCCGGAGGCCGACCGCATCTCCAACGACGACCTCCTGACGCTGGACGTGGACGCGCTCATCCCCGCGGCCATCGAGGACGTCATCACGGTGGACGTCGCCGAGCGCCTCGAAGCGGACGTCGTCGTGGAGGCCGCGAACGGGCCGACGACGTTCGACGCCGCGAACGTCCTCACGGAGCGCGACGTCCCCGTCGTGCCGGACATCCTCGCGAACGCAGGCGGCGTCATCGTCTCCTACCTCGAGTGGGTGCAGAACAGCCAGCAGTATTCGTGGGAGCTCGAGGAGGTCAACCGCGACCTCGAAGCGCGGCTGACGACGGCGTTCGACGAGATGCTCGCGGCCTACGAGCAGAAGGACATTCCGGACCTGCGGACCGCGGCGTACACCATCGCGCTCGAACGCACCGCGGACGCCCACGAGTACCGCGGGCTGTTCCCGTAGCGAGCGCGCTCAGTTGCGGCGCGTGAACTGCGCGAGCAGGAACGTGACGAGCACGAGCGCACCGAACCCGCCGACGGCGAACCACAGCCCCGCGACCTGCGGCGTGTCCACCAGCTCGGGCGTGAACAGCCAGACGACGGTGGCGACGCCCGCGAACACCAGCGCGTACACGTACGCTCGAACGAGGTCGTAGGCGACGCTCACGCGGTCCATACCCGTCAACTACTGTTGGGAAACTTAGGAGTTCGGATGCGGGTCACGCTTTAGCCGCGGGCAGGCCAACCCGGAGTCGTGAGTGCCAGCGACGCCGGGTCGTTCTACGACCGCCGGGCGCGAGCGGACGACTGCTTCTGCCGGGTCCTCCCGGGATTCGCGCGGCTGTTTGCCGGGGAACGCGCGCCGTGAAACCGCGCGGCGTCGCGGCGACGGCGCGAAAACTCGAAGCACTTTAACGCCAGCGCGGTGACGAGCGTAGTATGACCGACGTAGACGTGGCCATCGTGGGCGGCGGGCCGGCGGGCTCGGCTGCCGCGCGGGCGGCCGCCGAGCGGGGCGCGAACGCCGTCGTCTACGAGAAGGGCGTGCCGCGGGACGACCGCGACCGAATCGGCCCGGACTCGACGGACGCCGCCGGCTTCCTGGACTACTGGCTGGAGGTCGCGGACCTCGACTTCGCGGACATCCCCGAGGACGTCGTCGAGCAGGAGCTCGCGGACGCCGAGTTCATCGGCCCTGACGAGGAAGTCGTCGTGGACCGCACGGGCATCGACGCCGACTACGACGAGTTCGGGTTCACGTTCCACCGCGCGAAGTTCGACGACTGGCTGCGCGAGCGCGCCGAGGACGCGGGCGCCGACTACGTCGCCGGCACGAGCGTCAAGGCCGTGGACACGGACCTCTCCGGGGGCCACGAGCACACGCTGACGCTCGGCGACGGCGAGGAAGTCACCGCGGAGTACCTCGTGCTCGCCGACGGCCCGCAGCGACAGGTCACGATGCGCGTGCTCGACCCGCTGCTTCCCGACGGCAAGCGCGCCAGCGAGGTGCTCAGCCCGCCGTCGGCGAACCACATCGCCTACCAGGAGTACCGCCGGTTCCCCGAGGAGCTGTTCGACGAGGACACGCTGAAGTTCTGGTGGGGCTGGATGCCCGGCGAGACCGCCTACCCGTGGGTGTTCCCGAACCGGGACGGCGTCGCGCGCGTCGGCCTCACGATGCCCATCGGCCTGGACATCGACGACTTCGACAAAAGCGAGTGGCGCCTGCTCCGCGAGGACGACGACCGCATCCCCTCCGGCGACGAGTACCTCCGGCGGCTCCTCGAGGAGCTGTACGGCGACGAGTACGACGTCGAGGAGGACTTCCCGCTCGTGGACGGCCACGGGAAGTCCAACAGCACGGAGACGTACGCCATCTCCTCGACGCGCCCCATCGAGTCCCCGACCGAGGCCGGCATCGCGGTCGTCGGCGGCGCGATGGGCGCGACGTCGTCGTTCCACGAGGGCGGCGACCACGTCGCCCACCGCACTGGGAAGCTCGCCGGCAAGCTCGCCGCCGAAGGAAATCTCGGGGAGTACAACGCCGCGTGGCACGACGCCATCGGCGACGAGATTCGGCGGAACGTCGCGATGGCGGACGTCGTCGCGGAGTTCGGTCCGGCCGACTGGGACAAGACCATCCGCATCACCCGACAGATGCTCGACTCCAGCGACAGCGGGACGATTATCTCGAAGTCGAACGCGCGCTCGGCGGCGGGCGGCCTCCGCCTGTACACGAAGTACAAGCGCGCGAAGTTCCGCTACCGGAAGCGCAAGTACGCCCAGATTCGGGAGTCGGACTACTCGCTGTAGCTCGCCGCGACCGCAACTGGTTCCCCGGGGGAAGCCGAACTCCGGGTATGCTCTCGGAAGGCGAACCCGCGCCCGACTTCGAGTTGCCGAACCAGGACGGCGACACCGTGTCGCTGTCGGACTACGGCGGCCAGTACGTCGTCGTCTACTTCTACCCGCGCGCCGACACCCCGGGCTGCACCACCGAGGCGTGTAGCTTCCGGGACAACTGGGACGAGTACAGCGACCGCGGCGTCCCCGTGTTCGGCGTCAGCGACGACCCCGTCGAGGACCTCAAGGACTTCGCGGAGAAGTACGACCTCCCGTTCGACCTGCTCAGCGACGAGGACGGCTCCGTCTCGACCGCCTACGACTCCTACGGCGAGAAGAACGTCTTCGGCAACGAGGTCGAGGGCGTCTTCCGGAACACGTACGTCGTCGGGCCGGACGGCGACGTCGTCGCGGCGTTCGAGGGCGTGGACCCCGACGAGCACGCCGAGGAAGTGCTCGAAGTCATCGACTAACCCCAGTCGCCGCCGACGCGCTCGACGCCCTGCATCTGCGCGCCGGCGTGCTCGGTGAACACGACTTTCAGATTCTGTTCGGGGACGTCGAAGCGCTCGGCGGCCTCGGCCATCACTGCGGTCGCGAACTCGCGTTTCGTCGCCTCGTCGCGGCCCGCGCGCACGTCCGCCGAGCAGAACACTTGCCGTCCGGCGACCGCGCGGCCCAGCGAGAGGTGGCAGTCGTCGCGCACGACGACCGCGACGTACGACCGGTCCGCGTCCATCGTCTCGACGTACAGGTCGGTGACGGCGTCGGCGAACGCGTCGGCGTCCGCCTCCGAGACCGGGAAGTCGGCGTCGAACTGGAGCAGTGGCACGGCTCCGGCGACGGGCGCCGCCCACGAGTTCCTGTCGGTGCGCGGCGGGCGACTGCCACAAAGCACTTCGGCCGCGCGCAGTTCGCTTCCGAACGCACGATGACTACTACAACCCGCTTTACTGCCCTTCTCGTCGCGCTCGCAGTCGTCGCTAGCGCGACCGTCGGCGTCGCCGCTGCGGCGTCCGACGGGTCGATTTCCGCCGACCCGGCGTTCCCCAGCGGCACGTCGACACACACCGTCACCGCGACCGCCGGCAACGACACCGCCGGTTCGTGGAACGGCTTCGCCGTCGACTACTCGAACTCCGGGGTCGACGCCAGCAACGTCAGTCAGGACGACGTCGTGACGATTGGCATCGACCGCGGCGACGACGCCGCCGGCGACGCGGTAGACGTGAACGTCTCCGACGACCTCGACAGCGTCAGTGCGTCCAACGAGGGCCACCTGTTGACGCTCGGCCTCGGCGGCAGCTACGACCTCGACGCCGGCGACGAAGTGGTCGTCGTCTACGAGGACGCCTACCACCCGATGGTGCAGGGGAGCTGGGAGACGCCACTGGACGTCAATCCGCAGTCCAGCGGCGGCGAGACGACCGCGACGCTGACCATCGAGTCCGCCAGCACCAGCGACGACACGCCGACCACCGAGGGCGACGAGCAGACGTCCGAGTCCACGACTGACGACGCGACGACCGACGGAACGACGGCCGGCACGACCGACGACGGTAGCACGGGCGGGACCTCGTCCGGCTTCGGGCTCGCCGTCGCCGCCGTCGCGATCGTCGGAGCCGCCCTGCTCGCGTCCCGCGACTGACTACCCTATCGTTTCACGCTGACCGAGATACCCTCGCCGAGCGGCACGAACGCCGTCTCGAAGCCGGGGTCGTCGCGGACGTGTGCGACGTACTCGGCGATAGCCTCGGTGTGGTCGTCCACGGGCTCCGCGCCGTCGAGCGCGGCCGTGACGTTCTCCGGTTCGACCGGCCCCGCCATCACGTTGTCCGCGACGACCACGCCGCCGTCGGCGAGCTTCTCGCGGGCGTCCTCGAACGCCTCGACGTACAGCGGCTTGTCGTGGTCCAACAGTACCACGTCGAAGGGGCCGTCGTAGTCCTCGAACGTCGCCATCGCGTCGCCGGCCTCGTAGTGGGCGGTCGCGCCGTCCTGCCGGTCGAGGAACTCGCGGGCGGTCGCGAGGTTCGACTCGTCGTAGTCCGTGAGCACGATGTCGCCGTCCGCGGGGAGCGCGGTGCGGAACCACGCCGCCGAGTAGCCGAAGCCCGACCCGAACTCGAAGACGCGCTCGGCGTCCGCGAGCGTCGCCGCCACGCGGAAGAACTGGCCGACGTCCGGCCCGACGATGGGGAACTCCTGCTCGCGGCCGTATTCGGTCATCTCTCGGAGTAGTTCGGGCGGTTCGGGGTTCGCGGCGTCGAGGAGGGCGTCGATGGTGTCGCTCAACACGCGGTTCATGGGTGCGCCGTCGGGGGCGGCGCCCATAGCCGTACCGGAGTCAGCGGTTCCGGCTGACGGGGAACTTCACGCGCTCGGGGTGCTCGTTGAACGCTTCGAGGACGCGCTCGTAGAGGTCGTTGCGGACGCGCTGGGCGCGCTTCGGGCTGACGAGGTAGCGCACGCGGAGTTCCACCCACGACTCGCCCTGCTTGACGTTCACGCTCGGGCGGTCCTGCACCTCCAGTTCGACGGGCGTCTCCGCGAGCTGGCGGCGGAAGCGCTCGACCTCGCGGGCCATCGTCTCGCCGAGGTACTCCTCGGTGGTCTCCTGGAGCAGGGTCTGCGCGAACTCCAAGTCCGTCTCGTAGGCGACCTGCACGGGGAGCTCGTTCCAGACGTACGGGAACTCCTCGCGGCTGAAGTTCACGACGTGGCTGGTCAGCACGACGCTGTTCGGCACCGTGATGTGCCGGCCGGATGGCTGATTGGTGGAAACGAGTTCGCCGTTGACCTCCCACAGCGTCGTCACGAGGTAGTCCACGTCGATGACGTCGCCCTTCGAGTCGTCGATGCGCACGCGGTCCCCGACCTGATACGGCTGCTTGGTCATCACGTACACCCACCCGAGCAGGCTCAACAGCGGCTGCTGGAGCGCCAGCGACACCGCGACGCCCGCGACGCCCAGCGAGACGAGCGCGGGCACCCAGCGGTCCGTGGCGACGCCCAGCACCGCGATGGCGGCGACGACGAGGAACGCCAGCCGGAGCACGGACTGCGCGCGGTGGCGGCGGCGCTTGTCCATCGTCGCGGACAGCGCCAGCGACACCGCGACGTGGTAAGCAGCGCCGACGGCGAACGCGGTGCCGAACACGGCGAACGCGCGAGCGACGACGACCGCGAGGGGGTAGCCGCCGACCGTCGCCGCGCCGACGAGTTCCGGCGTCGTCGCCGACAGCACGCCACACGCGAGCGCCGCGAGAACGAGGACCGTCGCGCGTCGAGTCACGGCGGACGGACGGCCCGCCCGCTCAAAGAACTACCGTCCGCTACGCGTCGTGCCACTTGATGGAGCAACCCCGGGAGGGCCGCCACTCCTTCTCGACGGGGTCGCCCGCGAGGATGCTGTCGATGGCGTCGCGGACGTCGCCGCCCGGCCGCGTGGGCTCGTCGCTGGGGTTGAGCGCGTCGTCGAGGCGGCCGTTGTAGACGACCTCGAAGCCGTCGCCGGTGTTCCGCAGGAGGAACGGGTCCGGCGTGCAGACCGCGCCGTACGCGCGAGCGACGTCCTGCGATTCGTCGCGGAGGTAGGCGTCGTACTGGATGGTTCCGTCCTCGACGAGTTCCTGCATGCGCTCGAAGGAGTCGTCGGGGTACTCCTCGGCGTCGTTGGGGTTGACGCCGACGACCGCGGCGTCGTCGTAGTCCGCCGCGACGTCGTTGAGCACGTCGAACTTCGCCTTCGCGTACGGACAGTGGTTGCACGTGAACACCAGCAGGACCGCCTCGTAGTCGGCGAAGTCGTCGAGGCCGTACGTCTCGCCGTCCGTCCCCTTCAACTGGAAGTCGGGCGCGGGGTCGCCGGCGTCCAGTTCCGTCTCGGATTCCATCTCGACCATACCCGAGAGCACGGCCGCGAGCGGCAAAGTAGCCGGGGTTGCGGCACCCTCACGCGGGCGCGTAGCCGTCCGGCGTTCTCTCGACGGCGCCCTCGCGGACGAGGTGGTCGAGGTGGGCGTACGCCTCGCCGGGGCCGTGGAGGACGTGGATGCCCGACAGCGAGCCGAACAGCTCCGCGCTGACCTCCCACGCCGTCGCAGGCGCGAGGTCCGTGACGGCCCGCTCGACGCGCGCGGTGCGCTCCTCGTGGTGGGCGGCGATGTCGCGGGCGCGCTCGCTCGGCGCGAAAATCGGGCCGCGATGGCCGGGCCACGCGCGGTCCAGATTCAGGGACTGCACGCGCTCCAGGCTGTCGAGGTACCGGGCGAGCGGGCGCTCGACGCGGACGTCCGCGCCGCCGACGTTCGGCGTGTACTTCGGGAGAATCGCGTCCCCGACGAACGCCTCGCGGCGGCCCTCGCGCTCGACGGCGTACGCGACGAGGCCGGCGGCGTGCCCGGGGAGGTGGACGACTTCGGCCTCGAACGGGCCGAGCGCGACGGTGTCACCGTCCGAGACTTCCGTCACGTCCGCGGGCTCGCCGGCGAGGTCGCTGTGCTCGTCGTTGAACGCCAACAGCCCCTCGCGCTCCTTCTCGGGGAGGCCCCAGTCGTGGAGCGCGGCTTCCTGCGCGTCCCGGAGGTCCTCGCGGGCGCTCCCTCGCTGGGCGACGAGGTCCGCGTCGGCCTCGTGGACGAAGACGGCGGCGCCGCTCTCGTTCTGGACGGCGCCCGCGAGGCCGGCGTGGTCGTGGTGCCAGTGCGTGAGCAGTACGCGGTCCACGTCCGCGAACGCGACGCCGCGGGCGTCGAGGGCGGCCCGCAGTTCGGCTTCCACGTCGGGCGTCGCGACGCCCGTGTCCACGAGCGTCGTCGGCGCGGCCGCGTCGCCGTCCCCGAGGAGGTAGACGCTGTTGCGCCCCTCGAAGGCGGCGTTCGACAACTGGATGTGGTGCACGCTCCCGGCTACGCGACTGCCGGACAAAGAGCTACCTGACGCGGTACGGCTCGGGGCCGACGAGGAACCGCCCGAGGTCAGCCTCGCGCTCGTAGTCCGTCTCCCGGAGGTCGCGGAGCGCGTCCACGTACGCCGCTTCCTCGTCGTCGGTCCACTCGTCAGGGTCGAGTGCCGGCACGACCAGCCAGCCGCTCCCGTGGAGTTCCTCGCCGTGGACCTCCGCGAGGTCGACCTCGTCGGCGACGATGGCGGTGTACGTTTCGAGGACGTGGCGGGTCGCGCGCTCCCCCACGGGGAGCAGGACGTGCGCGGTGATGGCGCGCAGCTCCGCGTCGAAGAACGGCTCCATCTCCGTGTAGTCGCGTTCCGTGGGTTCGCCGTCGGGGACGCAGGCGTGGAGGTACGAGAGGAAGAGTTCGACCGGCTCGCCGTCGTCGAGCAGCCCCGCGGCCGTCAGCGCGCGGCGGAAGCGCTCGGCGCCGGGCGTTCCCGTGAACGGCACGCCGGAGTCGGCGCCGCCGTGGACGCCCGGGTGGTCGCCGACGACGTGGAAGTCCGCGTTCGCGTCGCCGTACCCCGGGACGAACGACTCGCAGGGCGGCTGCATGCCGAACGGGTTGCTCGTGCGGTCCGTGACGTTCTGCACGCCGCGCCGTAGGCGACACCCGGACTTAAGCGCCCCGAGACTGGCCGTCGTTGCCGGGCGCTGGCTGGCCCGCCCACAGACATTTGGCGGCCGCGGCCGACGCTCCCGCCATGACTGCCGTCTGGGTGCTCGGCGACCAGCTCTCCCGGGAGCGCGGCCCGCTCGCGGACGACCCCGACCGGGTGCTGTTCGTGGAGGCCAGCGAGTTCGCGCGGCGGCGCCGCTACCACCCCCAGAAGCTCACGCTCGTGTTCGCCGCGATGCGCAACCTCGCCGACGACCTGCGCGCCGACGGCGTGGACGTCGTCTACGAGCGCGCGGACTCCTTCGCGGCGGGGCTGGACGCGTACTTCGACGCCCACCCCGGCGACGAACTGGTGGTGCAGCGGCCCGCGACCCACGGCGCCGCCGACCGGCTCCGCGAACTCGTGACCGAACGGGGCGGGAGCCTGCGCGTCGTGGAGAACGAGCAGTTCCTCTGCTCGCCCGACGACTTCGACGAGTGGGCCGACGACCGCGACGGCGACGCCTACAGCCACGAGGCGTTCTACCGCTGGATGCGCCGCGAGACGGGCTACCTGCTGACCGACGGCGACCCCGAGGGCGGCGAGTGGAACTACGACGAGCAGAACCGCGAGACGCCACCTGACGACTACGAGAGCGCGCCGCTCCCGGAGTTCGAGTACGGCGAGCGCGTTCCCGAGGTCCGGGAGTGGGTCGCCGCGGAGTTCGACACGTGGGGCGACCCCGACGGGTTCGGCTGGCCGGTCGCCCGCCAGCACGCCGAGCGCGCGCTCGACGACTTCCTCGACCACCGGCTCGCGGAGTTCGGCCCCTACGAGGACGCGATGCTCGCCGACGACTGGCACCTCGACCACAGCCTGCTGTCGGCCGCGCTGAACGTCGGCCTGCTCGGCCCGCGGGAGGTCGTGGAGGCCGCCATCTCGGCGTACCGCGAGCGAGAGGACATCCCGCTGCACTCCGTCGAAGGGTTCGTCCGCCAAGTCGTCGGCTGGCGGGAGTTCGTGCGCCACGTGTACCGCCGCGAGATGCCCGAACTCGCGGACGCGAACCAGCTCGACCAGACCCGGGAACTGCCGCCGCTGTACTGGGACCCCGACGCGACCGAGATGGCCTGCGTCGGGACCGCCGTGGGGCGCGTCCACGACCGCGGCTACACCCACCACATCGAGCGGCTGATGGTGCTGTCGAACTTCGCCCTGCTGTACGGGACTAGTCCACAGGCGCTCAACGAGTGGTTCTACGGCGGGTTCGTGGACGCCTTCCACTGGGTCGTCACGCCGAACGTCGTCGGCATGGGGTCGTTCGGCACCGCGGCGTTCACGACGAAGCCGTACGCCGCGTCCGCGAACTACGTGGACCGCATGAGCGACTTCTGCGCGGGCTGTCGCTACGACCCCGACAGTACGACCGGCGCGGACGCCTGCCCGTTCAACAGCCTCTACTGGGACTTCCTCGCCGCCCGCGAGGACGACCTCCGCGCGAACCACCGGATGGGCCTCGTCTACAGTCACCTCGACGACAAGCGCGACGCCGGCGACCTCGCGGCGATTCGCGAGCGCGCCGACGCGGTCCGCTCGCGTGCGGCGTCCGGCGACCTCTGAGCCGTCACCCGGCCACCGCGTTCATAGGCGGGGCGGCGCTCACGGCCACTATGGCAGGCATCAACCCGAGCGCGCCGACGGACCCGCTCACCGACGTCCCCGAACGCGTCGAGGGCGCGCGACTCGTCGGCGTCGATGCGACGGGCACTCCCGTCTACTTCGACGAGGCGAACGAGCGGGCCTTCGAGGCCGTCGAGCGCGACGGCGAGTGGGTGGTCGGCGAGGAGCGCACCCGCGGCGCGCTCGCGGACGTGGTCGACGACGTCGGCACGCTCACGGGCTGGCGGGGACTGTCGGCGTTCGGCCGCGGCGAGGAGTGAGCGGTCGTCGCGGCCCGCCGAGCGGATTACGATTACGTAAGGGGCTATCGTTAGGTAGCCTTAACTGGCGGTCGGCCCTACCGAGGGACATGAGCGAAAGCGAGCAGTTGCCCGCGTGGTGTCCCGGCGACGGCTGGTGTTCGATTACCGCGACGGCGTCTCTCGTCGGGAAGAAGTGGCACCCGGTCATCATCCACCGGCTGCTCACGCGCGGCCCGCTCGGCTTCAACGCCCTCCAGGAGGAAGTCGACGGCATCTCCAGCAAGGTGCTCTCCGAGAGCCTCGACGACCTCGAAGAGAAGCAGGTCGTCTCCCGGACCATCGTCAGCGAGAAGCCGGTCCGCGTCGAGTACGCGCTCACCGAGCTGGGCGAGTCGCTGGAGCCGGTCGTGACCGCGCTCGAAGACTGGGGGAACGAACACCTCGAACCGGTCGAGGAAGAAGCGGCTTCGGTCGTCTGAGTCAGCGACCGCGGAGAATTACGTGGTTGTGCGCGTACCGGGCGCGACGACCGGCGGGACCGCTAGTCGAGGACGGCTTCGGCTTCCGGTTCGGCCGCTTCCTCGGCGTCCTCCTCGCTCTCGTCGAGGGAGAGCCGGTAGAGGTTCTGACGGGCGTCCGGGATGTAGATGTCCTTCTCGACGACGTCGGCCTCCTGCAGTCGGTCGAGGGCGTCCCGCACCGTTCGCTGGGACAGCCGGGAGTTCTCGACGATCTGCTTCTGCGTGAGGCCGCCGTTGTACTCCAGTACTTTCAGCACGAGCTTCGCACTCGGGGGCAGGTCCTGAACGAGTTCGTCGGTCGTCGTCATCTAATCGTACTGTGGACCGCCACCCCCTTTAGCGCTCGGTAACGGAGGTGTGAGCCAGTTACCGCGAGGTAACCGCCCCCTCGAAACGCGCCGCCGGCGACGGCGAAGGGCCGCGAAAATCCGAGGCGTGGAGCCGCCTAGACGGTGTCCGGTTCGACGTCTTCCGTGTACGTGCGCTTCCACGCGAGGACGTCCTCGATGGCGTCGCGGCCCGCGTCCGTGATGCGGTAGTAGTTCGTCCGGGAGTCCCGTTCGCCCTTCTCGACGAGACCGCGCTCGGCCAGCGAGTCGAGGTTCTGGTAGACGCGGGCGTGCAACACCGCCGAGCCGTAGTACTCCTCCAGTTCCGACTGAATTTCCATGCCCTTCGGGTCGTCGAGCCCGCAGAGCACGCAGAGGACGTCGCGCTGGAATCCCGTCGTCTCGTCTCGCTGTCCCATGCGCGACCCAACTCCTCCTAAAATTATAACTATTTCGACGCTAACTTAACGCCGGTCAGTCCGCAATCTCCGCCTCGTAGCCCGCGAACTCCACGGATTCGAGGAGTGCTTCGGTGTCCGCGTCGCCCTCCACGGTCGCGACGCCGTCGGCCTCGTCGGCGTCGGCGTCCTCGACGCCGTCGACGCCTTCCAGCGCGTTCTCGACGATGTCCTCGCAGCCCTCACAGCCCATGCCTTCGACGGTGAGTGTCGTCGTCATGTCGTCGCTACGTACGCGGCCCGCCGGCTAGGGCTTTTCGGCTTCCGGCGAGGCCGCCGGGAGAATCGTGGCGGACTCCGTTACCGGCCGAACAGCCGGTAGTCCTCGTCGGGGGAGTACCTGCGGAACAGCAGGCTGTTCGTGAGCACGCTGACGCTGGAGACGGCCATCGCGGCGGCCGCCAGCACCGGCTGGAGCAGCCCGAGGGACGCCAGCGGAATCATCGCGGTGTTGTACCCCAGCGCCCAGAAGAGGTTCTGCTTGATCTTCGAGAGCGTCCCCTCGCTGACGCGGATGGCCTTCACGACGTCGTAGGGGTCGTCGCGCATCAGCGTGACGTCCGCGGCCTCGATGGCGACGTCCGTCCCGGAGCCGATGGCGACGCCGACGTACGCCGTCGCGAGCGCGGGCGCGTCGTTGACGCCGTCCCCGACCATCATCGCCTGCGTGCCGTCCGCCTGGATGTCCTCGACGGCGTCGGCCTTCTCGTCTGGGAGCACGCCCGCGCGGACGTTCTCGGGGTCCACGCCGACCTGCTCGGCGACGGCGCGCGCGGTGCGCTCGTTGTCGCCCGTGATGACGTGGACGTCCACGCCGCGCTCGCGGAGGTCGGCGACGGCGCGCGCGGAACTCTCCTTGACGGTGTCGGCGTCCGCGACGACGCCCGCGACGCGGCCGTCCACGGCGACCAGCATCGCGGTCTTCCCCTCGCGTTCGAGGCGCTCCATCTCGCTCTCGGCGGGCGCGACGTCCACGCCCGCGTCTTCGAGGAGCTTCCGGTTGCCGACCAGCACCTCGCGGCCGTCCACGGTCGCTTTCACGCCCTGTCCGGGGACGTTCTCGAACTCCTCGGCGTCGCCGACGTCGACGCCGCGCTCGCGTGCACCATCGACGATTGCCCGGCCAAGCGGGTGCTCGCTGCCGGACTCGGCGGCCGCGGCCATCCGCAGGACGAACGACTCGTCGACCTCGGGGGCCGCGAGCGCGCCGCCGTCCGGGGCCGCGCGCTCGTCGTCCACCACGACCACGTCAGTCAGCTCCATCTCGCCGGTCGTGAGCGTGCCCGTCTTGTCGAAGACGACCGTGTCCACGTCGCGGACGCGTTCGAGGACGTCGCCGCCCTTGAACAGGACGCCGTTCTGCGCGCCGATGCTGGTGCCCACCATCGTCGCCGCGGGCGTCGCCAGCCCGAGCGCGCAGGGACACGCGATGAGCACCGCGGACGCGAACACGACGACGCTGAACTCGAAGACGCCGACCGCCGCGGGGCCGCCGACCACGACGCCCCACAGCGGCAGCGCGCCGATGAAGTTCGCCAGCGCCTCGGGGAATGCGTACCAGACGACCGCCCAGAAGACGGCGTTGAGGATGACCGCGGGCACGAAGTACGCGGAGATGCGGTCGGCGACGTTCTGAATCTCGGGCTGGCGGGACTGGGCCTCCTTGACCGTCTGGACGATTTGCTGGATGGCGGTGTCCTCGCCGACCTTCGTCGCCTCCACGACGAGCACGCCGTTCTCGTTGACCGTGGAGCCGACCACCTCGTCGCCGGGCTCCTTCGAGACCGGAACGGACTCCCCAGTGACCATCGACTCGTCGACCGCGGACTCGCCCTCGACGACCACGCCGTCCGTGGGGATCTTCTCGCCGGGCCGCACCTTCATCCGGTCGCCGACTTCGACCTCGGAGAGCGGGATTTCCTCCTCGGTGCCGTCCTCGCGGACGACGGTCGCGGTGTCGGCCTCCATCTCCAGGAGCTTCCGGAGCGCGTCGCTGGCCTGGCTCTTCGAGCGCGCTTCGAGGTAGTTCCCGAGCGTGATGAACACGAGGATGAGCGCGGCCGTGTCGAAGTACAGCCCCGCCTCCGGGAGGATGCCGAGCAGCGCGACGACCGAGTAGACGTACGCGGTCGTCGAGCCGAGCGCGATGAGCACGTCCATGTTCGCGGTCCGGTTCTTCACGAGCGCCTTGTAGGAGTTCTCCAAGAACTCGCGGCCGAGCACGGCGTACACCGGCGTCGCGAGCAGGAACTCCACCCAGCCGAAGCGCGCGCCGAAGACGGTCTCCGGGAGGACGCCGCCCCCGAGGAGGTGGGTCTCCACGACAAAGAACAACAGCGGCGCGGACAGCAACGCGCCGAACAGCGTGAGGTTCCGCTGGTGGCGGGTTTCGGCCTCGCGCGCCGCGTCCGCGGCGCTCCGACTGTCCTCCGTGTCCTCACCGCCCTCGCCGCCGTCCTCGCGGACGGGCGAGTAGCCGGCGTCCTCGATGGCGTCGTAGACCGCCTCGAAGTCCACCTCGGCGGGGTTGTAGCGGACGCTCACCTCGTCGGTGGCGTAGTTCGCGTCCACCGAGACGACCCCCGGGACGTCGCCGACCGCGTCCTCGATGGTGGTCGCGCAGTTCGCACACGACATGTCCGTCACCGTCATCGTGCGGTCGTCGTCCACCGGGTCGTAGCCGGCGTCCTCGATGGCCGCGTAGATTTCCCCGAGCGACACCACTTCCGGGTCGTACTCGACGGTCCCGCCGTCCGTGGCGAAGTTCACGTCGGCGTCGCGGACGCCGTCGAGGGCGGTAACCGCGTCCGCGACGGTGGACGCGCAGTTCGCGCACGTCATCCCCGAGACGTCGACGTGGATTCGGCGCTCTGTCATTACGTGCTAGTACGTTCTAATGGTTCAAGCGAGTTGCCCCTTCGAACGTTCGACAAGCGCGGCCCTGAACTTTCGATTCCGAAGCCGCCGGTCAGTGGGCGGGCGCGTAGCTCTCGGACACGACGTTCAACACGAACACGCCCGTCAACAGCAACGCGACGCCGAGGAGCGCGGCGGCGTCCACGCGCTCGTCGAAGAACACGGCGCCAGCGCCGACCGCACCGACGATGCCCACCGCCGACCAGGTCGCGTACACCAGCCCGACGGGCAGCGTCTCCAGCGTGCGCCCGAGGAAGTAGAACGAACACAGGTAGCCGACGACCACCGCGCCGGTCGCGGCGGGATTCGAGAAGCCGTCGGAGAACTTCAGCGCGGTCGTCCCCGCGATTTCGGCGGCGATGGCCGACGCCAGGTAGACGTACGCGTTCATGCGTCGGCGGTCGCTCTAATCGAAGATAACGGTTCGCTCGGACTGCACGCCGCGAGAACGCGCGCGTTCAGAAGTGCAGTATCGTGAACGCGGCCGCGAGCCCGGCGAGCGCGACGAGGTTCAGGCCGACGGACTGCTTGTGGTAGCGCGCGAACGCGTCCGAGCCGGCGGCCTCCATCTTCGGAATCAGCTGGTAACGCGCGTAGAGGTTCGCGAGGAACGCTGCCACGACGCCGACGTCCGCAATCAGCGGCGGTTCGCCGACGTCCGCCACGAGCGGGCCGACGGCCCACGCGACGAGCACGATTGCGCCCATCCAGATGCCGAACGAGTAGTAGCGCGGGAAGACGACGTTGACCGCGTCGCCGGCGCGCTCCTCGCCGAGCTCGTCGAACAGCGCGGGCGCGGCGACGAACGAGAAGAAGACGATGCTGCCGAGCCACATCCCGAGCGCGGCGTGCACGAACAGGGAGACGACGCTCATGTCCCAGTCCTCGGCGGCCACCCATCTCAACGTTCGGGATTTAAGTCTCGGGCGCGGGTACGACCGTGCAATGTCGAGACAGGGGCGCCGCGTGCTCGCGTACGCCGGCCTCCTCGCGGCCGTCGCGGCGACGTACACCGTCGCGTTCAAGCACGGGATGGCGTTCTTCGAGGGCGACGAGCTGACATACGTCGAGTCCCTCCAGTTCGTCGGGCAGACGTTCACCACCACGGGGTACGGCGAGTACGCGCCGTGGACGTCGAACGTGATGCTGATTACGGTGGTCGTGATGCAGCTCAGCGGCGTCTTCCTCATCTTCCTGACGCTGCCGCTGTTCGTCGTGCCGTGGATAGAAGAACGGTTGGAGGTCGAGCCGCCCCGCAGCGTGGACCTCGAAGGCCACGTCGTCATCTGCGGGTTCGGCGCGCGCGACGAGACGCTCGCCGCGGAGCTGGACGCGCAGGGCGTCGAGTACGTCGTCCTCACCGACGACCGCGAGACCGCGCTGTCGCTGTACGAGGACGGCTGGCAGGCGGTCCACGGCGACCCCGAGACCGAGCGCGGCCTCGAACGCGTGAACGTCGCGGACGCCCGCACGGTCGTCCTCGACGAGAGCGACGAGCGCAACGCCACCATCGCGTTGACCGTCGGGGACCTCGCGCCCGACGTCCAGACGGTGTGTTTCGTGGAGGACCCGTCGCTGGCGGAGTACCTCCGGTACGCGGGCGCGGACCGCGTGCTCGGACCACGAGAGATTCTCGGCCGCAGCCTCGCGCGAAACGTCACGACCACTATCTCCTCCCGGCTCGGGGACGCCGTCGAAATCGGCGAGGACTTCGAAATCGTGGAGATGCCAGTCCAGTACGGCAGCGACCTCGACGGCGCGACGCTGGGCGACACCGACCTCCTCGAACCCGGCGGCGTGAACGCGGTCGGCGCGTGGTTCGCCGGCGAGTTCGTCGGCTCCCCGGACCCCGACCGGGAACTCACGCGCAACACCGTGTTGCTGGTCGCGGGCCGCGAGGACGAACTCGAAGCCTTCGAGGGGCGGACGCTCGCGCCCGACGAGCGGGGCGGCGAGCACGTCGTCGTCGCGGGGTACGGCGAGGTCGGCTCGACCGTCCGCGAGGTGCTCGACGAGGAGGACATCGACACGACGGTCGTGGACGTCGAGGACCGCCCCGGCGTGGACGTCGTCGGGGACGCCACCGAGGGCGGGACGCTCCGGAGCGCGGGCATCGAGGACGCGACCGCGCTCGTGCTCGCGCTCGGCGACGACACCTCGACGGTGTTCGCCACGCTCGTCGCGCGCGAGGCCAGCGAGCGCGTGGAGATTCTCTGCCGCGCGAACGACACCGAGAGCGCCCGCAAACTGTACGCGGCGGGCGCCGACTACGTGCTGTCGCTGGCGACCGTCGCCGGCCGGATGCTCGCCCAGACCATCCTCGACGAGGACGTGATGGCCCTCGACAAGCAAATCGACGTCGTGCGCACCGAGGCACCCGCGCTCGTCGGGCAGACGCTCGCCGAAGCCGACGTCCGCGCCCGCACCGGCTGCACGGTGGTCGCCGTCCAGCGCGGCGGGGAGGTCGTCTCCCAGCCGGACGCGAGCTTCCGCGTCCGCGACGGGGACGCGCTGGTCGTGGTCGGCGCGGACGCCGACGTCGCGCAGTTCAACGAGCTGGCGGGCGTCCACGCGACGCCGCCGTAGCCGCGCCCGAAAACGGTGCGAGAACTGATACGTCACCGCGAGTCGCGCGGGCCGCCGCCACGGGCCGAGCGCCGTGTCGCGATTCTCGACCGCTGACAGCGGCACACGAGCCCCTATCCCGCACATACTTATGTGCCTCCGTCCAACTATCAGCAAGCGGAACAGGCCGAAGTGACGTCGGTTTCGCCCGTACAAATGACGTACAACGTCGACGGGGTGCTCCCCACCGGGCTGGTCTCGGGGTTCGACGACGGCACGAACCTCCTGTTGAGCGGCCCGGCGATGTCCGGCAAACGCGACCTCCTCCTGTCGCTGCTGGCGCGCGGTGAGGCCGACGGCGACGGCGCCGTCATCGTGACCGCCCGCGACCCGGCCGAGGAGGTGGCCGCGGAGTACGCCGACGCGGTCGCCGCGGAGCCGCGGTTCCTCCGCATCATCGACTGCGTCAGCGCGCAGAGCGGCAGCGCTACGAACGGCGACAACACCCACTACGTCTCCTCGCCCGGCGACCTCACGGGGATGGGCATCGAGTTCTCGGAGGTCGCGCGCGCCGCCGGCGACGCCGGCGTCGACCGGCTCCGCGTCGGATTCGACTCGCTGTCCCCGCTGTTGATGTACGTGGACCTCCAGCGGCTCTTCCGGTTCCTCCACGTGTTTACCAGTCAGATACAGTCGCAGGGCTGGCTGGGCGTGTTCTCCGTGGACCCGGAGAGCCACGACGAGCAGACCATCAACACCATCAGCCAGCTGTTCGACGGCGTCGTGGACGTCCGGCTGACCGACGCCGGCGACCGCGAAGTCCGCGTGCGCGGCGTCTCCGAAGGGCCGACCGAGTGGACGGTCGTGGAGTGACCTACGACTCCCGCTCGTGACGCGCCGCGGCGACGTCCGCGACTTGCTCCCGCTGAGGGCTGTACGCGAGGTGTGCGGGACAGTCGCAGTCCGACGCGCCCAGCCCCGATAGCGGCGTTCCAGCGTCGTTGAGCGCCCGCGCCGTCTCGCACTCGATGTCGTCGTTCTCGGTGACGTAGACAGCGACGACTCGGCTGTCGGGGTGGCCCAGCAGGTAGTCGACGTGCCAGTGGCGGGCGTCGGACTCCCCGCGCGCGAGCCGCCGGTGGCGCTCGACGCGCTTCAGGCCGCCAGCGCCGAACGCCGATCCCGTGTACGCGTACCAGCCTTCGTCGAGGTCGTACTCGCCGCGCGCGCCGAACTCGACGGTCGCCGGCTCGGGCAGTTCGACGAGCAGCGTGTACGTGCCCGGCTCCATCTCACTCGTGGCCCGAGACCGGCACCGGCTCGTAGGGCGCTTCGAGGTAGTCGATGTCCGAGTCCGAGAGGTCGATGTCGAGCGCTTCGACGGCGTCTTCGAGGTGTTCGATGCTCGTCGTGCCGACGATGGGAGCGTCCACGCGGTCCTTGTGGAACAGCCACGCGAGTGCGATTTGCGCCATCTTCACGTCCTTCTCGTCGGCGAGCTCCTGCACGCGCTCGTTGACCGCCGGGCCGCCGCCCTCCCGGTAGGGGTGCTCGTAGAGGCGCTTCTCGCTGGCGCCGCGCTCGGTCGCCTTCACGTCCTCGTGGGGGCGCGTGAGGTAGCCCCGCGCCATCGGCGACCACGGCATCACGCCGACGCCCTCCTTCTCGCAGAGCGGCAGCATCTCGCGCTCCTCCTCGCGGTAGACGAGATTGTAGTGGTTCTGCATCGTCGCGAACCGCTCGTAGCCCTCGCGGTCGCTGGCGTGCAGCGCCTCCGCGAACTGGTGGGCCCACATCGAGGACGCGCCGACGTACCGCGTCTGCCCGCGGCGCACGGCGTCCGTGAGCGCCGCCAGCGTCTCGTCGATTGGCGTGTCGTAGTCCCAGCGGTGAATCTGGTAGAGGTCCACCGTCTCCATCCCCAGCCTGTCCAGCGAGTTCTCCAACTCCTGTTCGATTGCCTTCCGGGAGAGCCCGCCCGAGTTCGGGTTGTCCTCGTCCATCTGGAAGTACCCCTTCGTCGCGACGACGTGCTCGTCGCGGTCGTACTCGGCGAGCACGTTCCCGAGCACGCGCTCGCTCTCGCCCTCGGAGTACATGTTCGCGGTGTCGAAGAAGTTCACGCCCAGCTCGATGGCGCGCTCGATGACGGGCCGCGCGTCTTCTTCGTCTAACACCCACGGCCGCCACTCCGAGGAGCCGAAGCTCATGCAGCCCAGACAGATTCGGGAGACCTCCATCCCGGTGTCCCCGAGCGTCGTGTACTCCATGCGGGAACCGTCGGCCGCGTGGCTCAAAGGCGTTCGCCCGCCGGAAATCACCGGGGACCACTCCGAACGCCGACCTATCCGCGCAGCAGATCGGCGTCCGCGCGAATCTCCTCGTAGACTCCCTCGGCCCACTCGACGGCCCGTGGCTCGTCGTTCCGGACGACGCCGGCGATGCCGTGGTCGTCGAACACGAGCGCGCAGACGACCGTCCGTGCGGGCTGTTCGGCGAGCACGAGCCCGTAGTCGAGCACCGTGGACGCCTCCCGGAGCGTCAGCCGCCCGGTCGCCAGCGCCTCCTCGACCACGTCGGCGTGCGAGGAGACGAGTTCCGCCAGCGCCGCCGGGGCGACCGTGAGGTCCACGGGCGTCTCCGCTTCGACGATGCGGTCGCGGAACCGCACGACGTTCCCGTCGAGGACCGCGGGCGCGAACCCCCGAACCGCGGTCGCGTCCTCGAGGACCGACTGGTACGCGACGTAGGGTCGCTGGGGCGCGACCGGGTCCGACAGCACGACGTCCGCGCCGCGCAACAGCGCGCCGTCCAACCGCGCGTCCGCCGGCAGCACGTCCAGCAGTTCACTCGCGGCGTCGAGGGCGTCCAGCGTCGCCGCGAACTCCTCGTACGCGTCGAGCGCGAGCCGGCCGCGCAGCGTCAGGGAGACGCCCCCGTCGCGCTCGACGAATCCGTCGCCCTCCAGCGTGCGGACCGCGCGGTCGACGGTCGAGCGGGACGCCGACAGCGCCCCCACGAGGTCGGGCTTGGACTGCGCGCCGTCTCGAAGCGAGCGCAGTAGCTCCGCGCGCCGCGCGAGCACCGCCACCGAGTCGTCGGCCGGCGTCATCGTAGCACCGAATTAGTTCCTCCTACCAGTCGTAGGTACATAAATGGCCGTCAGAGTTAACACGCAATCCCCGACTGGCGGTGACGTGTGCAAACGGTAAGGTGAAGGGGACCGCCTATCGACAGTCTAGTGCTGGTGTACGAACACCGGCTGTGCCTCTGACATGCTCCACGCCGCCGGCCCCTCGCCGGCGGCTATCGGAGCGCCGACACCACACCGCCCAGCGGCTGTCCTGCGGTAGAGACCTTCGTCGCCCAGTTACGCGACCGGCTCGACGAGCTCCGGGCGGTCGTTCGCCGGATTGTTCACTGCTTCCGACACCGGCCACGCCTCGAAGTCCACGCCGCTCGGTTCGAGGAGGTCGCGGGGGTCCTCGGCGGACAGCCACCGCTCGCCCGCCTCGGGATCGAGGACGACCGCCATCCGGTGGTGGTAGTCCTCGAGGAAGTCGTTGGGCTCGGTCGTGACGACGGTGAACGACTGCACCGGCTCGGCCTCCCGACTGGGGCCGCCGCCCGCGAACTCCCCGAGCCCGGTCTGCTTCTGCTCGGGCGTCCACGTCTCCCAGAGGCCCGCCAGCAGGAGCGGCTTCCCGTCCGTCCGGGAGACGAAGTACGGCTGCTTACCGTCGTCGGTCTCGGTCCACTCGTAGAAGCCGTCTGCGGGGACGAGACACCGCCGCTGCTCGTACACCTCCGCGAACAGCCGGTTCTCGGTCAGCGACTCGGCGCGAGCGTTGATTGGGTCGGGGCCGTCCTTCGGGCCCTCCGACCACGACGGCACCAGCCCCCAGCGCGCCGTCGAGAACTCGGTCGAATTCTCGTCCAGAATCACGGGCAACTCCTCGGATGGCGCGGCGTTGTACGTCGCCTCGTAGCTGGCGTCGTCCAAGTCGAACTCCGCGGCGAGCTCGTCGGGGTCGCTGAACAGCGCGTACCGGCCACACATACCCGAGCGGAAGTGCCGGACGGTAAAAGTCAGTCCGGTAGCGCGGCCTCGAGGTCGTCGAGGACCGACTGGTTCCCGACGAACGTCGGCACGCGCTCGTGGAGGCTGTCCGGTTCGACGTCGAGCAGCGACTGCGAGCCGTCGCTGGACGCGCCGCCGGCCTGTTCGACGACGAACGCGATGGGCATCGACTCGAAGTGCGCGCGGAGCTTCCCCTCGGGGCGGGACTGCAGGCCCGGATACCCGAAGACGCCGCCGTACGTCAGCACCTGGTTCACGTCCGCAATCATCGCGCCGCCGTACCGGAGCTTCAGATCGTCCTCGACGTCGCGGACGAACCCCTCGAAGTCCGCGGTCCAGTCCGGCACGCGCCCGCCGAACCCGTAGACCACCGGGTCCGCGGGGAGTTCGACGGGACCGAGGTTCGTGCGCCCGTCTTCGCCCACGAGGTATTCGGTCACGTCGTCGTCGCGGGCGACGACCATCGTCGTCGTCGGGCCGTACAGCACGAACCCCGCGGCGACGAGGCTCCGCCCGGAGGAGGGCAGTTGCTCGTCGTAGACGCCGACGACCGTGCCGCAGGGGTTGTTCGACTTGACGTTCGAGGAACCGTCCAGCGGGTCCACGGCGACCGCGTAGCCGTCGTCGGCGTCCCCGACGACGTCGAGGTCGTCGCGCTCCTCGCTGGCGTACCAGTTCACGCCGTCGAGGTCCGCGAACTGCTCGAACAGCAGGTCGTCGGCCCACACGTCCGCCTCCAACTGGACGTCCCCGGAGACGTTCTCCGTGGCCGCCTTCGCGCGGCGCTTCGGGAGCCCGTCCCGAATCTCGGGCGCGGCGTCGGCGACGACGTCGAAAACTGCCTCGACCACCATCAGATGCGGTCCAGCGCCTCGTCGACGCTCGTCTCCTCGTAGATGACCGCTTCGAGCGCATCGAGGAACGGCTCGGGCTCCTCGCGCTGCCAGACGTTGCGCCCGACCGCCAGCCCCTTCGCGCCCGCGTCCACGGCGCCCTTCACGCTCTCGAGGAAGTCGCGGTCGCTGGTCTTCGACCCGCCGGACATCACGACGTCCGTCGGCCCCGCCATGTCCACGGCGAACGACATCGCCTCCGTGCTACCGGGGTACTTCACCTTCGCGACGTCCGCGCCGAGTTCCAGCGCCTGCCGCGCCGCGTACGCGATGGTCTCCGGCGACGTGTCGTCCTTGAGGCCCTGCCCGCGCGGGTACGACCACATCACGACCGGGAGGTCGTAGTCCCGGGCGGCCTCCTGCGCCCGCCGGAACTCCTCTGCCATCTCTATCTCGTGGTTCGAACCGCCGTACAGCGTGAACCCGATGGCGTCCGCGCCGAGCTCCGCCGCGTAGTCGACCGACCAGTTCACCGCCGAGTCCGGCTCGCCCATCCAGAGGTTCGACGTGCCGTTGAGCTTCGCGAGCAGGTTCACGTCGTCCTCGTAGGAGGGGTAGTACGCCTCCGCGATGCCCTTCTGGACGGCCATCGCCGACACCGCGTCGTGGGTGGCGATGTCCCAGACGTTCCCGGGGTCCATCGTCTCGGGCACTTCCCTGAAGTCCACCGGGCCGTGTTCGAGCCCGTGGTCGTACGCGAGAATCAGTACCTTCCCGTCGCGCGAGATCGGAGAGTCCTCGAAGGGACGCATCACGTGAACGTGCGGCGAGGACGTATAAGTGTCTAACTGTCCGCGAGCCGGTCCGAGGCGCCGAAATTCCGTATTTTTACTGCGCTCCGAGTAACTACTGCTCGTGGTCGACGGCGGCCCGCTTCCACGCCGCGACCGCCTCCTCGGAGACGCCCAGCGAGTCCGCGACGTGCTCGACGTGCGCGGTTGCGAGGCTCCGAACGGAGGTCACGCCCGCGCGAGCCAGCAACCTCGCGTCCGCCTCGTCCACGCCCTCGACTGCGGTGACGGGCGTCGGCGTCGACTGCTCGCGCCACTCTCGCTCGTCGCGCTCGGGCGACGCCTCGCCGTCGTCGCCGTTCGGCCACGACCGATCGCGCCACGCAGCCTCCTCCTCGGTTTCGTCGATGCCGGTCTCCGCGCCGTCGCTCGGAGTAACGGGTTGCTCTCGCCACGCCGACTCCTCGGCGGTCGCGTCCCCGCTGCCGTCGGCGGACGCCTCATCGTCGCCGTAGCTCGCGGCGACCCACTCGCGCTCCTCGTCGTGGAGGCCACGCACTTGCTCGGCGCGCTGGTCGAGGTCCTGTCCGCCCTCGAACGACCACTGGAGGGAGTGCTCGCGGCGGATGCGCGCGGCGACCCCGGGGTTGACGCCGACCTCGACGAGTTCCGCGTGCGAGACCGCCTTCGATTCGAGGTCGCGGGCGTCCACGCCGGCGTCGATGAGGACGTCCGCGGTCGCTGGCCCGACGCAGCTCAACGACAGCAACGCGTCCCGCGTGTCCTCGTCTGCCACAGTTGCTGGGACGAAGCCCCCGAAGGTGCTTGAGTGTTTCCACGTTCCGGCACGCTTAGGTGAGCGCCAGCCGGAGTCGCGACTATGCGAGACCTCCAAGACATCGAGACGGTCGGCGTCGTCGGCGCCGGCACGATGGGCGCCGGCATCGCGCAGGTCGCCGCGACCGCCGGCTACGACGTCGTGATGCGGGACATCGAGGCGGAGTTCGTCGAGCAGGGCTTCGACCGCATCGAGGACTCCCTCGACCGCCTCGCAGAGAAGGGCGAGGTCGATGCAGACGAGCGCGACGACGTCCTCGACCGCATCACGGGGACGACCGACCTCGGAGACTTCTCGGACTCGGACCTCGTCGTGGAGGCGGCCGTCGAGAACATGGACATCAAGCGCGACATCTTCTCGGAGCTGGACGACGAGGTCCCCGACGACGTGCCGCTCGCGACGAACACCTCCACGCTCTCGATTACGACCATCGCCGCCGCGACCGACCGCGAGGAGCGTATCGTCGGCCTCCACTTCATGAACCCCGTGCCCGTGATGAAGGGCGTGGAGGTCGTCGTCGGCGAGAAGACCAGCGAGGCGGTGGTCGACCTCGCCCACGACTTCGCGGAAGCGCTCGGCAAGGAGACGTGGGAGTCCGACGACAAGCCCGGGTTCGTGACGAACCGCATTCTGATGCCGTGGATCAACGAGGGCATCCGCGCGTTCGACGAGGGCGTCGCCACGAAGGAGGACATCGACAAGGGGATGAAACTCGGCACGAACGTCCCGATGGGTCCTCTCGAACTCGCCGACCACATCGGCCTCGACATCTGCTTGGACGCCAGCGAGACGCTCCACGAGGAGCTCGGCGACCGCTACAAGCCCGCGTACCTCCTCAAGCGCAAGGTCGACGCCGGTGACCTCGGCAAGAAGACCGGGAAGGGGTTCTACGAGTACGACGACGAGTCGTAAGCGGACGAGTTGTTACTGGGGCTTGCAGGCGGCGAACTCTTCCGGCGTGCGCTGCCGCCGTTCCGCGTCCGAGCACACCGGCTGGCTGTCAGGTCACGCGCCGGGGTGGTCCCGGCTTCCTACTTGAACCTACGTAGCCGACGAGCCAGTATCCGCGAGCCGAGCGGTCCGAAGGACCCGAGGCGAGCGGTTCACCGCGCGAACGAAGTGAGCGCGGGCCGACGAGCGACCGTAGGGAGCGAGGAGTGCTTTTTCCGCAAGTTTTTGCAAGCGACGGCGCGCGTAGCGCGCCGAGCGCTGGAAAAAGTGCGTTTAGAAGCTACTCTTCAGTTTCTCGAAGAAGCCCTGTTCGACGTCGATTTCTTCGCCGCCGGCTTCCGCGAACTGCTCTAAGGCTTCGCGCTGTTCGTCGTTGAGGGATTCCGGCGTGACGACTTGGACAGTGACGTAGAGGTCGCCGCTGCCGCGGCCGCGCAGGCGGGGCATCCCCTTGCCTTTGAGGCGGAAGGTTTCGCCGCTCTGGGTGCCGGCTTCGAGGTCGAACGTGGCGCCGCCGTCGAGCGTGGGGACTTCGATTTCGTCGCCGAAGACGGCTTGGGGGAACGAGACGGCGTGGCGGTGGTGGAGGTCGTTGCCGTCGCGTTCGAAGTCCGGGTGGTCTTCGACGTCGACTTCGACGAGCAGGTCGCCGTTGCGCGCGCCGCGGTCGCCGGGCGCGCCTTCGCCGTCCATGCGGAGCGTCTGTCCGGAGCGGATGCCTGCCGGCACGTCGACCGTGAGCGTCGCCTGTTCGCGAACCTGGCCCTGTCCGCTGCAGGTCGAACACGTCTCGGAGGCGAGTTCGCCGTCGCCACCGCAGCGCGAACACTCCTGGGTCTGCTGGACGCGACCCAGCGGCGTCTGCCGGACCTGCGTCACCTGCCCTTGGCCGTCGCACTGTGGGCACGTCCGCACGTCGGCGTCGTCGGGGTAGCCCGCGCCGTCACAGTCGGGACAGGCTTCGGGCCGCCGGACGGTGACCTGCTTCTGGACGCCCTCGTAGGCTTCTTCGAGCGTGATAGTGAGTCGGGTGCGGAGGTCGCGGCCGGGCTGGGGGCCGCCCTGCTGGCCGCGCCCGCCACCGCCGAAGAACTGGTCGAAGATGTCGCCCATGCCGCCGGCGCCACCGCCGCCAGCGCCGCCGAACGGGCCGCCGCCCGCGCCGCCACCGGCGCCGCCGCGCTTCTCGGCCTCCGTGAAGCGTTCGTGGCCGAGCTGGTCGTAGCGCTGGCGCTTCTCCTCGTCGGTGAGGACGTCCTTGGCGGTCTGTATCTTGTTGAACTTCTCTTCGGCGTCGGGGTCGTCGTTGACGTCCGGGTGGTACTCCGAGACCTTCTCGCGGTACGCCCGCTTGATTTCCTCCTCGGAGGCGTCCCGGGAGACGCCGAGAGCTTCGTAGAAGTCCTCGCTCATCAGTTGTGCGTACGTATCCGGTTGAGACACTTGAAACGCGCGCTTGTCGGCGTTGGGCGCTGCGACGCCGCCGAATCCGCCGGTTCCCCCGCCCTCGTGCTATTCGGTCCGGTCGGTGAGTTCGTCGTGGTGGACCTCGTAGACGGTGACCGCGTCGTTCCGGTAGACCGCCTCGATGCCGGGGTCGTCGCCCAGCGAGGCGAGGTCGTACTCTTCGCGTTCGAGCGGCCCGACCCAGACGTACTGGACGTCGTACTTGTCGAGGAGGACGGCCCGCGAGCGCGCGTCCGTCGTCTCGTAGAGGATGCCGACGTCGTCGACGCGCTGGTAGTAGGGGTCGTCGCCGCGGTAGCCGGTCTCGTGGAACCAGCCCGCCACCGTCGGGAGGCCGGTGAGCGTGGAGACGGGGTTCTGCCAGCCGCGACTCAACCCGGGCTTCTCGACGAACGTCGGCGTCCCGGTCTCGCGTTCCATCCACAGCACCGACTGCGTGGCGCTCACCTCGTCCTCGAACCACTCCATCGCGGCGACCTCCTGCGGGTGTGCGTCGCGGTGGTCGGCGTAGCCGTTCAGCGACGGCTCCTCGCCGTCTTGATACGGGCCAACGACGTCCGTCGCGACGACCAGCGGCGCGAACAGCGCCGACGAGACGAGCACGACCGCGAGCACGACCGAGACGGCGGTCGTGGCGGTCGCCGCGCCGGACTGTCGAACCTCGTCCAAGGAGGGTGCGGCGGCCCGAACGTCACCCACGAGAATCGCGGCGACGGGGCCGGCGGCGAGCCCGCAGAACACCCACCCCTGGATGGCGACTTTCAGCGTCGTGTTCCAGCGCGCGAGCTCGAAGGGGTGGACCTTGGCGTGGACGAGTTCCATCGCGAGCACGAGGCCGACGCCGCCCACGACCAGCATCGCCTCGAAGCCCGCCGACTCCCGGAACCGCATCGCGAGCCACGCGCCCGCGACGACCGGCAGGAGCACGACGATGGCGCCGAGGTCCCCGACGAGCGCGCCGGCCGCGACCACGAGCGCAGTGACCACGAGCGCTTCCAGCACGTCCGTCGCCTCGCCGTCCTCGACGGCCCTGAACCGCGTGAACAGGTACGTCGCGAACAGCGCGAGCAGCGCGCCGTAGATGAGCAACACGCCGGCGGCCGTCGTGCGCGGCGGGAACAACCCGATGCCGTCGTTCGGCGGCACGCTCGCGAGCAAGAACGGCGACGCGAGCGCGTACCCGACGACGCCGACGCCAACCGCGACGACCGCCGCGAGCACGGTCCGCCACGCCTCCGCGAGCACCAGCGAGCGTCGCGACTCGTCGCGGTCGGGCGCGACAGCCTTGAGCCGTTCCCCGACGCTGCCCGGGACGAGCGTCGCGGGGTGCGGGCCGGCGTAGACGACCGCCAGCCACGCCATCCCAACGGCGCTCGGTAGCGACCACGTGTTCGTCACGCCGAAGTAGCCCGCGACCGCGCCGAGCCCGCCGAACAGCAGGCCGGCGCGGCGCTTCCGCGCTGTCGCCGGCGCCTGCACGTACGCGTACGCCAGCGCCGCGGACAGCACGAGGAAGCCGGTCGTCACGGTGTGGCCGTGCATGTCGGCCTTCACGAACGAGTACAGCGGGAACTCCTGGAGCGTGCCCTCGACGACGTAGCGGGTGTCCCACCAGCCCCACGAGGACAGCGACGACTGCTCGAACAGAATCTGGGGGTAGTCCGAGCGGTTCAGATTGAACGCCGCCCGCCCCCACTTCACGGCGAGGTCGCGGGGGAGTTGGCCGAGTGCGAACCGCACGGCGGTGACGGCGTTCCCGGCGAACGCGACGAAGAATACGCCGAGCGCGCCGCCGAGCCGCCGCGAGTAGCCGCGGTCCCGGGTAATCCACCCGCACAGCGAGTACGCGCCCACGACGAGCGTCCCGAAGTAGCCCGCGAGCGCGACGTTGTGGACGTACTCGACGCTCGTGTCCGTGAGGAACGCCGCGACCGCGTTGAACACGGGGAGCCCGTAGTAGTAGCGCACCGGCTTCCCCGCGTACCACATGTCCTCGGGCGGCAGCGCCTCCGCGCGCAGCACGGCGTTCAACAGCCCCGTGTGGAGGAACTTCTCGCCGCCCCACCCGCTCATCACGGGGTTCATCGACCGCAGCGCGAGCACGAACCCGAACCCGACCGCGAACACCGCGAACGCGCCCGCGACCCGGTTCCAGTCGTAGTCCGCGAGCCCGCGGCGCTGCGCGAGCCGGTGGCCCACCGCGCCGAGCGCGACCAGCGCCGCGACCGCCACCAGCGCCGTCCACGGCCCGAACCTGAACTGCCCGACGTAGAACGCGACCATCGTCACCACCACGGTGGCAATCGGAATCGCAAACCCCGCGCCGTCGTCGGGCGCCGAGGGGAACAACAGCCGCGCTATCGGGAGCGCGGCGACGAGGAACGCGCCGTACAGCAGCAGCCAGCGGAGGACGACGGCGACGTCTGACATATCCAAGTGGCGGACCACGCCGCGCATAAACCTTCTGTCCTCGGGGCCTCAGCACGGCTCTCGAACGTGGAAGAACGGCAGCGAAAAGTTTCGTCCGGTGGGTCGCGGCGTCAGTTTCGGTCAGTCGTCCGCTTCGAAAACCTCGCTGCGCTCGGTTTTCGAAACACCGGGAGGCTCACTCCGTTCGCCTCCCGAGCGGAAGAGCACGCCTCGACTCGCGTTACTCGTCTGCGTCGTCCTCTTCGAATTCGAGACGTTCGCTGGCGCTCACGTCTCGAAACACCGGAAGACTCGCTACGCTCGTCTTCCGAGCCGAGGAAGACAGCGAGTCGCGTTACTCCTCGCTGTCTTCTTCGACGTCTTCGAAGTCGGCGTCCACGAACTCCTCGTCGTCGACGTCGGCGCCCGCGCCGGGGCCGGCGCCGCCCATGCCGCCCATGCCGGCACCGGCCGCGCCAGCGCCGCCCGCGCCAGCCTGGGCTTCCTGCTGGTAGGCCTGCTTGCCGATTTCCTGCAGGGTCTTGCTGAGGGACTCCGTGGCCTCTTCGAGGTCGTCGGGGTCCACGTCGTCCTCGTCGAGGAGGTTCTGCACGTTCTCGATTTCGTCGTTCACGTCGGCTTCGAGGTCCTCGTCGACGAGCTCCTCGTTCTCTTCGAGGAGGCTGTTCGCGCGCTGAATCGCGGTCTCGGCCTCGTTGCGGGCCTCGATGCGCTCGCGGCGCTGCTCGTCCTCCTCGGCGTGCTGTTCGGCTTCCTCCTGCATCTCCTCGATCTCCTCGTCGCTGAGGCCGACGCCGCCCTCGATGGTGATGGACTCGGCGTTGCCCGAGCCCTTGTCCTCGGCTTCGACGTTCACGATGCCGTCGGCGTCGATCTCGAACGTGACCTCGATTTCGGGGGTGCCCGCGGGCGCCGGCGGGATGCCCGTGAGGTGGAAGTCACCGAGCAGTTCGTTCTCCTCGGCGATTTCGCGCTCGCCCTGGAAGACGCGAATCTGGACGCTCGTCTGGTTGTCCGCGGCGGTCGTGAACACCTTCGACGCCTCCGTCGGGATGGCGGTGTTCTTCTCGATGAGCCGCTCGAACAGCCCGCCCTTCACCTCGATGCCGAGCGAGAGGGGTGTGACGTCCACGAGCACGATGTCGTCGACTTCGCCGGAGAGCACGCCGCCCTGGACGGCCGCGCCGAGCGCGACGGCTTCGTCGGGGTTGACGTTCTTCTTGGGCTCCTGGCCGACGAGGTCCTCGACTTTCTCCTGGACCTGGGGCATCCGCGTGGAGCCGCCGACCAGGATCACTTCGTCGATGTCGCTCTTCGAGAGGCCGGCGTCTTCGAGCGCCTGCTCCGTCGGGCCGACCGTGCGCTCGATGAGGTCCTCGGTGAGGCTCTCGAACTTGGCGCGCGTGATGTCCTGTTCGAGGTGGACCGGACCGGAGTCGGTCGCGGTGACGAACGGGAGGTTGACGGTCGTCTCCTTCCGGCTGGAGAGTTCGATTTTGGCTTCCTCGGCGGCGTCCTTGAGCCGCTGGAGGGCCTGCTCGTCGTCGCGCAGGTCGATGCCGTGCTCGTTCTCGAACTCGTCGGCGAGGTAGTCGATGATGGCCTGGTCCCAGTCGTCGCCGCCGAGGTCGTTGTCCCCGTTGGTCGCGACGACCTCGTAGACGCCCGCGCCGAGGTCCAGAATGGAGACGTCGAAGGTGCCGCCGCCGAGGTCGTAGACGAGGACGGTCTGGTCCTGGTCCTCGTCGAGGCCGTACGCCATCGACGCGGCGGTCGGCTCGTTGACGATGCGTTCGACCTCGAAGCCCGCGATTTCGCCGGCGTCCTTCGTGGCCTGGCGCTGCTTGTCGTTGAAGTACGCGGGGACCGTGATGACCGCCTTCTCGACGTCGTGGCCGAGGTACTCCTCGGCGTCGTGCTTGATCTTCTGGAGAATCATCGCCGAGATCTGCTCCGGCGTATACTCCTCGCCGTCGAGTTCGACCGTGTAGTCCTCGCCCATGTGGCGCTTGATGGACGCGACCGTCTGGTCGGAGTTCTGGACGGCCTGATTCTTCGCGGGTTTGCCGATGAGGCGCTCGCCGTCGTCGAACGCGACCACCGACGGCGTCGTGCGGTCGCCCTCGCTGTTGACGATGATTTCGGGGTCTCCACCTTCCATCACCGCGAACGCGCTGTTCGTGGTGCCGAGGTCGATGCCCAAAATCTTCTCACTTGCCATGTTACCCGTGTCTAAGCCGCGTTTTCCCTTTAAGCCTTGCTAGTGCCACCGAGTGCCACGAACGAGCGGGTCGCTGCCGTCTTGCGGTTTCGGCGACTACCGGAAAAACGGGCCGGCGGATTTATCACGAACCGGCGGGCTATCGGTTCGCCGTCGGTCGGAACCGAGCTACTCGTCGCCGGTGCCTTCGCTGACCGTGACCTGCGCGGGCCGGAGCACCTTCCCGCCCATCTCGTAGCCCGACCGGTAGACGTCCGCGACCGTGCCCTCGGGCTGGTCGCTGTCCACGCGCATCATCACTTCGTGGCGCTGCGCGTCCACTTCGGCGCCCTCCTCGGGCGCTATCTCGGAGACGCCCTCCGCGTCCAGCACGCGGTCGAACTCCTTGCGCGTGAGCTTCACGCCCTCGCGGAGGCTCTCCACGTCGCCGGACTCCTCCTCGAGCGCGCGACCGAGGTTGTCCCGGACGTCCAGCAGGCGCTCCACGAGGTCTTCCGTGGCGCGCTCCCTGATGTCCTCCTGGCGCTGCTTCGCGCGCTGCTTGTAGTTCTGGAAGTCCGCCTGCTTGGCCTGCAGTCGCTCCGTCAGGTCCTCGACTTCGTCCTCCGCCTCCGAGAGGTCGTCCTCCAGTTCCGCGACGCGGGCTTCGAGGTCCGCGACCTCGTCGCCGAGGTCCTCGTCGTGCTCGCGGACGCGCTCGGCCAGCGACTCCCCGCTGGCGTCCTCGGCGTCCGCGTCGGCGTCGGCGGCCTGCTCGGCGTCGTTGCTCATGTGCGTGGGAAACGGATACTCGGGTTTACGGATTTCGGGACGCCGGCGCTGGCTACGACATACAGAGCGTTCGACGAGCTGCTCGCTCTCTCCATCGACGTCCCTCCGGCAATCGGTGAGGGCGCTGGGTCGTCGCTTAGCTGTTGGCCATGCTCCGGCAGGATTCGGCGCACTTCTCGAGAACGTCGGCGCACTCCTGGCAGTGGTCGGCGTCGTGTTGCTCGCACTCCTCGGCGCACGCCTCGCAGGCGTCCGCGCAGACCGCCGCGAGGTCGCCGCTGTACTGCGAGTCGCGCGCCATGAAGCGGGCGTGCAGCGACGTGAGGTCGGCGACGTCCCGACAGAGGCGCGCGCACTCCTCCATCTCGGGGTCACCGAGGCACTCGTCGGCGCACCACTCGCAGATTTCGGCGGCTTCGTTACAGTTCTCGATGCACTCTCGTTGCTCGTCGTTCAGGCCGTCGATGTTCGAGACGGTCTCGGAAAGGGACATTCCGTCGTAGTGGACAGCCAGCAACCGTGTAAGCGACAGCCTTGCCCTCGAAAGGAACTAAACGCGGTCTAACTGCTACTGTCTATCCCGCACTCACAGAGATAGATTCCAGTGTCGGAGCAGCAAGTCCGTGGCGAGCTACGTACGCACGCCCGCTCACCGATTCAGCCGTTGCACGTTCAGGCATCGTTCTGGATAGAGAGACCGCGCTAGCAACTGCTGGAAGCGCCTCCGGCGAGTCCGACGACTAATTAGCGTCCGCTCCCTACGTCCGCGCGTGACAGTCCGGCTGGGGTTCGAGGACGGCACGCTCCGCGTCGAGCACGACGGCGACGGCCCGCCCACGAACGGCGTCGCCAGCCTGCCCGGCGTCGAGTACGACGAGCGCACGGAGACGGGCCGAGCCCCCGCGATGGCGTACGCCGACCTCGTCGCGTACCTCGACGCGCGCGAAATCCCCTACGAGGACGACGCGCTCCACGCCGAATCGCTCGCCGTCGAATCGGCGTACGAACTCCGGGACTACCAGCAGGACGCCCTCGACGCGTGGACCGCCAACGACCGTCGCGGAGTACTCGAACTCCCCACCGGCTCCGGGAAGACGGTCATCGGCCTGAAGGCCATCGAGGCGGTCGGTCAGTCGGCGCTCGTCGTCGTGCCGACCATCGACCTGCTGACCCAGTGGAAGCGCGAACTCGGCACCGAGTTCGACTGCGACATCGGTCAGTTGGGGGGCGGCGAGCAAGAAGTGGGGCCGATTACGGTCGCGACCTACGACTCGGCGTACCTCCGCGCGGACGACCTCGGCGACCGGTTCGGGCTCGTCGTCTTCGACGAGGCCCATCACCTCGGCGGCGAGGAGTTCCAGAACATCGCGCGCTTGCTCGCCGCGCCCGCCCGGCTCGGCCTCACCGCGACGTTCGAGCGCCCGGACAACGCCCACGAGGTCGTCGCGGAACTGGTGGGGGACGTCGTCTACCGGCTCTCCGCGGACGACCTCGCGGGCGACCACCTCGCCGAGTACGACGTCAAGCGCCTCGAAGTCCCGCTCACCGCCGACGAGCGCGAGCGCTACGAGGCCGCGCAGGGGACGTTCACGGACTACCTCCAGCAGTCGAACGTCCAACTGCGCTCGGGCAGCGACTACCAGGAGCTCGTGAAGCGCTCGGGCAACGACCCGCAGGCGCGGGAGGCGCTGCTCGCGAAACAGCGCGCGCGCCGCATCGTCCGCGAGAGCGACGCGAAAGTCCAACGCCTCGAAGGCATTCTGGACCGGCATCGCCGCGACCGCGTCATCGTGTTCGCGGCGTCCACGGACCTCGTCTACCGGCTCTCCGAGAAATTCCTCCTGCCCGCCATCACGCACGAGACGGGCGCCAGCGAGCGCCGCACGATTCTGGAGAAGTTCCGGAGCGGCGACTACTCGCGGGTCGTCACGGCGAACGTCTTGGACGAGGGCGTGGACGTGCCGGACGCGAACGTCGCGGTGGTGTTCGCGGGCAGCGGCAGCGAGCGCGAGTTCACGCAGCGGCTCGGGCGCGTGCTCCGGCCGAAAGAAGACGGCGGGCGGGCGCTGCTGTACGAGCTCGTGAGCGCCGACACCGCGGAAGAGCGCGTCGCCGACCGCCGCCGCTAGTCCTCGACGATGTCGGTGTTCCAGCTGGCGTTCGTGACGTCGTCGTAGGCGACGTCGTACTCCACGCGGACGACGGTCGTCTCGTTCGGGCCGAGCGTGATCTCCCGGACGCGCGTGTAGGACTCGTCGTCGAACTCGGTGTTGACGTACAGCGTCCCCGACGCCTCGCGCCCGGAGGGATTGCTGACGGTGGCGACGACCACGGCGTTGCCGTTCTCGCCTTCCTCGTACGTGGACTCGGCGACCGTCAGGCCGGCCTCGTCGTTGCCGCTTCGCAGGCAGCCCGCGAGCGGGAGGGCGACGCTCGCGGCGGCCGTCCGTCGGAGCAGCGTCCGCCGGTTCATACGTCTCGGTCCGGGCGTACCGGCAAGAATCTTCTGTATCCTTTTGTGCGCGCGCCGCCAATCTCGGAGCGTGCTGACGAAGGACCTCCTGCGCGTGTCCCGAGCGGGCGGCGGCTACCAGCCGCAGTTCGCGGCCGAGGGCGACGAGGCGCTCGCGGCGCGCGTGCTCGGCACGTTTCAGGGGCACGTCGGCGAAGAGCGCGCGGACCTCCGCGAGTCGCTGACGGAGTTAGAGCGGGAGGCCGAGGACTTCAAGCTCGTGCGCGGGCTCGCGCACCTCGTCGAGCGCGACGCGACGTTCGAGGTGCAGTCCGCAGTCGACCCCCGCTCCGCGCGCCGCGCGGCGTTCGCGGCCGCCGAGGACGTGGGCGTCGTCCACGCGGACGAGCGGGAGGAGGCTCTCGCGGCGGCCGCCGAGGGGTTCCCCGGCGACGTGACGCCCGACGACCTCGCGGCCTCGCTGTACGCCGACCGCGAGACCCGCGAGGTCCTCACCGAGGTCGCCTCGCGCTGGACGCCCGCGTCGCTGGTCGCCCAGTACAATCTCTCCTTAGCGCAGACCGCGCTGTTCGACGCGACCGAGATGCGCGTGCGCTCCTCGGACCCCCGCGGGCTCGTCTCCGCGGTGAAGCGCCTCGGCCTGCTGTACGAGGTGATTCCCGTCGAGGACGGCGAGGGCCGCGAGGTCGTGCTCACCGGCCCGGACGCGCTGTTCCAGCGCTCGCGGCGGTACGGCACGCGGTTCGCGCGCGTCCTCCGCACGGTCGCGAAGGGCGACGACTGGGAAGTCGAGGCCACCATCGACGACCGCGGGCGCGAGCGCCTGCTGGAACTCTCCGCGGGCGACTTCGACGTCCCGGACGCCGACCCCGTGACGGAGGTGGAGTACGACAGCGGCGTCGAGCGCGAGTTCGCCGCGCGCTTCCAGTCACTCGATTTGGACTGGGAGCTCGTCCGCGAGCCGGACGTGCTCGCGGCGGGCGACCGCCTGATGGTGCCGGACTTCGCGTTCGACTACGCGTTCGGCGACGAGCGCGTCTACTTCGAGATTATGGGGTTCTGGACGCCCGAGTACGTCGAGAAGAAGCTCTCCCAACTGGACGCCACCGACGAGACGCTCCTCGTGGCCGTGGACGCGAGCCTCGGCGTCGGCGAGGACGTCCAGTCCCGCGACCACCGCGTCGTGGAGTACACGGGCTCCGTGCGCGTCAAAGACGTGGTGGACGCGCTCCGCGACCTCGAAGCCGACCTCGTCGCCGAGTCCGCCGCCGACCTCCCGGACGAACTCGCGCCCGACGCGGACGCAGTCACGCTCGCGGACCTCGCGGCGTCACGCGGCGTCAGCGAGGACGCCATCGAGGACGTGGCCTTCCCCGAACACGAACTCGTGGGACGCACGCTCGTCCGCCCCGACGTGCTGGACGACGTAGCCGCAGAACTGGAGGCAGGGATGTCGAAAGACGACGCCGAAGCGGTCGCCGAGAGCTACGGCATCGACGACGCGAGCGCGCTGTTCTCCCGGCTCGGCTACCGCGTCGAGTGGGAGGG
Source organism: Halobacterium hubeiense (assembly GCF_001488575.1). NCBI lineage: Archaea > Methanobacteriati > Methanobacteriota > Halobacteria > Halobacteriales > Halobacteriaceae > Halobacterium > Halobacterium hubeiense. Next base: position 908,765 of record NZ_LN831302.1, read on the forward strand.
ACTGAGCGGCGGAACGCTACGCGAGAAAGACTAAACGTCCCGGCGGCGGCCCTTCGGCACCATCGACTTGAGGTCGCCGTACGTGTAGAGGCCGACGCCGATGGGTTCGACGCCGCCCGCGAGGTCGTGGGCGACGACGAGGTAGCCCCAGTCGCCGTCCCACTCGATTTCCTGCTCCTCGCCGGCGAGGAAGCGCTTGGCCTCCGGCTCGTCGAGCACGATGACGTTCTGCTCGGCGTCGCGGCCGAACCGCTGGACGGCGTCCGTGGTGGGCTTCCAGTGCTCCTGTCGCGTGCGCAGGATTTTCAGGCCGAGCGCCTCGACGGGCACCGGCTCCCCGGGGTCGTAGGGGAGCGCCCAGACCTTCCCCTTGCCCTTCTCCCAGAACGTGTACTCGTCGAAGGTGTCCTCGGGGACGGCGAACCGGTCCACCCACCAGTCCACGACGGCCCCGCGAGTCGGCCGACCTTTGACCGTCCGGTCGGCGTCCGTCTGGGGGAGGCGGTCGAACTGGCCGCTCCTGTTCCGGCGGAAGTGGTCGATGCCGCCGTCGCTCTCGTCGGAACCGTGGTCGTCGTCAGTCACGCCGTCACCTCCAGTTTCGCGGCGAAGAACCCGCCCGTGTCGTTCTGGTGGGGGTAGTAGCGGCGCGTCTTCGTCAGCGAGTCGTCGTACGTCTCGTCGTTCCACGCCGTGATTCCGGGCGAGGATTCGAGGCCGGTGTCGAACTCCACGAGCCGACAGTCGCCGTCGGAGAGGGCGCTGTCGACGACGGCCTCGTTCTCCTCGGGGGCGAACGTGCACGTGGAGTACACCACGGTCCCGCCCTCGCGAGTGAGTTCGATGGCGCGTTCGAGGATGTCCGACTGGAGCGCCGCGAGGTTCCGGCTCGCGCTCGCTCCTGCGCCGTCGAGGGCGTCGGCGTTCTTGCGGATGGTGCCCTCGCAGGTGCAGGGCGCGTCGACGAGCGCGCGGTCGAAAGCGTCCACGTCCGGAAACGGGTCGAGTGTCGCGCGGCGCGCGTCCGTGTTCGTCACCGCGGCGCTCGTGACGCCGAGGCGGTCGCAGTTCCCGCGCAGCGCGGAGAGGCGGCCGAGGTTGTCGTCGTTCGCGACGACCAGCCCCTCGTCGTTCATCTCCGCCGCGAGCTGGGTGGTCTTCCCGCCGGGCGCGGCACACGAGTCCCAGACGACCTCCCCCGGTTGCGGGTCCAGAATAGCGGGCGGCACGGCCGACACTTCCTCCTGGCCGTGAATCCAGCCGTGGACGTAGGGCCACGTGTTCCCCGGCTTGCCGGTGGCGACGCCCAGCACGTCGCTGTTCCAGTCGCGGCCGTAGACGTCGATGCCCTCGGCTTCGAGGGCCTCGACCGCGCGGTCCCGGGTCGCCTTGATAGAGTTGACCCGGACCGTCGTTGGGAGGTGGCGTTCGCAGGCGTCGAGGAACGCCTCGAAGTCGTCGATTATCGGCTCGTATCGCGAGAGCGCGTCCATTACCCCGTCGTACGGCGGAGGGGCGCTTGTGGGTTACGTTCGCCGCTGCTCCGACCCGGGCCGCCCCCGAGTTTAAGCCGTCTCCGGGAGACGGGCCAGCCATGGCGAGCATTCGCACCAAAACCGAGCTCGACCTCGACAGTCCGACGCTCGTCGAGGGACTGCCGGGCGTCGGCCTCGTCGGCAAAATCGCCACCGACCACCTCGTCGACGCCTTCGAGATGGAGTACGTCGCGAGCGTGGACTGTCAGAACATCCCCCGCGTCTCCGTCTACGAGGCGGACGCCCGCGACGTCCTCCCGCCCGTCCGGCTGTACGCCGACGAGCAGCGGGACCTGCTCGCGCTCCAGTCGGACGTGCCGCTGGCCCGCGACACCGGCGGCGAGTTCGCGGACTGCGTCACCGAGTGGGTCGCGGACAACGACGCCACGCCGCTGTACCTCAGCGGCCTCCCGATGCAGAACCTCGACCGCTCGACCGCCCCCGAGGTGTTCGGCATCGCCAGTGGCGACGCCGCGGCCCGCCTCGACGCCCACGATATCGACACGCCGCCCGAGCGCGGCCTCGTCAGCGGTCCGACGGGCGCGCTCATCAACCGGGCGGCCGAGAGCGGCACCGACGCCGTCGGCCTCGTCGTGGAGTCCGACCCGCAGTTCCCCGACCCCGCGGCCGCGAAGCAGCTCATCGACGACGCCATCGAGCCGCTGGCCGGCGTCGACGTCCCCACGGAGAAGCTCGTCGAGGAAGCCGAGGAGATTCGCGAGCAGAAGAAGCGCCTCGCCCAGCGCATGCAGGAAGCCGAAGAGAACGAGTCCACGCAGGCGCGCCCGATGCGGATGTTCCAGTAGTTTCCGCGGGCCGACACGTAGCGGCACCCTCAAGGCGCGCGCGACCGTCTAGGCGATAACGCTGCAGATGGACTCCGACGACACACTCGCCGTGCTCTTCGTCGACGACGACGCCGCCCGCGCCGCCGACGCCGCCGCACGCCTCGAAGCCGCCGACTCGCGAATAGCCACGCGCACCGCGACCGCGGGCGGCGACGCGCTCGCGGTCGTCGACGCCGGCGTCGACTGCGTCGTCAGCCGGTGGGCGATGGCGGGCGTCGACGGCGTCGAGTTCCTCGAAGCCGTCCGCGCCAGCCACCCCGACCTCCCGTTCGTCCTGTTCGCCGCCGACGCCGACGAGAGCGTCGCCAGCGACGCGGTCGCCGCCGGCGTCACCGAGTACGTCACCGACGGCCGCGACGCCGACCGGTTCGCGGACCTCGCGCGTCGCGTCCGCATCGCCGTCGAGCGCGCCGACGCCACCCGCGACGAGCGCGCTGACCGCGAACGCGTCCGCTGCGCCCTCGACGGCGCGCCCGACCCGATTCTGGTCGCCGCCGACGGCGCGTTCACGTACGCGAACGCCGCGGCCGCCGACCGCCTCGACGCCGCCGACGCCGACTCGCTGGTCGGCACTGCCGTCGCGGCAGTCGAGGAACTCGACGACGCCACGACGTCCGCGTTCGACGCCGCCAGCGACCTCGACTCCGCGTGGCGGACTCTCCACACGCTCACCGGGGAGGCGTTCTCCGCCACGGTCACCACGCGCGTCATTCCGTGGGGGGACCGCACGGGCGTCGTCGCCATCGTCCGCGACGCCGTCGGTGACGACACCCGCGAGCACACGCAAGCCCGGTACCGGGCGACGTTCGAGGGCGCGATGGACGCGATGGTCGTCGCGGACGACGACGGCCGCTACATCGACGCCAACGAGAGCGCCTGCGAGCTGTTCGGACTCTCGCGGGCCGAACTGCTCGGCCGCCGCGTCGCCGAGTTCGCGCCCGACGACTACGACTTCGACGACGCGTGGGCGGACTTCGAGACGAACGCCACCGACTCCGGGTCGTTTCCGCTCGTCCGCCCCGACGGCGAGCGCCGCCTCGTCGAGTACGCCGCCACCGCGAACGTCGTGCCCGGCGAACACCTCTCCGTGCTCCGGGACGTCACCGAGCGCACCCGCCTCCAGGAAGCGCTCCAGTCCGAACAGGCGGCGCTCCGCGAGATGTACCGCATCACCGCGGACCGCGAGGCCGACTTCGAGACGAAGCTCCGCGACCTCCTCGACCTCGGGTGCGACATCCTCGACGTCCCCCACGGCTTCCTCACCGAAATCGAGGACGGCACACAGCGCGTCGTCGAAGCGCGCGGCGACCACCCGCTGCTCCAGCCCGGCGACACTTGCCCGCTCTCGGACGCCTACTGCCGGAAGACTATCACCGAGGACGAACTGGTCACCGTCCAGAACGCGGTCGCGGAGGGGTGGAGCGACGACCCCGCCTTCGAGCGCTTCGGCCTCGGCTGTTACGCCGGCGCCCAGGTCGTCGTCGACGGCGAGACCTACGGCACGTTCTGCTTCGCGGACACCGACGCCCGCGAGGAGCCGTTCTCGGAGACCGAGCGCACGTTCGTCGAACTGATGGCGCGGTGGGCGAGCTACGAGATCGAACAGCGCCGCGCGACCGAGCGCCTCCGCCGGCAGAACGACCGACTGGAGGAGTTCGCGTCGATGGTCAGCCACGACCTCCGCAGCCCGCTGAACGTCGCGCGCGGCTTCCTCGACCTCGCCCGCGAGGACGGCGACCCCGAGCACTTCGACCGCGCCAGCGACGCCCTCGACCGCATGGAGCGCATCGTCAGCGACGTCCTCTACCTCGCCCGCGAAGGCGAGGAAATCGGGGACGCCGAACCGGTCGCCCTCGGCGACGCAGTCGCTCGCTCGTGGGCGGCGGTCGCCGGCGACGACACCGCCGCCAGCCTCGCGGTCGCGGACGACCTCGGGGACGTCGTCGCCGACGACGACCGCCTCTGCCAGCTCCTGGAGAACCTCTTCCGGAATGCTGTGGAACACGGTTCCACGGACCCTGCCTCGCAGGCTCGGCAGGATGCTGTGGAACACGTCGGCCCCGACGTCACCGTCCGCGTCGTCCCGACTGAGGACGGCTTCGCGGTCGAGGACGACGGCCCCGGCCTCCCGTCGGGCGACCACAGCGACCTCTTCGAGCGCGGCGTCACCACCGAGGACGACGGCACCGGCTTCGGGCTCTACATCGTCCGCAAAATCGCGTCCGCCCACGGCTGGACCGTCGAAGCCACCGACAGCGAGAGCGGGGGCGCGCGCTTCGAGTTTTCCGGCGTCGAACGCGGCGCGACCGCCACGCGGTAGCGTCGCTGTCGGTCACTTTTTCGACAGAAATGCACCGACCGGGAGTGAGCAGTCCGGAGGACTGCGAACGCCGAAAGACGCTCTTGCGTCTTTCGGGATTTGAACCGTTGTGAGACGTTCCTGCTCGCTTTGCTGCGCGGGCTGCGACTCACAGGGTTCAGAATCCCTGTGTATTTCGTCTCGCTTCGCTCGACAGAAATGCACCGACCGGGATTTGAACCCGGGCCATGAGCTTGGAAGGCTCAGGTCCTAGCCACTAGACCATCGGTGCGCTGCGCTTCGCTTGCGCACCGTGGCTCGCAAAACCTTCGGTTTTGCTCACCATCGGTGCTCACGTGCCAGTTTCCCCCGGTCGCTTAAGGGCGTTACTCTTCGCCGTGGACGACGGCGTAGCAGTTCCCGCTGGCGGTGAACGTCTCTCCGACGGCGAGCGCGCTCGCTCGGAGGTCCGCGCGGAACTCGTCGGGGTCGTAGACGTGGTAGAACCGGGGGACCGTCTCGCCGCCGGGGAGCGTCCAGTCCACGGTCGTGTCGAAGCCCTCGGTCCGGTCGAACTTGTCGTGAGTGGTGCTCCACGCGCTCACGAGGGCGTCCCCGTCCACGGTGAGCACGCGCGCGAGTTCGTCGAGGCTGGCGACGCGCGCGTCCCGGTCGGGGAGGTGGTGGATGGTCGCGACGTACACCGCGAGGTCCGCGACATTTGCGGCGAGCGGGAGGCGCTCGGCGTCGCCGGCGACGAGGGCCGCGTCGAAGCCGCGGTCGGTGGCGCGGTCGCGGGCTTCACGGAGGAGGCCGCGGCTGGCGTCCACGCCGATTGCGCGGTCGGCGTTCGCGGCGAGCAGTTCGGTGTGGCGGCCGTTCCCGCAGCCGACGTCGACGGCGACGGCGCCGGTGCGGTCCGCGAGGAACTCCTCGATTTCCGGCCACGGGTACTCGCGGGTCTTCGAGAAGTGCTCGGCGATGCGGTCGTACGTGTAGTGGACGTCAGTCACGAGAGTCACCCGAGGACGAGGAACGTGCCGTACGCGATGGCGAGCATCAGCGTGGCGTGTTTCGCGCCGGCTTTCACGCTCCCCTGTCCCATCTGTCCGGCGACCAGCCCCGAGCAGACCGCCTGCACGAGGCCCGTGTGGAAGAACACCAGACTGTACGAGTCCTTCGTCGCCTGCGTGAGGTTGGCGGTCCGCGAGAACGCGCCCGAACTCCCGCCCGCGGGGAGCTGGCCGGCCGGCGCCGTCGTCTCCACGACGGGGATGTTCGGGATGAAGATGACGTCGAGCGCGACGATGATGGCGAGGAACACGAAGAAGGCGATGTAGATGACGACGAGGTACGTCAGCAGTTCGCTGCGGCGGTCGCGTTCGAGGCGCCGCGTCGCCTTCGCCTCGTTGGCGGCGATGCGCAACACGGGGCCGAGGTCGCCGCTGGCCCGCATCGCGTTCGTCGTCAGCGTCACGACCCGGGAGATGGCGGGCGTGGCGGTGCGGTCGCGGAACCGGCCGAGCGCGTGCTCGATGCGCGCGCCCCACTGCACGTCCGCCCACGTGCGTTCCAGTTCCGTGGTGAGCGCGCCGAGGTCGCTGCCGACGACGCGCCCGAAGCTCTGGACGACCGGCATCCCCGCCTCGTTCGTGGACGCGAACCGGTCGAGGAAGTCCGGCACGCCCGCCTCGATGGCTTTCACGCGGCGCCGGTGGAGCTCGTACGCGACCGTGAACGTCCCGAGCACGAACAGCGTCGCGTGCACGAGCGGGTCGTCGTACGCGGTGAGGTCGGTGACGCCCGCCGACGCGAGCGGCCACCACTGGACGAGCAGGTAGAGCGCGGCGAGCGGCACGGTCGCGTACAGCAGCACCGTCGGGGACTCGCGCACGACCGACACGGGGTTGCGCAGCCGGTAGAGTATCGGCCGCAGCGCCTCGTAGGTGGCGAGGCGCTCGCGGTTCTGTTCGGTGGCCGCACCGGCCGTCTGGCCGCCGTCCGCGCGCGCCGCTCGCTGGGGGATGGACTGGAAGCGCGTCCCCGCCTCCGAGCCCTCGTCGCCGGTGACCTCGCCGCCGGTCGCGGTCCCCGTGATGCTGTCGAGGTAGACGACGAACCCTACGGTCGCCATCGGAATCAGCAGGTACGCGGTGAACTGCAGGAACGTCAGCGTGTCCGCGAGCGTGAGCCCGACGACGACGAGGATGGTGATGAGGAACAGCGGCCCGGCGACCAGCAGCGTGACGTACGCCTCCGCGAGCGTCGCGAGCAGTTCGAGGAACTGCTCCTGCTGGGCTTCGGCTTCCTCGGCGTAGTAGTCGTACTGGCGCTTCAGGAACCCCGGGAGGTCGCGGCCGCTCTGGAGGACGCTCGTGAGGTTCTCCGAGAACTCCGCGAGCTCCTCGCTGGGCGTGCGCTGGCCGAGCCGGCCGAGCGCGCGGAGGATGTCGGCGCCGTACATGTCCACGTCCTTGACGGCGACCGCCATCTCCTCGGCGCTCTCCCCGTAGACCTCGCGGTTGCGCGAGAGAATCCGCAGCACCTCGGGGAGCGCCATTCCGCTGCGGGAGAGCGCGTACAGGAACGCGACTGTGCGCTCCATCGACGCGTCGATGCGGCGCTCGCGCTCGCCCGCCCGGTAGCTCGGCATCGTCCACCGGGACTGGTAGGCGGCGTACGCCGCGAGCACGCCCAGCGTCGCGCCCGACGCGAGGAAGAGCGCGAACAGTTCGCCGCCGGAGAAGCCGCTGACACTCTCCACGAACAGCCCCTGTACGGCCGCGGGGAACTGCGACTGGAGGCTCTCGGACGCGCTCCCGAGGAACACGAGCACGCTCGCGACGAGGTAGACGCCGAGGATGCTGCCCGCGAGCGCGCCGACGGTCGCGTAGAGGAACGTCCGCGAGGCGTACACGCGGTACGTCTGCGGGACGTGGGCGCCCTGTAGCGCGGCGACCTGTCCGGGGTTGGCGTCTCGGCGCCGCCGCGCGAACCCGCCGAACGCCGCCAGCGACAGCCGGGAGACGAGCCGGTCTATCGGGGCGAACACCGGCGCCGCCGCGAGCGCGAACAGGACCGCCAGCACCGCGACCAGCGGCGCGAAGACCAGCGGCGACGCCATGCTACTCGCCGACACCCGGCGCGTTCACGACGACGTCCTCCTCGAGCTCCGAGCGCACGCGCTCGACGACCCGTTCGGGGTTCGCGTAGTACTCGTTGACGACGGCCGTGAACTGGCGGTAGTCGGTGACGTCCTTCTGCGTGAGGTACTGGAGGACGCGCTTGCGGTTCCGCAGCTCGCGCAACAGCTCGCCCCGCGACCAGCCGCGCTCGTCGCGAATCTCGTCGAGGACGACCGAGTCCCGCTGCTCGAAGTCGTCGTTGCCGGGGTTCCACTCGAACGCCGTCGAGTAGTCGAGGTCGCCGGTGCGCTGGTCGATGCCCTCGATTTCCGCGATGACGCGGTTCCGGCGGACGCGCTCGCCGCCGACGTGCGTGAGCGTCTGCACGCAGAGCACGTCGAGGCTCTGAATCATCGCCCGCGGGACGTTGATGGGCTCGTTCTCTAGCCGATTGATGACCGTCTGCACGCTGTCGGCGTGCATCGTCGAGTACGTCGTGTGGCCGGTGTTCATCGCCTGGAACAGCGTCATCGCCTCGTCGCCGCGCACCTCGCCGACGATGATGTATTCGGGGCGGTGCCGGAGCGCCGACCGGAGCAGGTCGTACATCGTGATGTCCTCGCCTTCACCGATTGACTCCCGCGTGACCGACGACAGCCAGTTCTCGTGGAACAGCGTCAGCTCGCGGGTGTCCTCGATGGTGAGCACTTTCGAGCGCGGCGGCACGAACATCGAGATGGCGTTCATCGACGTGGTCTTCCCGGACGCGGTGCCGCCCGCGAACAGCAGGCTCTTGTTGGACTCGATGGCGAGCCAGAGGTACGCCATCTGGTCGAGGTCGAACGTGTTGTAGTCCACGAGCGTCGCGGGCGTGAACGGGTCCTCGCTGTACTTCCGAATCGTGAACGCCGACCCGCGGGGCGTGACCTCCTCGCCGAGCGCGAGCTCCGCGCGGGAGCCGTCCGGGAGCGTCGTCTCCGTCACGGGGTCGCCGATGGAGATGTGGCGGCCGGACTGCTGGGCGAGCCGCACCACGAAGCCGTCCAGTTCCTCCTGCTCGTAGGAGACGTTCGTCTCGACGTCCGTGTACTGGTCGTGGTAGACGAACAGCGGCACCTCGTAGCCGTCACAGGAGATGTCCTCGATGTGGGGGTCACGCATCACCGGGTCGAGCTTCTCGAACCCCTCGAAGGTGCGGTGGAGGTAGTAGAACAGCCGGTAGAAGGCGTTCGGGTCCACGTCGATGCCGTACTCCTCGATGAGCCGCTTCATCTGCCGCTTCAGCACGGCCTCGGGGTCGTCGGGCTCGTACTCGGCGTCGTAGATGAGCGCGTCCCGGATGTCGTCGTACAGCGTCTCCAGCAGGTCCCGCTCGAAGTCGTCGAGCCCGGGTTCGACGACGTGGTAGCGGTACTCGTCGTTGTCGGCGTCGTGGCCGACGTAGACGAACGCGTAGGGCGCGTGCACCCAGTAGCGGTCGACCTCCTCGTAGCCGTCGAGGCCATCGAACTCCACGAGCGGCCCGTGGGCGGCGGGGTCGTACTCGACGAGTTCGACCGTGGAGCCGCGGACGACGTCGACGACGCGCTCGGCGCGCTCTCGGAGAGTCTCGAACTGTCGTTCGAAGTCCGCGAGGAAGTCGGCGGGCATCGATTACTACCTCCACGTTCGCCCGCGTCACCTTAAAGGCTGGCTGCCGAGTCGTCGCCGGGTTCCACGACGGCGTTCGCGAGGCGCTCGCCGGCCGCGACGCGGCGGACGTTCTCCCGGACGAGCGCGGCCATCCGCTCGGCGTAGTCGCGGGTCGCCGCGGCAGCGTGCGGCGTCACCACCACTTCGTCCAGCTCCCAGAGTGGCGAGTCCTCAGGCAGTGGCTCGGCCTCGAAGACGTCCAGCGCCGCGCCCGTGAGTTCGTCGCCCTCTAACGCGTCCACGAGCGCGTCCTGCTCGACGACGGGGCCACGCGCGACGTTCACCAGCACCGCGTCGTCGCGCATCGCGTCGAGTTCGGCGTCGCCAATCATCCCCGCTGTGTCGTCGGTCAGCGGCACCGCGAGCGCGACGAACTTCGCATCCGCGATGGCCTCGTGGAGGTCCGCACGCGGGTAGACGGTATCAACGTGGTCGACGGGCGTCGGCGTGCGCTTGACGCCGACGACGTCCATCCCGAGCGCGTCCGCTCGCGCCGCGATGCCCTGCCCGAGCGTCCCGAGGCCGACGACACACAGCGAGGAGCCGTCGAGCGTGAACGGGTCCTGCCACGCCGGCCACGCCCACTCCGTTCGCTCCTGCTTGCTGCGGTACTCGTGGAGCCGGCGCGCGAACGACAGCATGTAGCCGGCGACCGTCTCGCCGACGCTGTCGCCGTGCGTGCCCGTGCTGTTCGTCAGGCGGACGCCAGCGGCTTCGAGGTCCTCGAACGGGAACCGGTCCACGCCGGACTGCACGGAGTGAATCCACTCCAGACCGCTGTCGAGAAAGGCGTCGTCGTACGCGAACGTCACGAGCGCGTCCACGCCGTCGAGGTCGTCGGACGTGACCACGGTCACTTCGGGGTCGACGTCGTCGAGCTCGTCGACCAGCACTGTCGGCGGGAACAGCGTCTCCACGGACGCGTGAATCCCGATGCGCGTTACCATACGCGGGGGTTGCCGGGCCGCCCTCTACAGTGTGTCGGTGCCGGCGGCTCACCGCGTCGCGACGTAGGAGACGGTGAAGATGAGGACGGCCGCGGTCGCCACGTTCACGAGCGTGAACGCCGCCGCGCCGATGAACTCCAGGCCACCGACGACGACGAGCGCGAACAGCGTCGACAGCACCGCATTGATTCCCTGCGCGACCCACGGGCTCCCCTCCGAGCGCGCCGCGGCCTCGCCGAACCCCGCCTCCTCGCCCGCGCCGCGTTCGTCTTCGCTCATACGTCGAAGCCCGGGAGTCCTGCACTTAGCTCTTGGCCGACGAGACCCGGGAACTAAGGCAGTCGAATGCTATCCACACGCATGGGCATCGTCAACAGGGTTTCGGCCGCGCTGTCGGGGAGCGCGGAGATGGACGACGTGGACGTCGACGCCTCGCGGGGCGCGTACTGGTGCGACGACTGCAACGTGTGCGTGCGGGACGTGACTGTCGACGAGGAGGGACTGGACCGCGACGAGGCGGGCACGCCGCTGTGCCCGGACTGCGGCGACCCGATGCGCTTCGAGCGCTCCTACGAGGACGGCTGCGCCTGCTGACTACCGGGTCGCGGGCTCGGGCTCGCGCAACACGACTTCCGCCTCGTTCTCCGTGGCGAACGGCCCGTTCGGGAGCGCCGCCACGTTCTCCCACTCCTCGTCAGTGACGAGTGCGTCGTCGAGCCGCTCTCGGAGCGCCGCTTCATCGACGTCCGTGCCGATGACGACGAACTCCGTGCGGCGGTCGCCGTGCTCGTCGTCCCACTCCAGGTTCGGACGGTTCGACCGGTAGAGGTCCTGCTCGACCTCCGGGAGCGACGCGATCCACGGGCCGCGCGCGGTCACGCGCACCGACGGCCCCGCCTGCCCGACGGTCTGCCTGAGATCGTTGCCCGCGACCCACAGCGTCCCCTTCGAGCGTACCACGCCCTCGGGGAGCGTTCGCAGCACCTCGGCGACCCGCTCGGGGTGGAACGGCCGCCGCGCCCGGTACGTGAACGACGAGACGCCGTACACCTCGTCGGGATGGCGGTGGCCGTGGTCGTCCTCGCCGTGGTCGTGGCCCTCGTCGTCCGATTCGAGCGCGCGCTTCCAGCCGGGGAGGTCGCCGACCTCGCTCTCGTCGAAGCGCTCGACGTCCAGTAGCCACGACGGCTCTACCTCGGAGAACGACGTGCGGACGGTGTCCGCCTCGGGCTGGAGTGCCGCCACCAGTGCCTCGGCCTCGTCGAGTTCGGCGTCCGTGCAGAGGTCCGCCTTGTTCAGTACGACCGCGTTCGACACCTCGATTTGCTCCACGAGCAGGTCCGACAGCGGGCGGCCGTCCTCGTCAGTGCCGACGCGCTCGGGCGTGCCATCGCCGCCGAACGTGTCCACGAGTAGCCGGCTGTCCACGACCGTCACGAGCCCGTTCACGCGGTACTTCGCGGCCACGCGGGACTCGGTGGTGAACAGCCGCGCGACGGGCGCGGGCTCCGAGATTCCCGAGGACTCCACGACGAGGTGGTCGAAGTCGCGGTCCTGCGCGAGCCGCACCACCGCGGTTTCGAGGTCGTCCTGGAGCTCACAGCAGATACAGCCGTTCGACAGCTCCGCGACGCCCTCGGCGACGTCCAGCTCCGACCCCTCCGCCACGAGGTCGGCGTCGATGTTCACGTCGCCCATGTCGTTGACGAGGACGGCGACGTCGCGGTCGCCCGAGTTGGCGAGCAAGTGATTCAGCAGCGTCGTCTTCCCGGCGCCGAGACTCCCCGACAGTACCGTCACCGGAATCCGTTCGCCCATGCGTGTGAGTACGTGGCAGTCGCCTTGAACCTCGTGCTTCTCGGGGACGCTGGCGGGCGCGCGACCGCGACAGCTTTTACCGCGAGAAGCCGTACCACCGACACGATGAACGTCGCCGAGCGAATCGCGGCCTACCGGGAGGCCGTCGAGGAGTGGCTGCGCGGCCTCTACCACGGCATGGTAAGCCACCCGGCCTACGAGAAAATCGAGAAGGAGGCCGAGGACATCGAGGACGCGTTCCTGCTGGCCTGTTTCCCGGACGCCTTCGGCATTCCCTCGCCGGTCTCGTACTACACCGCCGAGATTCTGCCGTACATCGAGGACGAGTTCGAGGCGTGGGAGCGACGCCTCTGGGACCGCGAGACGATGCTCGAACGCAAGGGCCAACAGTACCACTTCTGATGACCGCGACACCAACACGCCGACCGCTCGCATCGCGACCGACCGACAGCCCGACCGCGGAGGCACACCTGTGAAGCCGTTCGTGTTCTTCGGCGGGAAGGGCGGCGTCGGCAAGACGACCGTCTCGTGTGCGTACGCCCGGAAGTGCGCCGACGCCGGCGTCGAGACGCTCGTCGTCTCCACGGACCCCGCCCACTCCGTCTCGGACGTCTTCGACCAGCAGTTCGGGGACAGCCCGGAGCCCGTCGAGGGTATCGACGGGCTGTCGGCGCTCGAAATCGACCCCGACGAGGAGGTCACCGCGCACCTCGACGACATCCGCAACCGGCTCTCCGACCAGGTGTCGGCGTCGATGGTCAACGAGATCAACAAGCAACTGGAGATGGCCCACCAGACGCCGGGCGCCTACGAGTCCGCGCTGTTCGACCGATTCGTCGAGGTGATGCGCAACAGCGACCCCTACGACCGCGTCGTCTTCGACACCGCCCCCACCGGCTCGACGCTACGACTGCTCGGCCTGCCGGAGTTCCTCGAATCGTGGGTCGAGCGCCTGATGCACAAGCGCCGGCAGAGCATCGACCTCTTCGAGAAGGCCGCGGTCGGCAACAACGAGCCCCGGCGCGTGATGGACGGCGACCCCGTGCTCGCGCGACTGCAGGAGCGCAAGGAGTTCTTCGAGTTCGCGGGCGGCGCGCTCCGCGAGGACGCCGCGTTCTTCCTCGTGTTGAACCCCGACCAGCTCTCCGTCAACGAGACCGAGCGCGCCATCGCGGACATGGCCGACGAGGACCTCGAAGTCCGCGGGCTCGTCGCGAACAAGCTCACGCCGTCCCCGGACGACGACGAGAACGGCCGCGGCGCGCGCTACCTCCGGGACCGCGTGGAAACCGAGAACGAGCGGCTCGCGACCGTCCGGGAGTCACTGGACGCGCCGCTGGTCGCCGAAATCGAGTCCCGCACCCGCGAGGTGAAAGGTGACCTGCTGGCGGAGGTCGCCGGCGAACTCGACGTCGAGGTCGCCGCCGAAGACCCGGCGTTCGTCTGAGGCGGGGGTCGCGCCGTCGAGCGATTATTTCGACGCCGGGGACACTCATTAAGAGGCGAACGTTTAAGTGGGAGTTCGGTAATCAGTGTCACGAAGGTACGTTACAAATGACACAGGTAATATGGATTGTGGCGGCGGTCCTCGTCACGTTCTCACTGGGGTACGTGGGGTACTCGAAGTACCTCTCCCGGTTCGTCGACATCGACGACTCGCGTGACACGCCCGCCCACAAGTACGAAGACGGACAGGAGTACGTCCCGGCGAAGAAACCAGTGCTGCTCGGCCACCACTTCTCCAGCATCGCGGGCGGCGCGCCCATCGTCGGCCCCATCACGGCCGGCGCCATCTGGGGATGGGCGCCTGCGCTCGCGTGGGTCGCCATCGGCAACCCGCTGATGGGCGCCGTCCACGACTTCATCTCGCTGTCCGGCTCGATGCGACACGAGGGGAAGTCAATCGGCTACATCATCGGCGAGTACGTCGGTGAGCGCGGGAAGAATATGCTGCTGTGGTTCGCGTTCCTCACCATCATCCTCGTGGTCGCGGTGTTCGCGCTCGTCGTGGGCATCGTGTTGAACGCGTACCCGTCGGCGGCCACCGCGAGCTTCGTGTACATCGCGCTCGCCGTGGTGTTCGGCGTCTACCTCTACCAGCTCGACGGCCCGTTCATCCCCGGCACCATCGTGTTCGTCGCCGGCGTGTTCGCGGGCGTCTGGCTCGGCATCCAGTACCCGTTCGCGTTCTTCGAACTCGCCGGCGAGGCCGCACACCCCGCGGGCACGTTCATCCTCTTCGACGGCACGGGCTCGTGGGTACCCGGCGCCGGCGCGCTCGGCGGTAACACCGCCGCGTGGGTGCCCGTGATTCTGGTGTACGCCGCGGCCGCCAGCGCCCTCCCGGTGTGGGTGCTGCTCCAGCCGCGCGACTATCTCTCGTCGTTCCTGCTGTACGCGGGCGTCGGCGGCGCGCTCGTCGCCATCGTCGTCGGGACGTTCCTCGGCACGTCCAGCGAGCCGCTGGTCATCGCCGACAGCATCCAGCCGTTCACCGGCTTCCTCGGCGTCGAGGGACGGGCGCCGTACCCGCTGTTCCCGATGCTGTTCGTGACAATCGCGTGCGGGACCATCAGCGGCTTCCACTCGCTGGTGTCCTCCGGGACGACCGCCAAACAGCTCAACAAGGAGAGCGACGCCCGCCTCATCGGCTACGGCGGCATGCTCGGCGAGGGCCTGCTCGCCGCGGTCGCGCTGTCCACGCTCGCCATCGCCGGCCTCGGCTCGACGGTCATCGAGCAGGGCGGCGGCATCGGCGGCGCGCTCCCGAACTTCGCGGCGGGCGGCGGCGTCATCCTCACGAGCCTCGGCATCCCCGCCAGCTACGGCGGCCCGTTCATGGCGCTCGTGCTCGTGAGTTTCCTGCTCACGTCCACCGACACGGCCGCGCGCCTCGGCCGCTACATGATGGAGGAAATCGTCGGCACGCAGGGCAGCGGCACCGACACCGGCTTCTCGGGCGGCGTCGGTTCGTTCGCCCGCGGGCGGTACACGAACCCCGCCGTCCAGTGTCTCGTCGCGTACGTGCTCATCATCTCCGGCGAGTGGTCGACGCTGTGGGCGCTGTTCGGCAGCGCCAACCAGCTGCTCGCCGCGCTCGCGCTGCTGACCGGCACCGTCTGGCTCGCCAACTGGGACGAGACCAAACAGCTCGTCTCCACGGGCGTCCCGATGGCCGTCATGGTCGTCATCACGGTGCTCGCGCTGGGGTTCCTCGCCGGCTACCAGTGGCTGTACGTCGGCCTGATTCAGGGCACCGCCGGCGGCATCGGCGGACAGATTTCGATGGCCGTCCGCATCGTGCTCGCCGTCGTGCTCGTCTACCTCGCGCTGTCGCTGGTGCGCATCGGCTACGGCAACATCAGTGACGTCCGCGGCGGCCGCGAACCCGCCGCCGAACCGAGCGACGACTGACCGCTCCACGGTCCCCTCTACCTGTCCCTCCCTCGAAACCGCGTGGCCGTAGCGCCGCGGCCGCCGGCTACGTCCAGAAGCGCTTCGCGAACCGCGAGAGGAACCCCTCGGACTCGCGCTCGACGTCGCCCCAGAGCGCGAACGCGTCCGCGACGTCCGCCTTCTCGCTGGCGACCGCCGCCTCGTCGTCGGGCGCGACGACGGCGAGGTTCACCTCGTAGTGGCCGTAGTAGCCGTACTTCAACAGCGTGCGGTCGCGGAAGCCGTCCACGAACGACGCCACCGCGTCGGGGAGTTCGTCGGCGACGAGGACGAACGTGAACTTCGTCTCGTAGTGCTCCTCGTCGGCCTTCACCCAGTCGTCGGCGAGGTCGTGGCCGAGTTCGACCAGCGATTCGAGGTCCGCGACCGTCGGCCGGCCGGCTCGGCGCGCGAAGACGTGCTCTTCGGTCTCGTGGTCGGCGTAGCTCAGCGCCGGGTGGAAGAACTGCTTCTGGTTGAGCACGCGGAACTCCCCGTACAGGTCGAAGGTCTCGCCGCGGACGTCGTAGTCGCGTTCGAGGTCGTAGCTGTACATCAGCCGGTCGCTGACGCGGTCGAAGTACTCGTCGTCCCACGTCGGCACCGCCTCCCGGATTTCGGCGGGGAGGTCGGCGGGCTCCCGGCCGTCGGCTTCAGTCATCTTCGCCGGGGTCGTACGCGACCGCGTCGTCGGGCGCCGGCGGCGCGCCGACCGCCAGCAGTTCGACGCGCTCGTCGGCGTCCTCGGGGTTGTGCGCGCGCTGGGGGCTCTCCGGGTCCACGGTGAAGAGGTGTCCCTCCGGTACCTCGTAGGTCCGCTCGGGCGTCTCCACGAACAGCGTCCCCGAGAGCACGAAGAAGGCCTCCTCCTGCTGTTCGTGGTAGTGGTACGCCAGCGGCACCTGCTCGCCCGGTTCCGCGCGGAACAGGTTCACCGCCATCTCGTCGAGGTCGCCGGCCTCGGTCAGCGAGCGGTACTCGCACGGCCGCCCGTCCGGCACTTCGACGTCGTCGGGGTCGACGATTCGGTAGCCCATGCCTGTAGATACCACACGCGGGTTAAAAGCCCGTCGCGTCGCCGCGGTCACCCCTCTAGCGGGCGCTCGTCGCCGGTGACGCTGTCCACGAGGACGTCGCCGTCCTCGCGGTCGGCAATCCAGAACAGCTTGTGCGCGGCGACCGATTCCGCGAGGTCGATGTCGGGCGCGCCGCCCAGCGACCGCGACCGCAGCGTCCACTCGAAGACCGCGTCACGGGCCATCTCGCGGGCCTGCTCGCGGGAGACCTCCGCGGGGAGCACGAGCACGTCCTCGACGGTCCGCTGTTCCGTCTCGGGGTGTTCGTCGGCGCGCAACGCGAGCCGCCGCGACCGGTCGAGGCTGACGACGTACTCGGTCTCGCGGTCGTCGAGGAACCGCCGCGGAATCGTCGCGGTCGCCCGGTAGACGAGGTACGGGTACGCGACCGCGCCCACGCGGCCCGCCGACTCGACGGACTCGCGCTCGATTGCGGGCTCGACCACGTCGAGGGTCGCGCGCTCGCGGACGCGGTCGTCGCCGGTCATCTCACTGTTCGTCCCAGTAGTCGCTGTCCGCGACGTGCCCGCGGACGTTGTCCAGCTCCGTGACCGCCTTCGGCTCGGGCGTCCCGCCGTCGGTCGCGTAGTCGTCCTCGACGACCGCGGACAGCGGCTGGCGCATCACGTCGAAGTCCTCCGCGAGGGCCTCGCGGTCCGGCGGCGTCGTCGCCAGCGACACCACCACGAGCACGAGCGCGGACAGCACGAACGCCGGGAACAGCCCGTACACCGTGAGCAGTCCCGACAGCGCGGTGTGGAGGCCCTCGATGGTGGCTTCGCCGAGGATGGTCGTCCACTGCGTCCACAGAATCATCGTCGTCGTGCCCGTCACCATGCTCGCGACCGCGCCCGCGACGGTGACGCGCTTCCACCACAGCGCCGCGATGAGCAGCGGGCCGAGGCTCGCGCCGAGGCCACCCCACGCGTAGTCGAGGACGAGCGTGTAGATTGGCGTCTCGCGGGCGACGTACGCGAACCCGATGGACGCGAACCCGATTGCGAGGGTGACGTACCGCGAGTACCGCACGAGCTGCTCCTCCGTGGCCTGCTCGTTGAGGAAGCCGTGGTAGACGTCTTCGACGACGGCGCTGGTCGCGACCAAAAGCTGGGAGTCCGCGCTCGACATCATCGCCGCGAGCGCGGCCGCGAGCACGACGCCGGCGAGCGCGCCCGGCAGCAGTTCCAGCGTCACCATCGGCATCGCGTTGTCCGTGTTCGCGAGGTCGCCGAACTGCACGAGCGCGTAGAGGCCGACGAGCGCGGCGCCGACGTACGCCACGAACATGAACAGCTGGGCGACGACCGCCGCCGTGCGGACGTTCTCCACGCGGTCGATGCCCATGAACCGCACCATGATGTGGGGGTTGCCGGGGACGCCGAGCCCGATGGCGGCGTACGAGATGATGCCGAACAGCGCCGCCCAGCCGGTCGCGCCGCCGGTGACGCTCGTGAGCGAGGCGCCGTTGTCCATCGCCGCGAGGTCGCCGAACGGCAGTCCCCACGTCGCGTACGCGATAATCGGGAGGACGGCGAACGCCGCGAGGATGATGGCGCCCTGGAAGTAGTCCGACCACGCCACCGCGAAGTAGCCGCCGAGCATCGTGTACCCGACGACGATGACGCCGCCGGCGACGATGCCGACCCACATCTCGATGCCCGTCAGCACGCGCAGCAGCGTGCCCGCGGCGACGATTTGCGCGCCGACGTACCCGCCCTCGAAGACGATGAGCACTATCGAGGAGACGGCCTTCACGAGCCCGGTGTCGTCACGGAGCCGCGTCGCGAAGAACGTCGGCAGCGTCACCGCGCGCACGATTTCCGAGTACTTGCGGAGGCGCTTGGCGATGCCCGCCCACGCCAGCAGGTCCGCGGGAATCATCCCGAGGCCGTTGTAGAACGCCATGACCCCCGAGGAGTAGGCGTCCGCGGGCACGCCCAGCGTCAGCCAGCCGCTCATCTCGGAGGCGCGCTCGCTGAACCCCGTGACGACGGGGCCGATTTCCCGGCCGCCGACCACGTAGTCGCCGACGGTGTCCATGAACTTGCTCGCCCACACGCCGATGCCCACGAGGACGACGAGGTAGGCGGCGAACGTCCCGAGCACCCACGCGCCCGCGCCGCCTGCGATGGCTTCAGCCACGGTTCACCTCCCGGTCGTGTTCCTCGCGCAGCCGCCGCTCGCGGCGCCCCTCCCAGACGTAGTAGACCGCCAGCGCGAGGAGGTAGACGACGAACGGGACGACCAGCGCGAGCCAGTCGAGCGTCGATACCGCCATGGTACGTTTCGGGCACGGCCCGCGGGCAATATGAACGTTCGGGGCTCGCGACGGCAGAACTATGTTCGTTCGCGTGTGAGTTGTACGCATGGTAGAGGAGCAGTCGACGGAGGCCTGCGGCCGCTGTTCGATGACGACCGTGGTGGACGCGGTCGACGCGAACAGCGACGACGGGCTCCGGGACCCGTTCGGCGACGACCGCATCGAGGTCGAGGAGTCAGCCGTGCGGCGCGTCTCCCCGGTCGCGTGGCTGCAGACGGCGACCGCGCGCCTGAACGCCGCCGTCCAGCGGCTCGCGTACGGCCAGTGACCGACACCCAGATGGGGCGTTACGTTCATTTCCCCGTCCGCCCTATCCACCCGTAGGGAATGCGCCGGGATTACTTCGAACTGGACGTCGAGCACGTCGACTGGGTCGACGAGGACGGTGACCCCGAGAAGCCGAACGTCACCATCGAGTTCACGGGCGCGGCCGCGGAGCTCGAAGACCGACTCACGGACCGGGACGGCGACCGCCTCGACGCCGAGGAGACCGACGCCACGTTCCGACTGACCGACGACGTCGACGACCCGGACGCCGGCGGCGTCGTCGCCGTCACGAACCGCATCACCGGGGAGTTCGTCCTCGAACTGAACCAGGACGCCGACGACGTCCTGCAGTTCGTGCGGGCGGCGCGCCGGTACGGCGAGGCGACCGGCGACGACGGCCAGTACCGCGTCGAGATTCGCGTCGACGGCGAACAGCTGGTCGTCTACGAGAAGTCCACGTTCCTCGTCTACAGCGAGGACGGCGACCTCCTCCGCAGCCACAGCCTCATCCCGAGCGGCATCGAACTCTGATTCTGCGCTCGCCCGGGAACAGCGGAACCTAAGTGAACGCGGGCGCTCCCCCCGCGTATGGACCTCTTCGGCACGGCAGGGATTCGAGGGAGCGCGGTCGCCGACGTGACCCCGGAGCTGGCGGTCGCGGTCGGCGCCGCGGCCGGCGCGGACGCCCGCGGCGACGACAAGGCGTTCGTGGTCGCGCGAGACGGCCGCGAGACGGGGCCGGCGCTCGCGGCGGCGATGAGCGCGGGCCTCCAGGCCGGCGGGATGCGCGTGCTGGACGCGGGCGTGTTGCCGACGCCGGCGCTGGCGTACGCCTCGCAGGGCCGCCGCGGCGTCCAATTGACCGCGAGCCACAACCCCCCGGAGGACAACGGCATCAAGCTGTTCGTGGACGGCTCCGAGTACGACCGCGAGCGCGAGCTCGCCATCGAGGACCGCGTGGACAGCGACCCCGAGTACGCGTCGTGGGCGGACTGGGGCGAGACCGAATCCATCGAGGTGCTCCCGGACTACCGGGAGGCGGTCGCCGAGTACGCCCGCGAGCACGGCGCGCCCCTCGACGGCCTCACCGTCGCCGTGGACTGCGGGAACGGCGTCGCGGGGCTGGCGACGCCGCAGGTGCTGCGGGAACTCGGCGCGCACGTCGTCACGCTGAACGCGAACGTGGACGGCCACTTCCCCGGTCGCCCGAGCAAGCCGACGCCGGAGACCATCGGCGACCTGATGAACTTCGTCGCGGACGGCGACGCCGCGTTCGGCATCGCGCACGACGGCGACGCCGACCGCATCGTCGTCGTGGACGGCGACGGCGAGGTCGTCCACGAGGACACGGTACTCGCGATTCTCGCAGAGCACTACACCCGGGACAGCGACGCCGCCGACCCGGTGGTCGTGACGACGCCGAACGCCTCCGCGCGCATCGACGAGCGCGTCGGCGAGGCGGGCGGGCGGGTCGAACGGGTTCGCCTCGGCGCGCTCCACGAGGGCATCGCGGCGGCCCGCGAGGACGGCGGCGACGTCGTGTTCGCCGCGGAGCCGTGGAAGCACGTCCACGCCGCGTTCGGCGGCTGGATCGACGGCGTGGCGTCGGCGGCCGTCCTCTCGCGGCTGGTCGCGGACGCCGGCGGCCTCGCGGCGCTGCGCGAGCCCGTGACGGAGCGCCCGTACCGGAAGGTCAGTGTCGAGTGCCCAGACGCCGCCAAGGAGGCGGTGATGGCGCGACTCGCCGAGGACTTACCCGCCGAGTTCCCGGACGCCGACGTGGACACCGAGTACGGCGTCCGGCTGGAGTTCCCGGACGCCTCGTGGACGCTCGTGCGACCCAGCGGCACCGAGCCCTACGTCCGCGTGTACGCCGAGGCCGACGACGTCGACGACCTCGTGGAGTCGGTCGCGGGCGTCGTCGAAGACGCCGTCGCTGAGGCCTGACAATGCGCCCACGTTTTGCCGCTATCCCCCACAAACGACGGCTTTATCACCGTACGAATGTCTCCTTTGACGCAAGTATGTCCAACTTCGACAGGCGGGAGTTCATCAAGGCGACGGCGGGCGCTGGCGCAATCGGTCTCTCGGGACTGGCGGGCTGTACGGGCGGTCCCTCCGGCGGCGACGAGACGGAGACGACCACCGAAGGGTCCAGCGGCACGACCGAGGACTCCAAGGGGACGACCACGGGGTCGGACACGACGCACGTCGGGATGGTGTACGCGACCGGCGGCCTCGGCGACGGGTCGTTCAACGACCAGGCGCAGTCCGGCATCCAGCAGGCCCGGGAGGACTTCGACCTCGAGTTCAGCGAGTCCCAGCCGGGCGCTGTCTCCGAGTTCGGGAACTACCAGCAGCAGTACGCGGGCTCCTCGAATCCCGACTACGACCTCGTCTCCTGCATCGGCTACCTCCACGCCGACTCGCTGTCGGAGACCGCCGCGAACTACCCCGAGCAGGACTTCCAGATCGTCGACGAAACCGTCGACGCGGACAACGTCGGCAGCTACGTGTTCCGCGAGCACGAGGGCTCGTACCTCGTCGGCGTGCTCGCCGCCCACCTCACGTCGATGAGCTTCAGCGCTGGCGCCGGCTCCACGAAGCCCGACTCCACGAACGTCGGCTTCGTCGGCGGCCGCGAGAGCGCGCTCATCCAGAAGTTCGAGGCCGGGTTCACCGCGGGCGTCAAGGCGACCAACGACGACATCGACGTGCAGACGTCGTACATCGGCAGCTTCAACGACACGACGGCCGGGCAGGAAGCCGCGCTCTCGATGTACAACTCCGGCAGCGACATCGTCTTCCACGCCGCCGGCAACACCGGCACCGGCGTCTTCCAGGCCGCACAGGACAAGGGCCGCTTCGCAATCGGCGTCGACCGCGACCAGTCCGTCACGAAGAGCAGCTACGCGGACGTCATCCTCGCGAGCATGGTCAAGCGCGTGGACACCGCCGTCTACAACGCCGCGGAAGCGAAGGTCAACGGCAACTTCGAGACCGGCACGACGACGACGCTCGGCCTGCAGGACGACGGCGTCGCCTGCGTCTACGGCGACCAGCTCGAATCCGAGATTCCCGAGGACGTCAGGACCGCCGTCAGCGACGCCCGCCAGTCGATTATCGACGGCGACACCTCCGTCCCGCAGAACCCCTCCGACGCCTGACCGCGGCGCCACCCCCAAATATATTCTGCACGAATGACACAAACGGATACGGCTGTCCGACTCGAAGACATCACGAAACGCTTCCCGGGCGTCGTCGCGAACGACAATGTCGACCTGCACGTCGAGCGCGGGTCAGTCCACGCCCTGCTCGGCGAGAACGGTGCGGGGAAGACGACCCTGATGAACGTCCTCTACGGGCTCTACCAGCCGAACTCCGGGCGCGTCGTCGTCGACGGCGAGCCCCGGGAGTTCGACTCCCCGCGGGACGCCATCGACGCCGGCATCGGGATGATTCACCAGCACTTCATGCTCGTGGACACCATGACGGTCGCCGAGAACATCGCGCTCGGCAACGAGCCCCGCAAGTGGGGCGGGCTCGCCGTCGACCGCGAGGCCGCGCGCCGCGAAGTCGTCGAGCTCAGCGAGCGCTACGGGTTCGACGTCGACCCCGACCAGACCATCGCCGACGTCAGCGTCGGCGTCCAGCAGCGCGTCGAGATTCTGAAGGCGCTGTACCGCGGCGCGGACGTGCTCATCCTCGACGAGCCGACCGCCGTGCTCACGCCACAGGAGGTCGAGGACCTCTTCGGCGTCCTCGACGAGCTCACCGACCAGGGGAAGACGGTCATCTTCATCACGCACAAGCTCGGCGAAGCGATGCACGCCGCCGACGACGTCACCGTCCTCCGGGACGGGGAGAACGTCGGCACCGTCGACGCCGACGAGACCACCCGCGAAGAGCTCGCGGAGCTGATGGTCGGCCGCGAGGTCGTCCTCGACGTCGAATCGACGCCCCCGGACGTCGGCGAGACGGTCCTCGACGTGGACTCGCTCTCCGTGCTCGACGACCGCGACGTGCCCGCCGTCACGGACGTCTCCTTCGCCGTCCGCGAGGGTGAAGTGTTCGGCGTCGCGGGCGTGGACGGCAACGGGCAGGCCGAACTCGTGGAAGCGATTACGGGCCTGCGCGAACCGGAGGCCGGAACCGTCGAGTTCGACGGCCGGGACTTCACCGACGCGCCCCGCCGCGAGCGCATCGACGGCGGGATGGCGTACATCCCCGAGGACCGCCAGGAGCGCGGGCTCGTGATGGACTTCGACCTCGTGGAGAACGGCATCCTCGGCAGCCAGCACGGCGAGCCGTTCGCGGGGAGCGGCACCATCGACTGGGACGCCTCCCGCGAGCACGCCGAGGCCATCGTCGAGGAGTACGACGTGCGGCCGCCGAACGCGGACAACGACGCCGTCTCGCTGTCCGGCGGCAACCAGCAGAAGTTCATCGTCGGCCGCGAGTTCGAGCGCGACCCGCGGCTCGTCGTCGCCACGCACCCGACGCGCGGCGTCGACATCGGCTCCCAGGAGTTCATCCACGACCGCCTGCTCGAACTCCGCGACGAGGGCCGGGGCGTCCTGCTGGTCTCCTCGAAACTCGACGAGGTGCAGGGGCTCTCGGACCGCCTCGCCGTGATGCACGACGGCGACGTGATGGCGGTCGTCGACCCCGACGACGTCACCGAGGAGGAACTCGGACTGCTGATGGCCGGCGAGCACCCCGAAGGGTACGAGCCGCGTAGCGAGCGCGACGCCAAGGGGGTGGCGCAGTGAGCGCCGCCGACCGCGCCCGCGACCTGCTCGGGCGCCTCGTCCGCGCGTCGGCGTTCGAGCGCTTCCTCATCAGCATCTCCGCGCTCCTGCTGTCGGTGTTCATCGGCGCGCTCATCATCCTCGGCGCCGGCCGGATGACCGACTGCTCCAGCGCCGCCTACACCATCGCCGTCCCCGGGAAGTTCGTCACGCAGTTCGTCGGCGGCAGCTCGGTGTTCGCGATGGGGTTCTGTTACGACCCGTTCGCGGTGTACGACCTGCTGTTCCTCGGCGCGCTCGGGGACGTCCTCAGCAACCCGCTGAACGGCCAGTTCGCCACGACGCTCGCCGAGACCACGATTCTGATGTTCACGGGCGTCGCGGTCGCGGTGGCGTTCCGCGCGGACATCTTCAACATCGGCGTGCAGGGCCAGCTCGTCGTCGGCGCGCTCACCACGGGCGTCGTGCTCGCGTACGTCGCGCCGCCGCTGGCCGACCTCGGCGTGCTCGCGACCGTCGTCTTGCTCCCGCTGGGCCTCCTGCTCGGCGGCGTCGCGGGCGGCGCGTACGCCGCGGTGCCGGGCGCGCTGAAGGCGTACGCGGACGCCAACGAGGTCATCACCACCATCATGCTGAACTTCGTCGCGACCTCCGTCGCGCTCTTTCTGGTCTCCCGCGAGAAGTACTTCAAGGACCCCGAGAGCTTCGCGAACCAGACCGTCCCGCTGCCCGACGTCGCGATGTTCCCCGACTTCCTGTTCAGGCCGCGGGACGACGTCTCCCTGCTCGCGCTCGCGTTCGCCATCGCGGTGCTCGTCGGCATCTGGTATCTCCTCCAGCACACGTCGTTCGGCTACGACCTGCGGACGAGCGGCCTCCAGCCGGACGCCGCCGAGTACGGCGGCGTCGACGCCGACCGCACCATCGTCTCCAGCATCACGCTGTCGGGCGCGCTCGCCGGCATCGGCGGCGCCGTCTACGTGCTGATGATGTTGGGGAACTTCCAGACCGGCGTCCCGGACTACGGCTTCGACGGCATCACCGTCTCCATCCTCGCCGGCAACAACCCGCTCGGCGTCGGGTTCGCCGCGCTGCTGTTCGGCGTGCTCAAGAGCGGGTCCGTCGTCGTGCAGGTCGGCTCTGACGTGCCGCCGACGCTGGTCGGCGTGCTCCGCGGGCTCATCATCCTGTTCGTCGCGATGCCGGAGTTCTTCCGGATGATCGGACGGAAGTTCGGCTCGTTCGACCAGCCCGGCGAGCCAGTGGCCGCCGACGGCGCCACCGGAGGTGGGAGCGATGAGTGACGGCTCCCGGGTCGCCGGCACCGCTCGAAGCGCGGTCGTCGGCGCCTACGACCGGCTGTTCGTCGGCCGGAGCCGCCTCCAGCAGGCGGTCGTCGGCGTCGTCCTGCTCGCCGCGCTCGGCCTCACCGCCGCCGGCGTGTTCGCGCCGCAGTCCGACGCCGGCCGCCTGTTCGCCGTGCTCACCGCCGACTCCACGCTCGCCGCGACGCTGCGGCTCTCGGTGCCCATCGCGTTCGCCGCGCTCGGCGGCATCTTCGCCGAGAAGTCCGGCGTCATCAACATCGGCCTCGAAGGCCTGCTCATCATCGCCGCGTTCGTCGGCATCTGGGCGACCGACGTGACCGGCAACGTCTGGTACGGCCTGCTCGGCGGCGTTCTCGCGAGCACGCTGCTGGCGCTGCTGTTCGCCATCGTCTGCATCGAGTTCCGCGCCGACCAGATTATCGCCGGCCTCGCGGTCTGGCTCATCGCGCTCGGCCTCGCGCCGTTCCTCTCGTCGGTCATCTACGGCTCGAAGAACACCGTCAGCGTCGATACGTTCCCGACGCTCACCCAGATGGGGATTCCGTTCGTCTCCGAGTTCGTCACGTGGGAACTCGGGTTCGTCGTCGACCTGCCGGACGTCGGGGTCGACTTCGTGCCGAACGTCATCGACCTCCAGTCGTCGCTCGTCGGGCTGCCGTTCTTCGGCGCGCTGTTCGACGCCAGCCCGCCCGTCTACTTGATGCTGCTGGCGGTCGCGCTGTCGTGGTACACGCTCCACCGCACCGCGTTCGGCCGCTGGGTCGAAGCCAGCGGCGAGAACCCGAAGGCGCTGGACACGGCGGGCGTGAACGTCCACCGCGTCCGGTACGGCGCCGTGCTGCTGTCGGGCGTGCTCGCGGGCGTCGGCGGCGCCGCGCTCGCGCTCGGCGTCGGCCAGTTCACGGGCAACGGCCCGACGATGGTCAACGGGAAGGGGTTCATCGCCATCGTCGCGTACCTCTTCGGGAACTACCACCCCGTCGGGGCGCTCGGCTCCACGATGCTGTTCGCCGGCCTCGACGCCACGCAGCTCACGCTGCAGGCGCGGGACGTCTTCCAAGTGCCCACGGAGCTGGTGCGCACCATCCCGTACATCACCGTCATCGTCGTGCTCGCGGTGTTCGGCCGCACGCGCATCCCGTCCGCGGGCGGCGAGCACTACGAGTCCGGCGAGGACGAGTAAGCCGAACGCGCGGTCTTTTTGTCGCGGCTGCTCGAAGGACGCGTATGGATGACGACGAACTGCTGGACGCCGCTCGCGACGCCCTACAGGAAGCCTACGTGCCGTACTCGGAGTACCCGGTCGGCGCCGCAATCGAGACCGCCGACGGCGAGGTGTACGTCGGGACGAACGTCGAGAACGCGAACTTCTCGAACAGCCTCCACGCCGAGGAGGTCGCAATCGGCTCCGCGGTCCGCGACGGCCACCGCGAGTTCGCGAAGGTCGTCGTCACCTCCGAAGCCCGGGACGCCGTCACGCCGTGCGGGATGTGCCGGCAGACGCTCGCGGAGTTCTGCGACGACGACGTGCCCGTGCTCTGTGACACCGGCGACGGCTACAAGCGCTACACCATCGGCGAGCTCATCCCGGACACCATCACGCCCGAGATGCTCGGGCACTGAAAAGCGAGCGCAACGCGCGCCGGTTCAACAGGACGAACCCCGCCGCGATGACGACGAAGCCCGCGGCGGTCACGGGGCCGATTGCCCGCCCGAGCAACACCCAACTGGAGACCGCGGTGACGACCGGGACGGCGTAGGAGACGAGGTTCGCGCGCACCGGCCCGACCGCGCCGACGAGTTCGAAGTACGCCGGGTAGGCCAGCGCCGTCGAGGCCACGCCCACGTACGCGATAGCGCCGAGCAGCGACGGCGACGCCGGCAGCGACTGCGGCTCGCCCAGCAGGAGGCTGGCGGCGTGGACGAGGACGGCGCCGAACGCCAGCCCCCACGCGGTCTCCGCGAGCGAGTCGAGGTCGCTGTCCAGCCGGGCGACGACCACGCTCCCGAGCGCGAGGCTCGTCGCGCCCGCCAGCAACAGTAGTTTCCCGGTCGTCCCGGCGGCGAGCGCGCCCGGCGACGGCCGCACGACGACGGCGACGCCGGTGAGCCCGACCACGAGGCCGACGACTTCGACGCGGTCGAGGCGCTCGGACGGCGCGAGCGCGGCCGCCAGCCCCGCCGCGATGACGGGGTTCGTGGAGAACAACACGGATGCGACCCCGCCCGTGGCGTGCTGCTGGCCGGCGAACAGGAACGCGTTCGTCAGCGCTGCGACCGTCGCGCCGCTGACCGCGGCGGCCGCGACCTCCCGGCGAGTCCGGGGGACGAAGCGGTCGCAGACGACGTACGCCGCCGGGAGCGCGACGACCGCAGCGGTCTCCAGCCGGTACGCAGCGAACAGCAACGCTGGCAACTCCCGCAGGCCGACGTCGATGGCGACGTACGACCCGCCCCACGCGAGTGCGACCACGCCGAACAGCGCCGCGACTCGACTCCGGTTCACGGCGGACGAAGGCGTTCGTCGGCGAAGTGCCTTCGCCTCCCGGAACACGAAGACACTTTGCCCGTCGCCGGCCAACTCGGTGCCATGCCCGGCGACAGCGAGGACCCGAACGACGAGGTCCAGTATCACGTCGAACTCTCCACTGGGGACATCGCGGACGCCGTGTTGCTCCCCGGCAACCCCGAGCGCCTCGACAAAATCACGCCGCTGTGGGACGACCACGAGGAGGTCGCCCACCACCGCGAGTACCGCACCGCTACCGGCAGCTACGACGGCACGCCCATCTCCGTGACCTCCACGGGCATCGGGTCGCCCTCGGCCGCCATCGCGGTCGAGGAGCTCGCGCGCATCGGCGTGGACACGTTCATCCGGGTGGGTTCCTGCGGCGCGCTCCAAGCCGAGATGGAGCCCGGCGACCTCGTCATCACCCGGGGCGCCGTCCGGCAGGAGGGCACCAGCGACGAGTACGTCCGCGAGGACTACCCCGCGGTCGCGGACAACGAGGTCGTCTCCGCGCTCGTCGCCGCCGCCGAGCGCCTCGGCCACGACTACCACGTCGGCCTCACGATGAGCTCGGACTCCTTCTACGCGGGACAGGGCCGGCCCGGCTTCGAGGGCTTCGAGGCCGTCGGCAGCGACGACCTCATTCAGGAGCTCAAGGACGCCAACGTCGCGAACGTCGAGATGGAGGCGTCGGCCATCCTCACGCTCGCGAACGTCTACGGCCTGCGCGCGGGCGCCGTCTGCTCGGTGTTCGCGAACCGCGAGACCGGCGAGTTCCTCACCGAGGGCGAGTCCAACGCCGCCGAGACCGCGAGCCTCGCGGTCCACCTGCTCGCGAAGATGGACGAGAAGAAAGCCGAGGAAGGCGTCGACCAGTGGCACGCCGGCATGAGTCTGGAGTAACGCAACAGAGCGTTTACGGCGCGTACTCGGGGAGCGCGCGGTCGAGTACGTCCTCGACGAACGCACTCTTCTCGGCTGTGTACGCTTCTCGATTCTCCGGATACTCTGCGGCCAACTCGCGCTTCAGCGCGGCGTACGCGGTTGCCACGGCCGAGTGGTCGCGGAGGTAGTCGCGGAACGCGACCTGTTCGCGGTGGCAGTCGCTGTCTGATTCGACCAGCGAGAGGTAGTGCGTCCGGCAGTCCGGCGGCCCGCGCGCGAGGAAGACGCGGTCGGGCACGTCGTCGTTCGGCCGGCGGTCGTAGCCGTTCGCTCCCAATTCGGCGGCCACTGCGTCCGTCTGCCCGTCGCCGACGACGACCAGCACGTCGATGATTGGCTTCGCGGGAATCCCCGGGACGGCGGTGCTGCCGACGTGCTCGATTGCCTCGACGCGGTCGCCGACGAGCTTGCGCAGTCGCTGTGCTTCCTCGCGGTAGGTCTCGCGCCACGACGAGTCGTGGGCTTCGAGTGCGACCTCGTTCCGGGAGAGTCCGACCATCCGACTGTCACTCGCCGCCTCTCGCGTCCCCCGAGAGGAAGATGCTCTCCTCGCCGGCGTGGAAGCGGTCGAGCGCGCGCATCGTCCCGATGTACGACCCGATGGCGACGACCGTGACGGCGGCGAGGAGGACGAACCCGTAGTAGACCAGTTGGGCAGCCATATCTGGACTGAGGCCGGCGTCCGCCTTCAACGTTCGGCGAGACTTCCAGAAGGCCCCGTTGGTAGTCGTCGTTCGGAAAAACAGCGGAGTTATCGCGGTTACAGCGCGTCCCAGGCCTTCATCGCGCGCGACCACGACGTGATCTTCGCGATCCAGCGCGCGGCCGCGGCCTTCTTCAGCATCTTCGCGGGCGTGCCGTTGAACGTGCGGACGGGCGCGCCGAACCCGTTTATCTGGACGTCGTGGGCGATGGCGGTCTCGCCGATGGACACCAGCGTCCCCTGGTCGTCGTACGTCCACGTGCGCAGCGGGCGGCCGTCGATGGCCCGCGAGATGTTCTCGGCGGCGACGTCGGCGGCCTGCCACGCGGCCTGCGCGGTCGGCGGCGCGACCTCGTCGTCGGGCTGGTCGACCAGCGAGCAGTCCCCGACCGCGAACACGCGGTCGTCCTCCGTCTGGAGGTTCGAGCCCGCCTGCAGGCGGTTGTGTTCGGCGTCGAGGTCGACGTCGGCGAGTTCGCCGGGGCCGGTGACGCCGCCGGTCCACAGGAACACGTCGTAGTCGAGGTCGTCGCGCTCGTCGAACTCGATGTGGTCCTCGGTGGCCGCCGTAATCGGGTCGTCGGTGAGAATCTCGATGTCGCGCTCCTCGAGGCGGTGGCGGAGCGCGCCCTGAATCTCGCTGTCGCCCGGCGGGAAGATCTCGGGGAGCGCCTCCACGAGCGTCACGTCGATTGGCGCGTTGTGGCGGTCGCGGAACTCCGCGAGCTCGCCCGCGCTCTGGATGCCCGAGAGGCCCGCGCCCCCGACGACGACCTGCGCGGGGTCGTCGCGGGTGGCTTCCTTCGCGGCGGCCCTGACGTCCTCGTGGATGGCGAGGGCGTCGTCGAGGCCCTTCAGCGTGTGGGGGTGTTCGCCCATCCCCTCGATGCCGTAGGTCGCCGTCTCCGACCCGATGCCGACGAGGAGGTAGTCGTAGGAGAGGTCGTCGCCGTCCGCGAGTTCGACGGTGCGGTCGTCGACGTCGACGTCGACGACTTCGTCGTGGACGAACCGCGTCCCGCGGGACTTGACGTCCTCGACGGGAATCGTGATCTTGTCCTCGACGCCCGGGTCGCGGATGACGCGGTGGGCCTCGTGGAGGACGAGGTGGTAGTCGGTGTCGGAAACCCAGACGAGTTCCGCGTCGGGACCGAGTTCGTCTTCGAGCTTCGACACGGCGCCGGCGCCAGCGTACCCGGCACCCAGGACGACGACCTTGGTTGTCATACGGAACTCTGCGTGACCCGGTGATACAAAGGCTTTGAAACGCCGCGCGTCAGTGTTCGGGTTCCTCGGCGGGGGCTTCCATCGAGTCGATCTTCAGGATGAGGATGTTCGCGGTGTCGTCTTTGCCGTCCAGCGTCCCCTCGATGACGAGCTTCGACAGCGGCGTCGGCCCGACCGTGACGCTGTCGCCCTCGTGGAACTCCCGGATGGAGCCGCGGAGGTGAATCTCCGCGCGGCACAGCTCGGGGTGGTGGACGCTCGTCAGCCCGACCTCCTCGACGTTCGCGTCCTCGACGACCTCGCCCTCGTGGCGGACGGGGACCTCGGCGGTCGTGTCCAGCTTCTGGATTTCCAGCGCCTCGTAGGCGTTGACGGTCGGCTTGTAGCCGCCCTTCGGACCGGGGACGCCCTCGACGAGCTGGAGGGCTTTGAGGCTCTGCATCTGGTTCCGAATCGTGCCCGGGTTGCGGTCGACCTCCTCGGCGATGTCCTCGCCCTTGACGGCCTGCTCGCGCTCCGTGTAGAGGTCTACGAGCGCTCGCAGTATCGTCTTCTGGCTGGAGGTCAGTTCAATCGATGACATACGATTGGTTTGGCCGGTGTTTTCCATAAATCCCCCGATGGGGAGCCCGACGGGGACCGGCGAAACGGTAGGTTTTACGGCCCGACCGTCAATCCACGTCTATGGACGGAAACCGCGTTCTCGTCACCGGTGGCGCGGGGTTCATCGGGTCGAACCTCGCGAACCACCTCGCCGCGGACAACGACGTCGTCGCGCTCGACAACGGCTACCTCGGCACGCCCGAGAATCTCTCCGACGCCGTCGAGTACGTCGAAGCGGACGTGCTCGACGACGACCTCCCGACCGACGTCGACGTCGTCTACCACCTCGCCGCGCTGTCCAGCCGGCAGATGCTCGAAGAGAACCCCCGAGAGGGCGCGCGCGTCAACATCGAGGGGTTCGTCAACGTCGTCGAGCAGGCCCACGCCGACGGCTGCGACACCATCGTCTACGCCTCGACGTCGTCCGCCTACGGCAGCCGCACCGAGCCCAGCCCCGAGGACATGGACTTGGAGGCCGCGACCGGCTACGACGCGTCGATGCTCGGCCGCGAGCGCTACGCGGAGTACTACAACAACTTCTACGACGACCTCTCGTGCGCTGGGATGCGGTTCTTCTCGGTGTACCAGGGTTACGGCGGCAACGAGGCACACAAGGGCGAGTACGCCAACACGATTTCGCAGTTCGCGGACAAGATTGCGAACGGCGAGTCGCCCGTGCTGTGGGGCGACGGCTCCCAGACGCGGGACTTCACGCACGTCGACGACATCGTGCGCGGACTCGTGACGACCGCCGAGCACGAACTCACGGGCGTCTACAACCTCGGCACCGGCGAGGCGCACTCGTTCAACGAGATGGTCGAGCTCATCAACGACGCGCTCGGCACGGACGTCGAACCGGAGTACGAGCCGATTCCGCTGGAGAACTACGTCCACGACACGTGCGCGGACATCTCCAAGATAACGGAGGCGACCGGCTGGGAGCCCCGGATTTCCTTCGAGGAGGGCGTCGAGCGCGTCGTCGAACCGTACCGCGACTAGCTACCGGCTGACGAGGGTTCGCTCGACGAGCTTCGTCGCGACCACCGAGGACGCGACCAGCGTCCCGCCGAGGAAGAGCCCGACTGCCAGCGCCGACGCCGCGAACGGCACGACGTTCCGCGGGAAGTACGCGTACACCCACGCCGCAACGAGCGCGTAGCACGCCAGCGGCGCGAGCGACGCCACCGCTTCCGCGGGCCGGAGTCGCTTCAAGTCGCCGTACGTGCGGTCGTGCCACGGATTCCCGGTCAGCGGCAGCCACGCCAGCCAGCCCACCAGCCGGAAC